>JAGWNU010000112.1 GCA_028871175.1 Burkholderiaceae bacterium | reverse complement strand
TTGTGGTGATGCGAGTGCTGTCCGATGGCTGATAGTTTTCATCGAAACAAATGCTTTTGAGGCTAAAGGTGAGTTCTTGGTTCATTGTGATCCAGTGACCTAATTTCGGAGAGAAAAGCCAATTCGTGTTTCAGGCCACAACCTCCGCATCGGCCAGAGACGACCTGGCGTGGTGCGTCAATTCGACCAATGGCAATGCCCGTTGGACGGCCAGTCTTGCCCGCTCAATCAGGGCCTCGTCCTGCAGGCGGTAATCCACGAAATCCTTGTCGGTCGCATAGACGCCCAGCGGCAATGTGCGTGCCTGGAAAAAGCTGAACAGCGGCCGCAACTGGTGGTCGATCACCAGGGCATGGCGCTCACTGCCGCCGGTGGCTGCCAACAGAACGGGTTTGTCGATCAGGGCGTCCTGGTGGATGAAGTCGAAGAAATGCTTGAACAGCCCGGTGTAAGAGCCGCGGTAGACCGGCGTTGCCACCACCAGGACGTCAGCATGCTCGACCGCCGCGAGCTCCCGCTCCACCGTATCGGGCAGTTGGGATCGCCAGACCGCGCCGGCAAGCTGTGGTGCGAGTTGGCCCAGTTCGATCAGGCGTTGTTGGCACGGAACTTCGTCGGCGATCAGATCCAGCAGGTGCTCTGCCAGGGCTGCAGCCTTGGAGGGGCGTTGCAGTCCGCCGGAAACCGCTACTACTCGAAGTGGACGTGTCATTTTTTGCTTTCAGATGGCTGCGATCGAACAATCGGAACGCATGGTATTGATGTGGATCAATGAAGTAAAATGGTTTTATTTCACAAATTCATGAATAGGAATCATGTGAATGCTTGAGCGCATCCACCTCAGCATCGTTCAGCAGGTCGAGAAGCAAGGGTCGTTGACGGCCGCCGCAGGCGTACTGAACCTGACCCAGTCGGCCCTGAGCCACAGCATGAAGAAACTAGAGCTTCAGCTGGGCACCGACATTTGGCTGCGTGAAGGACGAAGCCTGCGCCTGACGCAGGCCGGCCAATATCTGTTGGCCGTGGCGAACCGGGTGCTGCCGCAACTGGACTTGGCCGAAGAGCGCCTCGGCCAATTCGCGCAGGGCGAGCGCGGGGCGCTGCGTATCGGCATGGAATGCCATCCCTGCTACCAGTGGCTGCTCAAAGTGGTGTCTCCCTATCTGGCCGCATGGCCCGACGTGGATGTGGACGTCAAGCAGAAGTTTCAGTTCGGCGGGATCGGTGCGCTGTTCGGCTACGAGATCGACCTGTTGGTCACGCCGGACCCGTTGTTCAAGCCGGGGCTGAAGTTCGAACCCGTATTCGACTACGAGCAGGTGCTGGTCGTGGCCAGGGGCCATACCCTGGCTTCGGCGGCCTATGTGAAACCCCAGCAGCTGACCCGGGAAGTGCTCATCAGCTACCCCGTGGACATCGAGCGCCTGGACATATACAGCCAGTTCCTGTTGCCGGCCGGTGTAACGCCCAGGCGCCACAAAGCCATCGAAACCACCGACATCATGCTGCAGATGGTGGCCAGCGGCCGCGGCGTGGCCGCCCTGCCGCGCTGGCTGGTCGAGGAATACGCGGCCAAGATCGACGTGGTACCCGTGCGGCTGGGCGCGCGCGGCATCGGCAAGCAAATCTTCCTGGGCGCACGCGAAGCGGACACCGCCATTGACTACGTGCGGGCCTTCATTGAACTGGCCCGCCAGCCTGCAATCGCTACCAAGACTGCCATTGCCCAAGGAGCCAAGGGATGAACACCGATCGGCAAGCTGGGTGGTTACCGGGCGCGCTTGCCGTCATCTTCCTTCCATGAGGGTGGCGCTTTGAGCGGCCGATCGTTGCGTAACCCTATGAAATTGAAAGGAATGTCTGGTTCTGGTGTGCGCTGAGGCTCTGGGATGAGTTCGAAGCTGCGTGAACACAGGCCAGCGTTGCGTGAATCTCGACAAAAACTTCGGTTTCCCCCGTTCTTGAAATCGTCATACCCCGTCCCTATAATTAGCACTCGCCGGGCAGGAGTGCTAACAACGCCTCCGGTCCCCGATGCTTTCCCGATGCGCCGCGTTCTGCGGCGCGTTTTGTGAATAAACACTCACTTTGCATTGAGGAGTTGTGTATGAACCTGCGTCCTTTGCACGACCGCGTGATCGTGAAGCGCCTGGACAACGAGACGAAGACCGCTTCGGGCATCGTCATCCCCGACGCCGCCGCTGAAAAGCCGGATCAAGGCGAAGTGCTGGCCGTCGGCCCGGGCAAGAAAGACGACAAGGGCAATGCGATCGCGCTGGACGTGAAGGTCGGCGACCGCGTGCTGTTCGGCAAGTACGCCGGCCAGTCCGTCAAGGTGGATGGCCAGGAAGTCCTGGTCATGCGCGAAGAAGACATCATGGCCGTGGTGCAAAAGTAAGCACGCGCTCTGTCGCATCGCTTACCTGTAACCCAATCCTCATTGCCGGCGCCGCTGACTGAGCGCGCGGGCAACATCCAAAGATTTCGGAGATTCTCAAGATGGCAGCTAAAGACGTAGTGTTCGGCGACGCCGCACGTGCCAAGATGGTGGAAGGCGTGAACATTCTCGCCAACGCAGTCAAGGTGACCCTGGGCCCGAAGGGCCGTAACGTGGTGCTGGAGCGCAGTTTCGGTGGCCCGACCGTGACCAAGGACGGTGTGTCGGTCGCGAAGGAAATCGAGCTGAAGGACAAGCTGCAGAACATGGGCGCGCAAATGGTCAAGGAAGTCGCTTCCAAGACCAGCGACAACGCCGGTGACGGCACCACCACCGCAACGGTGCTGGCCCAGTCGATCGTGCGCGAAGGCATGAAGTACGTTGCCGCCGGCATGAACCCGATGGACCTGAAGCGCGGCATCGACAAGGCCGTGACGGCTGCCGTTGAAGAGCTGAAGAAGATCAGCAAGCCGACGACCACCAGCAAGGAAATCGCTCAAGTTGGCGCCATCTCGGCCAACAGCGATGAATCCATCGGCCAGCGCATCGCTGAAGCCATGGACAAGGTTGGCAAGGAAGGCGTGATCACCGTGGAAGACGGCAAGTCGCTGGCCGACGAGCTGGACGTCGTGGAAGGCATGCAGTTCGACCGCGGCTACCTGTCGCCGTACTTCATCAACAACCCGGAAAAGCAAGTTGTCCAGCTGGACAACCCGTTCGTGCTGCTGTTCGACAAGAAGATCAGCAACATCCGCGACCTGCTGCCGGTGCTGGAGCAAGTGGCCAAGGCTGGCCGTCCGCTGCTGATCATCGCTGAAGACGTCGAAGGCGAAGCCCTGGCAACGCTGGTGGTGAACAACATCCGTGGCATCCTGAAGACCGCCGCCGTCAAGGCTCCGGGCTTCGGCGACCGCCGCAAGGCCATGCTGGAAGACATCGCCATCCTGACGGGCGGCCAAGTCATCGCTGAAGAAGTCGGCCTGACGCTGGAAAAGGCGACCCTGAACGACCTGGGCCAAGCCAAGCGCGTTGAAATCGGCAAGGAAAACACCACGATCATCGATGGCGCAGGCGACGCCCGCAACATCGAAGCCCGCGTGAAGCAAGTGCGTGCCCAGATCGAAGAAGCGACTTCGGACTACGACCGTGAGAAGCTGCAAGAGCGCGTGGCCAAGCTGGCCGGCGGTGTTGCCGTGATCAAGGTTGGCGCTGCCACCGAAGTCGAAATGAAGGAAAAGAAGGCCCGCGTGGAAGATGCGCTGCACGCAACGCGCGCTGCCGTGGAAGAAGGCATCGTGGCTGGCGGCGGTGTTGCACTGCTGCGTGCCCGCGCTTCGATCTCCGGTCTGAAGGGCGCCAACGCTGACCAGGACGCTGGCATCAAGATCGTGCTGCGCGCCATGGAAGAGCCGCTGCGCCAGATCGTCACGAACGCTGGCGAAGAAGCCTCGGTCGTGGTGTCGAAGGTGATCGAAGGCAAGGGCAACTACGGCTACAACGCCGCCACCGGCGAGTACGGTGACCTGGTGGAAATGGGCGTGCTGGACCCGACCAAGGTGACCCGCACCGCGCTGCAGAACGCCGCTTCGGTTGCTTCGCTGATGCTGACCACGGACTGCGCCGTGGCAGAACTGCCGAAGGACGATGCAGCTCCGGCAATGCCGGGCGGCATGGGTGGCATGGGCGGCATGGACGGCATGATGTAATTTGCCGCACCGGCCCTGGCCCGGCCATCCTCCGGGATGGCTGTTCCAAACAAAAAACCCCGCGGGTGCGAGCCTGCGGGGTTTTTTGTTGCCGGTGTGCCATTGACGCGCGAGCGCATCTCGTCCGATTCCCCGCGACTGCGTCATCCATCTGATGGATTTCGGCCGACTCCGCCGCCACCAACAATGCGTTGCGGGGGGAGTTGATCATGCGAGAGGCGGAGTCCGGCGTCGTGGAGGCATTGGTGGGCGTGCTGCCGTCAGCCCTGGCACGCTGGCTGCCGAATCCGATGACGATCGTGCGCGTATGCCGCTTTGGGGTGTCTGGCGTGGCGGCGACCGGCGTGCATGTGGCGATTGCAACCTCGCTCATCAACGGCCTCTCTGCTTCACAGGTGACCGCAAACGGGGTGGCGTTTGTCTGTGCCAACGTCTGCTCGTATCTGCTCAACGCGTTCTGGAGCTTTTCCGCCAAGCCGGGACGTGCCAACTTCCTGCGCTTCTATGCGGTGTCGCTGCTCGGACTGGCGCTGACGCTGGCCATCTCGTGGCTTGCGCAGACGCTGGGTCTGACTTACTGGGCCGGGCTCGTCGCCATCCTGCTCGCGGTGCCGCCCCTCACCTTCGTGCTGCACCGGTTCTGGACGTTTCGCTGAGGCCTGCATCATGCGCGGGTGCATGGCGCTCGCGCCGCGCATTGCAGTGCCACGCCACAAGCCGCGTCGCGTTTCACCGCTGAATCATACCTACGGCCAGTTTCGCACTTCGCCTGCGGCGGCTACAACTGACGTGAAAGGGACGGGGAAGCCTGCATGCGACAGGTGTTTCGCATCAGGTTGTCAGTACGGCAGCCGGTCAGCATTCACGCCGGCGGAGGTGAAGGCATATGCGCACGCATAACAAGCACAGAGAACGAGGGGCAGTGCTTCCGATGGTTGGGCTGATCCTTGCCGTGTTGCTGGGCATGGCGGGACTGGTCGTCGACCTGAGCGGGCTGTTTGTCGCCAAGACGGAGCTGCAGTCGGCCGTGGACAGTTGCGCCCTGGCCGCCGCGCAAGAGCTGGATGGTGCGACGGATGCGCTGACACGGGCGACCAGTGCCGGAAAGACCGCAGGCAACGCGAACAAGGTCGTCTACCAGAAGACCTCTGCATCCATCACGGACGCGGACATCACCTTCAGCACCTCATTGACAGGCCTGTACAGTCCCGCTGGAAGCGCCTCGACGACGTCCAGCTACGTGAAGTGCAATCACGCGACGAGTGGCATCGTGGCGTATCTGATCAAGATGGTGGGCGGGGCCTCCAGCAACGCGGTTGCCGCACTGGCGGTGGCAACGCGCGTGCATGCGCAGAGCACGTGCCCGATCCCGGTCGGCCTGCTGCCGAAGTCGGGCGGTGCGGCGCCAGACTACGGCTACCAGAAGGGCGAGTGGGTCAGCATGCTGTATTCCGGTGGCTCACCCACGCCGGGCGAGATGGGCTGGTACAACCTCGATGGCTCCACCAATGCCAGCGAGACGAAATCCGAGATGAACGTCGGCTACTGCAATTCGAAGGTCGGCGACTCGCTGGGCACACCCGGCGCGAAGGTCGCGGTCGATGATGCATGGAATGCCCGCTTCGGTATCTACAAGAACAAGTTCACCGCAGCCGACCTCCGGCCCGATTTCACGGGCTATGCCTATACGTCCACCAACTGGAAGAATGCCGTGCCACAGAACGCCTACAGCGGCACACCCGCTGCGGGCTCCGATGCGACCGCGGCCAACTTCAAGACCAAACGGCTCGCATACGCCAACTACGCGAATACTGGAACCACAGTCCAGGCTGGTAACGTCCTCACTGGCCTGAATATCAAGGGCGGCTATCAGAACCTTGCCACGAGCGGGTCGACCGGCGATCTTGCGACCTACGGGACCAGCCGGCGTATCGTGCTGGTGCCCGTCGTGTCGTCGGCCTCGAAGATCATGGACTACGCCTGCATGCTCATGCTGCAGCCCGTGGACGGTCCGACCACGACCATTCAGTTCGAATACCTGGGCAACGGAGGGAGCGTCGGCAGCCCATGCACACCGAGCGGTCTGGCCGGCGGCAACGTCGGCCCGCTCGTTCCGGCACTGGTGGAGTAGGAGCGCGCCATGAAGACACGACAACGCGGCGTCGCAGTGGTCGAACTGGCCATCACGCTCAGCTTGCTGCTGGCGATCACCTTCGCCATCACGGAGTTCGGCAGGGCCATCTATACGTACAACACGCTGGCCAAAGCCGCGCGAGATGCGACCCGCTATCTGAGTACGCAGGCGGCGGGCAATGCCAGCGCGTATGCAACAGCGCAGAACCTGGTGGTCTATGGCACGCCAACGCCCGCCAGCACGCAGCCAACGCTGGTGCCTGGACTCAAGGCCAGCATGGTCGCCATCTGCGATGCGTCGAACACAAGCTGCACGTCGAATATTGCGCAAGGCACCAACCCCGCGATCAACACGGTCACCGTAACGATCACAGGCTACACCTTCAATCCGGTGATCGACATGCTGGCCTTCACGCGCTTCTATTCAGGCGGCAGCGGGTCGCTCACCTCGTTCCCATTCGGGAACATCTCCGTGACCATGAGGCAGTCCTATGAATAAGCACCAGAAAGGTACGACGGCGGTCGAGTTTGCCATTGTGGCGGCGCTCTTTCTGACGGTGCTGCTCGCCATCCTCGACTTTGGGCGCATTCTCTTCACCTGGAATGCGGTGGGTGAGGCGACCCGCTGGGGGGCGCGTCAGGCCGTGGTCTGCGCGCAGGGTTCGACGTCCGTGGTTGCCAAGATGCAGACGATCCTGCCTGCGCTCACGTCGTCCAACGTGACCGTGCAGTGGTACGACACCAGCGGGACCCCAAGCTCGACGTGCGACGCAACGAACTGCGGTGGTGTCGCCGTCAGCGTCACGGGGATGTCGGTTGCGGCCTATTCGCCAGCCACCTGGATCGGCTTCTCGCAACTGGCCGTACCGAGTTTCTCCACCTACCTGCCACGTGAAGTCATGGGGCAGGATCCCAACAGCAGCGCTGTTTGCTCCTGATCGGCCGCGTGGCTTGCGGGGTGCGTATCCGAGACCTCGTGGATCACCATCGCTGCGGGCCGGCAGCGCCTGCGGCGCGCATGGGCCCCCGCGGTTGATACGCTGCGGGCGCTGGCCTGCTGTCTTCATGTCGCCACAGGCAGTCAGCAAGCAAAGGAACGCCTGCTGCGCCGAAAGCTCCCGTGAGTGTCGGTCACCAGGCGCAGCAGGCGGCAAACGCGGTGCGCTGGGACAAGCCTCCCTCTTTTTTTCCACCTTGCTGCGGAGAACCAAGACGCCGCGTAGGGCAGAAGGTCAACAGTCGGGTCGTCTGCGCACCGGCCACGACAACAAGGCCTGCCCCGCGAGACGTTGGCCTTTGTCTCATGGCGTCCTGTCTTCGATGGCACCTTGACACCTTGCAAGCGGACGGATCGAAGACGGAGGCACTTCTGACGGCAGCGCGGTTGCGCTGTCTCTTCCGTCTGGCGACACAGATGCGAGGAGATTCCGCGCTCTCTGGCGCGCGTTTCCTTGCTGACTGCCTGTGGCCGCACCGCGAAAGCGGCTTCGCCCCGGGAGGCGGTGAAAAGGGATGCGCCGGCGACATCGCGCCGCCACTGCCGCCACGTGTTGCCATCCAGACGATCGCCATCAGGTCCTGAAAGTGGGAGCATCCCGGCCCGATCCAACCCGTCTTGCACAACGGAAAAAACCCGGCGCGCGTCCGGGAACTGGACCACCGTTCCGGCGCGGTGCGCCGGATGACGGTCCGGGGGCCTTTGCCGCCAGGCTAGCCGCGGCCTCTCATGTCAGCCTCCCTGGCCGGTCATGGTTGGCAGCAGCACGCGGTAGATCTGGATGAACGCCGGGCCGAGCAACACCAGCAGCAGCGTTGGAAAGATGAAGAAGATCAGCGGGAAGAGCAGCTTGAGCGCAATCTTTGCGGCCTGTTCTTCGGCGAGCATCCGACGCTTGGTGCGCAGCATGTCGGACAGCACGCGCAGCGAATCGGCCAGGCTCGTCCCGAAGCGGTCGGCCTGGATCAGCATCGAGGCAAACCGGTCGACATCTTCCACGCCCGTACGCAGCGCTAGGTTGGTGAGGGCCTTCTCCTTGGAGAAACCGGAGCGCAGTTCCAGCAGGGTGAGCTCCATCTCTTCGGCCATGACGGGACAGCGCAGCGCGAGCTCATCGGCCACGCGCATCATGGCGGCGTCCAGACCCAACCCGGCCTCGACGCATACCGTGAGCAGATCGAGCATGTCGGGAAACTCTTCAAACACGGCGCGCTTGCGTGTTTCGATCCTGCGCGCCAGCACGGCGTTGGGCAGGTAGTAACCGATGGCGCTCAGCAGACCGAGAATGGCAAAAATCAACTCCTGGCTGTGATGTTCCGGCCGGGCGCCCAACACCATCAGACCCAGCAATGGGAGAGCGATCGCCAGCGTCGTCTTGACGCCGAAGTACAAGGATGGGGCCCAGGGCTGGCGCCATCCCGCGTTCATGAAGCGCACGCGCAGCTGCGAGCTGTCCCAGCCTTCTTTGGGCAGGGACAGTTGCGAGACCGGCTTGGCCCACGTCGCCAGCTTTTCGACCCAGGCATGGTCGGGGCCGCCGACCAGGTCGGTACCGATGGTCTGGCCTCCGATCTGCTGTACCCGGCCGCGCGTGCGGCTCGGAGAAAACAGATGCAGCAACCCAAGCGCGCCGCCAAAGGCAGCCACGAAGATCAGTGCGAGGATAAGAAGTTGTCCGGAATTGAGCGCTTGCATGATCGTCTCCCCCCAAAGCGAAATCGTTCCGTCATGTCAGGTTGCATGACGCGTGTACGTCAGACACGGATGCGGATGATCTTTCGCATCCAGATCAGACCAAGCAGCATGTTGAGTAGCGCGACGCCGATCATCTTCAGGCCGATCGGGTCCGTCCACAGCACCTTCATGAAATCCGGGTTGACGATGAGGATCAGCGCGGCCGTGCAGAAGGGCAGCAGGCCCAGGATCCAGGCCGACAGCCGCCCCTCGGCTGACAGCACCCGGATCTTGGCGTAGAGCTTCAGGCGCTCGCGCACCAGCATGCCGATGGTGTCGAGAATCTCGGCCAGGTTGCCACCGCTCTCGCGCTGGATGAGCACGGCGATCACGAAGTAGCGCAGGTCGCTCACGGGCACCCGCTTGGCCAGGTTCGTCAGTGCCTCGTCGATCGGCACGCCGTAGTTGATCTCTTCGAAGGTGGTGCGGAACTCCGGGCCCATCGGCTCCTTGATCTCCTGCCCGACCATGCCGAGCGCGCTGGCAAACGAGTGGCCGGCGCGCAGCGCGCGGGCAATCATGTCGACCGCGTCAGGAAGCTGCGCCTCCAGCTTCTTCAGGCGTTTGCGCCGGAGCGACGCAATGTGCAGGGCGGGAAGCGTGGCCGCGAGCAGCGCGCCGGCCGCCACGATGCTGAACGGAAACGGCAGCCAGGCGCCCAGCGCAAGGGTGCACAGCGCGACCAGGGTCGAGTAGCCGAGCAGCTGCGCCACCGACCAGTCGCTGCCGGACTGCTCCAGCCAGCGATCGAGCAGACTCACGCGAGGCAGGCTCATCAGCCAGCGTTGAACCTGCGGCGATTCACTCAGCAAGCGCTTCTTCAGAATCGAGAGTTGGTCTTGCCCGACATGCCCTCCTGCGTACAGGGCCCGGATCCGGGCGTCGACGCGCTTGGCTTCGGGGCCGTGGTTGTTGTTCCACCACTGATAGAGCCCTTCAATGCAGAGGACGACTGCCGCGAAGAGCAGGATCGCGAAGGCGTAGAAGATTTCGTTCATTTGGGGTGCCCCCTTTCAGGATCGGGCCGGTTGCGCTGTCTTCAGGCCTCGAAATGCCGTGCCGGGTCGAATGTTTCGTCCGGCAAGCCCACCCCGAACACGCGCAGGCGTTCGGCAAACTTCGGATAGACCCCCGTGGCGCGGAAGACGCCCTTGACGGCGCCGTCCTGCGCAACGCCCGTGCGCTGGAACGTGAAGATTTCCTGCATGTTGATGACGTCGCCCTCCATGCCGGTGATCTCCTGGATGCTGATCACCTTGCGTCGCCCATCGGTCAGCCGCGCCACCTGGATGATCACCGTGATGGCTGACGCGATCTGCTGCCGGATCGTCTTGGGCGGCAGGTTCAGGCCCGCCATGTTGACCATGTTTTCCATGCGGGTCAGGGCGTCGCGCGCGGTGTTGGCGTGGATGGTGGTGAGCGACCCTTCGTGGCCCGTGTTCATGGCGTTGAGCATGTCCAGCGCCTCGCCGCCGCGCACTTCGCCCAGGATGATGCGGTCGGGCCGCATGCGCAGGGCGTTGCGCACCAGGGCGCGCTGCGTGATCTCGCCCTTGCCTTCAATGTTGGGCGGGCGCGTCTCCAGGCGCAGCACGTGCGGCTGGCGCAATTGCAACTCGGCCGCGTCTTCGATGGTGATCATCCGCTCATCTGTCGGAATGAAGCCTGACAGGATGTTCAGCAGGGTGGTCTTGCCGCTGCCCGTGCCGCCCGAGACGAGCACGTTGACCTTGGCCTGAGACAACGCCTGCATCAGTTTCGCCATGGGTGGGGTCAGCGTCTTGAGGTCGATCAGGTCCGAGATCTGCAGCGGATTGGCGGCAAACCGCCGGATCGACAGCAGCGGCCCATCGATGGCCGATGGTGGAATGATCGCGTTCACGCGTGAGCCGTCCGGCAGACGGGCATCCACCATCGGGCTGGTTTCATCGATGCGGCGGCCCACCCGCGAGACGATCTTCTCGATCACCTTCATCAGGTGGGCGTCGTCGTAGAAGGTGACATCGGTGAGCTGGAGCTTGCCGCGGCGCTCGACATAGACCTGCTTGGCGGTGTTGACCAGGATGTCCGATACCGTCGGGTCCTGCAGCAGCGGCTCCAGCGGGCCGAAGCCGAACATCTCGTCGTACACGTCGGTGGTCATCTGCCGGCGTTCGGTATCGTTGAGCAGCAGCTTTTCCTCGTCGATGATGCTGTTGACCAGGGTGCCGATCTCGTGCCGGACCTGTTCGGTGGGGAAGCGTGCCAGCCGCTCCAGGTCGACCCGGTCCAGCACGACTTCATGGACGGTCTTCTTGAAATCCCGGTAGGCCGGATGGCCCGCCTGAGGCACGTTCAGCGTGTGTCCGTTCATGGACAGCGGCGGATGGTCCGGGCTGCCGGACAACTGTTCGCGGATTGACATGATGGGCTCCGTCTGCGGGAGAAACTCAAGCAATGTTCGGGGATGACGTCTTCGTGCGCGCAAAGAGCTTGCTCAACGAAAAGCCCTTCTCCTGCGGCGCATGACGCTCGTTCTCGCGTGCCGTCGCGAGGATGTCGGCCAGCGCGACCAGTGCCTTGGCCATGGCACTGTTCCGTTGGCCCTGCGCAATGGGGATGCCCTGGCAGATGGATTCGTCCACCGCCGACGCATCGTCGGGCAGCATGTGGAAGAGCCGCTGGCCAAAGACCTGCTCC
>JAGWNU010000111.1 GCA_028871175.1 Burkholderiaceae bacterium | reverse complement strand
ACGCTGCCCGAGGGTGCCGGCAACCCCGATGAAGGCGCATCGTCATGACAACGTCTGCCGGAATGTCCTCCGGACTTGCTAAAATGCCGGGTTTGTCGTCAAACCCTCATTCGCATCACTCGCTCCGCGTGGAAGGCATGCCCATGGACATCGAAAAATCCCGGTTCAACATGATCGAGCAGCAAATCCGTCCGTGGGACGTGCTCGATACCGACGTGCTCGACCTGCTCAGCGTCGTCAAGCGCGAACACTACGTCCCCGAGGCCTACCGTGCGCTGGCCTTCGTCGACATGGAAATCCCGCTGGCCGGCGGCCAGAACATGCTGGCCCCGCGCGTGGAAGCCCGCGTGCTGCAGGAACTGGCCGTGCGCAAGCACGAGGACGTGCTGGAAATCGGCGCGGGCTCTGGCTACATGGCGGCTCTGCTGGCCCACCGGGGCCGCCAGGTCACCACGCTGGACATCGTGCCGGAGCTGGTCGCCTTTGCCCGCGACAACCTCTCGCGCAATGGCGTGACCAATGTCAACGTGGTGGAAGCCAGCGGCGCCCAGGGCTGGGGCGACGGCCTGTATGACGTGATCTGCGTGTCGGGCTCGGTGCCGGCCGTGCCGGAAACGCTGCTCAAGCAGCTCAAGGTGGGCGGCCGACTGTCGATCTTCGTCGGCACCGCACCCGTCATGGAAGCGCAGCTCATCACGCGCCTCTCCAACACCGAATACCAGACGCGCAACCTGTTCGAGACGTACGTGACCCCGCTGGTGGGCATTCCCGCACCGTCGCACTTCCGCTTCTGACCCACCCGGCTCTTCCCCAAACATCATGCAACAGCTCGCTCCTACCGCCCTCGCCCAATGGCTCGCCGACGCATCGCGCGCGAAGCCCGTCCTGCTCGACGTGCGCTGGACGGAGGAGCTGGAAATCTGCGCCCTGCCCGGGATCACGCATATCCCGATGGACCAGATTCCACAGCGCGCCGGCGAGCTCAATGCTGACCAAGACATCGTCTGCATCTGTCATCACGGCGGGCGCAGCGCGCAGGTTGCGCAGTTTCTGATCACGCGTGCGGGCTTTGACGCTGCCCGCGTGTACAACCTGCAGGGCGGCGTCCACGCCTGGGCCAACCAGGTGGACCCGCAGATGGCGACGTACTGATTGGGGAAGCCGCCGCCGGGCGAAATCCTGTCCAGGACCGGCAGTCTGCGGGTCATGGACAGGCTCTGACGCGCCCGCGCCGCCTTCCGACGTTTTCCTCGTTCGGGGGCTTTATGACTGTTGCTTGCCGTAGCCGCGCACGCATGGCTGTGCGCGGTTCGCTTGTTGTGCTGTGCTGGTCGATCGTGCCGGTGTTCGCATGGGCCCAGGCCCAGTCACCTGGCGTGCCAGCCGCTACCGATCTTCTCTCCGCCTACCGCGCCGCGCTGGCCAACGACCCGCAGTTCGCGTCGGCCCGCGCGCAATCCCTTGCGCAGCGCGAGAAGCTCACGCAGGGCCGCGCCGGATTGCTACCGCAGATTGGCGGCGCATGGAGCTCGACGCGCGTCATTTTCGATCAGAACGCGCCGATTGATTTCAACAAGACGTTCTCTTCGACCGGCTGGACGCTGTCGCTCTCGCAGCCGTTGTTCCGCTGGGACCGGTGGGAAACGTACAAGCAGGGCGAGATTGCCGCGCAGGCCGCCGAGGCATCGCTCACGCAGGCGCAACTCGACCTCATCACGCGGACGGCGCAGGCCTACTTCGACGTGCTCAACGCGCAGGACACGCTGCAGCTCGCCACGGCCCAGCGTGACGCCATCCAGCAGCAGTACGAGCAGGCGCGCCGCAACTTCGACGTCGGCAACGCCAACATCACCGACGCCAATGACGCGCAGGCTCGTCGCGATGCGATCGAAGCAAGTGTCATCGCCGCACGCAGCGATCTCGAGGTCAAACAATCTGCGCTGAAACAGATCATTGGCCAGCCCGTGGGTACGCTGGCGAGCGTACGCGCGGGCGCGGCGCTGCCGCAACCGGAACCCGCAAGCGCCGAGCCGTGGGTCGACCAGGCGCGCAGCAGCAACCTGCAGGTGGCCTTGGCGCAGTACAACCTGCAGAGCGCTGAACATGATGTCAAGAAGGCCAAGGCGGGCCACCTGCCCTCGGTGGATCTGGTCGCGCAGACAGGCCACACGAACGCGAGCGGCAACCAGTACATTCCGTCGCTGCCGGGCGGCGCGCGATTCGACAGCTCGCAGATTGGCGTGCAGGTGTCGATCCCGCTCTTCGCGGGCGGCGCGATCCAGTCACGCGTGCGCGAGAACATTGCGCTGGAAACCAAGGCGGCGAGCGATCTCGAAACCGTCCGCCGCGCCGCCGAGCAAGGCGCCCGTCAAGCGTACATCGGCGTGATCGCGGGGTTGGCACAGGTCAAGGCGCTGGAAGCGGCCGAGCTGTCGGCGCGCACCGCATACGATTCCAATCAGCTCGCCTACGGCGTGGGCGTGCGCATCGGCACCGATGTGCTGAATGCGCAGGCCCAACTGTTCCAGGCCAGGCGCGATCTGGCTCGCGCGCGCTATGACACCATCCTCAACGGGCTGCGGCTGAAATCCGCCGCCGGCTCGCTCTCCGAGGCCGACGTCATTCAAGTGAACGCGCTGCTCACCGCGAATGGTTCCAGCGATATCACGGCCCTGCCGCCCACGCCTGTTCGAGCAGCAAAGCGGTAATCAGGGCGTTTGACCGTGCTGCGGCGGCGGCAGCGGCCGCTCAGCAAATTGCAGCAGCGCGCCGCTCGCCGTCTTCCAGATGACCTGGCGGCCGTGCGCGCCGGACGGCGACGGCTGCAGACCTACGGTCGCCAGCGGTGATTTGAGCGCCTCCAGAAAGGCCGACTCCAGTTCCATGCGTGCCGGATCGCAGGCCATGCGCGTGGTGACCAGATTGCCGAAACGCATGCCTGAGGCGATTTTTTCGTACGGCCCGGTAAACCGATTGCAGCCCGCATAGCCAGACGCCACGCCGTTGGCCGCCTCGAGCCCGGCACTGAAGTCAATCGCGATCGGCTGTGCTGCTGGGTCCGCACCGTCGCCTTCGGCCGACGGTAACTCTTTGGGCGCGGCGCCCGGTTCCTGCCAGCGCACCAGCACGAAGCGCGATCGGCCTTCACCCTGGGCCTGGCTCAGCGTCGCCTGGCCGGGATTGGGCGCGCTATTGGCGGGCACCGGCTTGGTTTCAGGCGTTGAGGCCGATTGCGCAACCGGGGCCGACGCCACTGCAGCGCCAGAGGCGGTTGCTGCTGGTACGGGGTGGGACGAAACAGCCGGCGTCATGCAACCGGCACCGATGATGGTAGCCGCCGTCACTGCGGCCAGGGCGGCCGCCGCCAACACCACGCGGCGCGGCGTCTGCAGCAAGGTCGACTTGGAACGATTCGATTGAGACATGAGCGGATCGTAAAGAATAACAAGATACAAACTGCACGAAGAGCCGTTAGTCTGCTCCTCACGCAATGAGTTCGCACCTTTCGTTCCGGATGGAGCAACCGGGTCAGAGCGTCGGCAGCACCAGTGATGCCACGGCCTCCACGGTACGTGCGGTGGCGCCACCGTGCGTGGCGGCAAATGCCAACGCGGCGCGCGAGGCCGCGTCGCGCGCATCGGCATCGTAGAGCCATGTATCGATCACGCGCATCACCTCGCTCGCATCCTGCACCTGCACGCAGGCGCCGGCAGCGACCGCATCACGCGTGGCTTGCGCAAAATTGAAGGTGTGCGGACCGATGACGACGGGGGTTCCGACCGCACATGCCTCGATCAGGTTCTGCCCACCCAGTGGCAAAAGGCTTCCGCCAATGAAGGCGGCTTCGGCGGCGGCGTAATACAGCGGCATCTCGCCCATCGAATCACCGAGGAGTACATCCGCATCCGCCAGCCCCCCACCATTCGCCACGCCGGCACCGGACACGGTCAACGCACTGCGGCGAACCACGCGCAGGCCTGCACGCTCCGCGAGTTGGGCTACCTCGTCAAAGCGCTGCGGGTGCCGCGGAACCAGGATCAACAAGGGATGCCGACGACCAACGTGCCGCGCCCGATGGGCCTGCCAGGCGTCGAGCAACAGCGACTCTTCCCCCTCACGGGTGCTGGCGGCAACCCACGCGGCGCGTCCGCCCAGCGCGTCACGCAACACGCGGCCAGCCATGATCTGGTCGACGTGCGGCGTGATGTCGAACTTCAGGTTACCGGTCACGCGCACGCGCGGTACACCCAGCGAGCGATAGCGATCGGCATCGTCCGGCGTCTGCGCCAGGACGGCGGATAGTTGCGCGTAGGTCTCGCGCGCTGCCTCGCCGAGCTTTACCGTGCGCCGATGGCTGCGTGCCGACAGGCGTCCGTTGACCAGGACCATCGGCACACCTGCGGCAGAGGCGCGCTCAATCAGCACGGGCCAGATTTCGGTTTCCATCAACAAGCCGAGCCGCGGCTGGAAATGGCGCAGGAATCGATCGACCGCGCTGGGCAGGTCGTACGGCAGATACGCCTGGATGACGCGGCCGTTGCGCTGTGCCGCGAATTCGGCCCCGGTGCGCCGGCCGGTCGGCGTCATGTGCGTGAGCAGAACGGCGTGGTGCGGGAAGCGCGCAAGCAGCGCATCGATGAGCGGCTGTGCGGCACGCGTCTCGCCGACGGACACCGCATGCACCCACAACAGCGGGCGGTCTGGATTGACCCGTGGCGGATAGAAGCCGAGTCGCTCGCCGACATGCTTGCGATAGCCGGGTTCCTTACGGCCGCGCCACCACAGGCGCAACAGCGCGAAGGGCAACGCAATGCGCCACAGCCAGCGATACAGGACACGCAGCATCACAGCACACCCAATGCGCGCAGCGCGTCGAGCGCCTGGGCGCTGGTTGGATGGGCCTCGGCACTGCCAAGATCGTGCACGTTCGGAGTCCAGTAACCGCCTGTTCGCCACGACGTGGTGAAGTTGTAAAGCGCCACCGTCGGTTTGCACAGCGCGGCGGCGATGTGCACGAGGCCGGTATCCACGCCGACGACGGCTGCGGCCTGATCGAGGAAGGCTGTCACTTGCGGCAGCGACATGCGCGGCGGGATGACCACGCGCCCGACCGTGCCCGGCACCGCAGCGACGATCGCTTCGCGGATCGCCTCGCTGGTGCGGCGTTCCGCTTCGCTGCCCCACGGCAAGACGATCGCGTAGTCGCGGGCCAACAACGCGCGCGCGACATCGACCCACGCTGCCTGGGGCCAACCCTTGTCGGCACGCGAGGTCGCGTGGACGAGGGCAACGTACGGGCGCGGCAGCGAGAACGGTAATTCGGCGGGCGGCTGCAGGCCGAAGTCGATCGTATCCGGGACGGCGTAGCCGAGTGCCTCGGCCACCATGCGGCGCGATCGCTCGACCACGTGAACGCGCTGTTCCATCACCACCTTGCGCTGGTAGAACAGCTTTGCGATGGGCTCGTAGCCCGCACCCTCCGTGCGGTTGCCCAGCCCAGCGACGAAGCCGCTTGGTGTCAGTTTGGCCTGTGCGGCAATCAGCGCCGTCTTGATCAGGCCCTGCGTGTCGAGCACGGCGTCATATGGCTTGGCTCGCAGCGCTCGGCGGAAAGCCGCCATCTCGCGCCACGTTTCGCCGGAGGCCAGTGACTTGCGCCAGCGCCGTAACGCAAACGGAATCACCTGATGCACGCCACGCACGATGCGCACGATGCCGGCAAAGCCCTCTTCGACCACCCAGTCGATCTCGGCATCCGGATGGGCTCGCAGAATATCCGCCACAACCGGCGTGCAGTGCACCACATCGCCAAGCGATGACACCTTGACGATCAGCACACGCATGTCGGCATCCTTTCCCCCAACGTCATGAATGCGAACCCTGCGATCAGAACGGCAGATTCGCGTCCGGCTTTTCGGCCAGGATCGCGCGACGGAACTGGGCCTGGATGCGCGCCATCGCGGCATCGTTGTCGGCTTCAAAGCGCATCACGACCACAGGCGTCGTGTTGGATGGCCGCGCCAGACCGAAACCGTCTTCGTATTCCACACGCACACCATCGATGCGAATGACTTCCTTGGCGCCCTCGAATCTGGCGTTGGCCTTGATCTTGTCGAGCAGCGCGAAGGGTTCGCCCTCTGCGCATTTCAGCTGCAGCTCGGGCGTACAGTGCGAATTCGGCAGCGCGTTGAGCGTGGCGCTCGGATCCGCCAGGCGCGAGACGATCTCGAGCAGGCGGGCGCCTGTGTACAAGCCATCGTCAAAGCCGTACCAGCGATCCTTGAAGAAGATGTGGCCGCTCATCTCGCCGGCCAGCGGCGCGCCGGTTTCCTTCAGCTTGGCCTTGACCAGCGAATGGCCGGTCTTCCACATCGTGGCCTTGCCGCCATGCTCGCGAATGAACGGGGCCAGCTTGCCCGTGCACTTCACGTCGAAGATGATCTCGCCGCCCGGGTTGCGCGAGAGCACTTCCTGCGCGAACAGCATCAACTGGCGGTCGGGGAAGATGACTTGGCCGTCTTTCGTGACCACGCCCAGGCGGTCGCCATCGCCGTCGAAGGCGAGGCCCAGTTCGCAATCCGTCGTCTGGAGGGCGTGGATCAGGTCCTGCAGATTTTCAACGTGGGCGGGATCCGGATGGTGGTTCGGGAAGTGGCCGTCCACCTCGCAGAACAGCTCCGTCACGTCGCAGCCCATTGCACGGAACAGCGCCGGCGCAAAGGCGCCTGCCACGCCATTGCCGCAATCCACGGCAATCTTCATCGGGCGGGCAAGCTTCACGTCCAAAACGATGCGGTCGATGTACTGCTGGCGGATATCCACCTTGACGTAGTCGCCGGCGCCTTCGGTGAAATCGCCTTGTTCGATGCGCGTGCGCAGCGCCTGGATCTGGTCGCCGTAGATGGCCTGGCCAGCCAACACCATCTTGAAACCGTTGTAGTCGGGCGGGTTGTGGCTGCCGGTGACCATCACGCCCGATGTGGCGCGGCGGCCAGCCAGCTCGATGTTCGTGCCGAAGTAGACCATCGGCGTAGCCACGAGCCCCAGATCGATCACATCGACGCCGCTGGCGCGCAGGCCGTCGGCCAGAGCTGCCAGGAGATCAGGGCCCGACAGACGGCCGTCGCGGCCGACCACCACGGCGGATTCGCCCTTCGCGCGTGCTGCCGAGCCGAAGGCGCGGCCGATCAGGCGTGCGGTGTCGGCATCGACGGTTTTTCCGACGATGCCGCGGATGTCGTAGGCTTTGAAGATGGTGGGGGTGATGCTGCTCATGGAATGGTCCGTGAGTTTGTCGAGTAGGCATCATTGTAAACGGTCGGTCCAGCCGCACCATGACAATACGCAGACGAGCCAGCCGATGGGCCACGCGCTCGTACGGCCATATAATGACGGGTTATCTCGATACGTTTCGGAGACCACAGCGCGATTGCTGTTTTGGAAGCCGCTTCCACCCGTGCCCTTGCCGTCGTTACCACCGCCTCGCGTCGCATACCTGATCACCAACTCTGAAGTAGGTGGCGCGCAGGCGCACGTCGCCGATCTGCTAAAGGTGCTGCATAACAGCATCGATGCCATCGTGCTCGCAGGAGGCGAAGGTCCACTCTTCGCAACGGCGCGGTCCAATGGTGCAAGGACGGTGCGTCTCGCGTTGCTGGATAACGCACTTTCACCCTGGCGGGCGTTGGCTGCACTCAGACAGCTCATCGGGGTATTGCGCACCATCAGCCCCGACTTGATTCACGCACATAGTGCCAAAGCTGGTGTGTTGGGCCGGCTGGCTGGCTGGATTCTCGGCATTCCCGTCGTGTACACGGTTCATGGCTTTGCATTCAAAGCCGCTGCGCCAGTTCGTCAACGGATTGTTGCACGATTGATGGAGTGGCTGTTGGCGCCCCTTACCGCGCGCATGATCTGTGTAGCCGAGGCTGAACGGCGCATGGCTGCCGCACTACCGATAGCCCCAGACCGAGTACACGTCATCCACAACGGTATCGCAACAAACAACTGTATTGCCACGCCGTCGGCACCGGTACGCCGTATCGTAACGGTGGCCCGCCTGGCCCCACCGAAACGAGTCGATACGCTCATCCGGGCGTTTGCCCAGGCCACCATTCCCAATTGCGAGCTCATCGTGGCAGGCGATGGGCCGCAGTCGGCAGCTCTACGGACCCTTGCAGATATGCTGGCGCCAGGACGGATACAGTTCCACGGTGTCGTCACCGATATCCCGGCCTTGCTCGCATCAGCACAGATTTTTGCGCTTGTATCGGACCACGAGGGTTTTCCACTTTCTGTGCTCGAAGCCATGCGTGCTCGCCTGCCCGTCATTGCCAGCGACCTCCCCGGCATCCGTGAGCAACTCGCGGACGGCGAATGCGGATTACTCGTTCCGGGCAACGACGCCCAATCGTGGAGCTCCATGTTGGCTGAATTGGCTGCCAGTGCTGAGCATCGTACGAATCTGGGTAACAAGGCGCGAGCCAGGTGGCAAAGCCACTTCGGGATCGCGTCGATGGCAGACGCCACGTGGCAGGTGTATCGAACCGTTTTATCGAGCGGGAAGCGGGCGAATACCTGCCAACACTCCACGAAGCAGGCAATCAATGAGTAAAGGCGCCCGCGCCGGACAACCTGTTCGGCCCTTCAATGCACAAGGCTCGGAGACCGTTCGTCGAGCCAGCAGGATGCTGGCTTGGGCCCTATTTGGGCTCGCGTTTTTTGGACTCAATATTTTGCTGGCGAATGCAGCGCGCCAGCTGGGTCTGGTTACACACGTTTTTACTGACACGCTGCTATGGGCCATCCTTGCGTACCTGACCGCCTTCATGCTTTTGCATCGTTCGCTCCATCTGCCGGCGCTTGAGGGTAACAGCCTCGTTGGAGTCGCGGCCACCTTGCCTTTCGCAGCATTGCTCTTTGCATTTGCCGCCTTTCACCTAGAGTATTCGCGCGGCGCGCTGCTGCTCGCATACTTCACCACGCTCGTGTGGATTTGGGTTGGGTATCAGCGCTTCGTCCGCAATTACGTCCCGGTCTTCGGTTACACAGATGCCGCGGCGTTGTCGCAACTGGAACAGATGCTTTCGATGCCAGGTGCAGCGCCGGCATCTCCGACGCGCCTGCGCGCGATCAGATCACTTGCAGAAGCCGTGCATTGCGATGGGCTAATGCTCGACCGGAACGCTGCGACAGACCCTGAACGTACGCGCGCCCTTGCCCAGTTGAAGCTCAGCCATGTACGCATGTACTCGGTCGAACGCATAGGCGAAATGCTCACGGGCCGCGTTGCCCTTGCGCACATCGACGAGAACTTCTTCGACGACCACGCGGCACACTATTTCTACAGTTTCTCGAAACGCCTGATCGATATTGGCGCGGTACTGTGCCTAGCCCCACTTGCGCTTCCAATGGGGACCATCGTCGCGCTCGCCATTCGGATAGAAACTTCCGGCCCCGCGTTATTCCGGCAGGAGCGCATCGGCCTGTACGGCAAGTCGTTCACGATGTTGAAGTTCCGCAGTATGGGTTTTGATGCTAGCGCGCCAGCGCGGTTCGCAGCGATGCAAGACCCGCGCGTGACGCGCGTCGGTCGCACCATTCGCAAGTACCGGCTCGACGAAATCCCGCAGTTGTGGAACGTATTGATGGGACACATGAGCCTGATCGGCCCGCGCCCGGAGCAAGCCCCCATGGTGCAGGAGTTTGAGCGAACGATCCCCTATTATCCGTACCGTCATCTCTTACGGCCTGGCCTGTCCGGCTGGGCCCAGGTTCAGCAAGGCTATGTTGGCACGCACGAAGAAACCGTCACCAAGCTCAGCTATGACCTCTACTACGTCAAGCACTGTTCCCTCGCCCTTGATCTGTTGATCGCGATCAAAACGTTACGGACACTGCTGACGGGATACGGGGCACGGTGAGCATGCCGAGTCGTCCTGCCCCCCCCGCACCCATGCGCATTCTGCTGCTGACGACGGGACTCAAGCTAGGCGGCGCGGAGCAGCAGGTTGCTGCCCTTGCGCGACAGTTTTCGTTACTCGGACATGCGGTTGCGGTGGCAAGCCTGTCAAAGGGGCAGGATGTGATGCTTCACGAGTCGGTTACTGTCCTGCCTCTCGATATGCACAAGACGCCCTTATCGATGGTGCGCGCCTTGCGCCGATTGCACACGTTCATTCGGCAGTGGAAGCCGGACGTTATTCACGCGCACATGGTTCACGCCAACCTGTTCGCCAGGGTTCTCGGCGCGATCAGTTGCACAATACCGACCTTGATCTGTACTGCTCACAGTGCGCGCGAGGGCGGCCGGCTTCGCATGCTGGCCTACCGGCTGACCGACCATTGGAGTCAACTCACTACTCATGTGAGCCCGGACGGCCGTCGAGCCATGATTGAAGCGGGGGCCGTCCCTGCGTCTCGGATTGTCGTCATGCCAAACGGCATCGATACCGTAGCGTTTCGCCCAGACGTGACACTCAGGCAACGCGCCAGGGAGGAGCTCGGCCTTCGGGAAGATACGCCGCTCGTGATCAACGTTGGGCGCCTCGTTAAAGAGAAAGCGCAAGGCACCCTAATTGAAGCGTTCGCTAAGTTGACCCCTGCATCTGACGCACACCTGCTTATCGTAGGGGATGGTGCGTTGCGTGGTGCGTTGGAGCAACGCATCCGAGCTCTTCAACTCACGGAGCGCGTCCATCTAGCGGGGGCCCGTCAGGACATCCCCGCCCTACTGAACGCCGGGGACCTCTTCGTGCTCTCTTCCGATATTGAAGGCATGCCGCTCGCGCTCGGCGAAGCGCTCGCCTGCGGGCTACCCGTGGTGGCCACTGATGCCCCCGGAGTAGCCGAACTGCTGGGCAATTGCGGAACCATCGTGCCACGGGGCAATCCCGAAGTGCTGGCGAGGGCCATATGCCGCGCCCTTTCCGACGGTCATGGGGATTCCAACGCGCAGGCCGCACGGAGGGCGCGAGTTCTTGCGAACTTCAGCCTAGAGGCAGTTGCACAGAGGTGGCTTGTTTGCTACTCCGAACTGGTCAATGCCAAGTCCATGCGCCGGACAGAGGCCACTGAATGAAGCAAGTGAAAGTTGCCAGCAACCTTGCATGGATGCTCGCAGAACGCGGCCTGCAAATCGGTGCTGGTATCGGCGTCGTCGCTATGCTAGCGCGCGGCCTCGGACCGGAAGGGTTCGCGCATTTCCAATATGCGCAGGCAGTCGTCTATGTCGCGGCGTCGGTGGCTTTGCTCTGTGGAGCGGAAGTGATTGTTCCCCGCTTGGTGGCCAATCCAGAACCGCTCGCACAACACAGACTTCTGATACACGCATTTGGTCTGCGATTTGCGGCTGGGGCGCTTGGTTATCTGCTGATGTGCATATTCCTGGTAATAACCCGGCCGTCAGTCGATTTTTGGCTCCCGTCTCTCATCCTTGGCGTCTCGATTCTATTGCGGGAACCATTCGGCATTGTCACAGCCTGGATGCAGGCGCATACGCGAACCCGCCCGAATACGCTGTTCAATGTGGCGTCTCTCACAGTCAAACTTGCTGGGGTAGGCGTCTTGTTTTGGCTTGGCATACGCAACGTGCCTGCCTATGGAGTCGTGTTTTCAGCAGAGTCAATTGCGCTGGCGGCGCTGCTCGCGTTCTTCTATCTAAGGCGTGCGCCCCATGGGCACACGTTTTATGATCCGGACCTCACGCGCAAACTGCTCGCGAGCGGAGCTCTCTTCTGGGTCAGCTTCATGTGCATGATGGCCTCGCGGCGGGTTGACCAGCTTCTGCTCAAGCCCTTTGTCCCCCTAGCAGACCTTGGTGCCTACGCGGCTTCGATGCAGATCCTCGACAACTTTGTGATGCTGGCCACAATCCTCTC
>JAGWNU010000343.1 GCA_028871175.1 Burkholderiaceae bacterium | reverse complement strand
GATGTCGCCATCGTGCTGTTCGGCCACCAGGCCGGGCTCGCGTGGGTGCTGCCCGCGTTCTACCTGATGCCGCTGGCCACCAGCCCCGCATGGCTGACCCGGCGCGATTTCGTCATTGCCATGATGCTATGCGCCGCAGGACCGCTGGTGGCCATCTTCACGGCCAGCGCGCCAAAAGCGGACATCCACAAGGCGTGGCTCGGCCTGTTGCTGTACCAGCCCATCTGCATTGCAGCCGCTGCGGTCATTCACCACTACCTGCTGCGCGCGATGGCGCGCCACTTCGCCGCTGAACGCTCGTTGGCCGACCGCGCAAATACGGACCACCTGACCGGCATGCTCGCGCGCCAGCGCTTCTTCGAGCTGGGCGGCTTTGCCGTGGAGCGCGCCCAGCATCATGCCGAGCCGCTGTGCGCGCTCTACCTCGATGTCGATCACTTCAAGACCATCAACGACACGTGGGGCCACGCCGCCGGCGACGAGGCGTTGGTCGCGCTGTCGGAAGCGCTCGCGCGGGTGCTGCGCCCAAAGGACTTGTTCGGCCGTCTGGGCGGGGACGAATTTGCCGTGCTGTTGCCGGGCTGCGGACTCGACGACACACTCGCCGTGGTCGACAGAATCAAGGCAGCCGTGGCGGCCAGCGAATCGCCCGTTGGCCCACTGACGATCAGCGTGGGGGCCGCACCCTTGCGCCGCGGTCAAGACCTTGCCCGCCTGCTGGCCGATGCCGACGTTGGTCTGATGGAAGCCAAGCGGCAGGGGCGCAACCGCGTCTGCGTACCAAGCGATCTGCTGCACAGCCCCGAGCTGGCGCAGTGACGCGGGCACGTTTTGTGCGGCGCCGCATCCCGTGACCTTGCACGGAGATGCCCATGGAGTGGCTCAACGCCCACACCTTCCTGCGCGTTCCCGCCCGCGACTGGGCTGCGGCCGCGCTCACCGTCGTGGCGGCTTATGCCCTGCTGTCGAGCATCCTGCGGCTGATCTGCAATCGGCTTGAAGCACACGCCCGCGACACCGGCCACCGCTTCGACGCCCTGGCCGCCGCGGTACTGCGCGACACGCATCCGCTGTTCATCGGGCTCGCGGCATTGCTGGCGGGGTCCTACTTCATCGATCTGCCGAACCGGATTGCCAACAAGCTCGATCACGTGTGGTTCGTCATCATTGGCTTCCAGATTGCGCTGTGGCTCAATCGTGGCGTGAAGCTCTGGGCGCGGGAGCGGCTGTCCGCGCAGAGCCACGCCACCCGCAATCCGGTCATCACGTCAATGGTGGCCTGGGTCCTGCGCTTTGCGCTGTGGTCGATGCTGATGCTCGGCATCCTGGCCAATGTGGGCGTGAACATCACGGCCTTTGTCGCCAGCCTGGGCGTGGGCGGTGTCGCCGTTGCGCTCGCGGTGCAGAACGTGCTGAGCGACCTCTTTGCCTCGCTGGCCATCGGGCTCGACAAGCCCTTCGAAATTGGCGACTTCATCGTGGTCGAATCGATTGCCGGCACGGTACAGCACGTCGGTCTCAAGACCACGCGCATTCGCAGCCTGTCGGGCGAGGAAATCGTCACGTCCAACACGGCGCTGCTCAAGAGCACGATCCACAATTACAAGCGAATGTCGGAACGGCGCATCGTCTTCACCTTCGGGGTGACGTACGACGCGCGTGCGGCACAGCTGCAGAAGATTCCGGAGATCGTGCGCCGCGCCGTAGAGGCCGCCGGCAACACGCGCTTCGATCGCGCGCATTTCAAGGAGTTTGGTGAGAATGCGCTGAACTTCGAAGTGGTCTATTTCGTGACCGATCCGGATTTCAATCTTTACATGGACATCCAGCAGCGCATCAACCTGTCCATCCTAGAAGGCCTGGAGAACCTGGGCACTGCGTTCGCGCTGCCCACGCGCACCATCCAGCTCGTGCGCCGGGATGGTGAACCCGTGGAGCCCGAAGACCTGGGCGGCCATGCAGCTTCAGGCGGTGCGCCGCGCATGCGAACGCGTTAGCGCTTGACCGGCATGGCCTGGAACGCCGCATCGATGTTGCGCCACAAAGGCCGCGAGCGCGGCACCATGTCCTGCCGGAAATACCACCAGAAGTAGCCGCCCGCAAAGCGCGGATGCGAGATGGTCAAGCCGTAGTAGTGGGCAATCAATGCAGCCTTGCGCGCCGCATGCCGCGTACCGACCTCGCCGAAGCCAAGCACGGCGTGCGGAAACAGCCTGCCCAGGCGTCCAAACACGGCATTCCAGTCGGGCG
>JAGWNU010000110.1 GCA_028871175.1 Burkholderiaceae bacterium | reverse complement strand
CGGCCCATCGCCAGGATCTGCGTGAAGCCGACGTAGAAGAACAGGCCTTCCATGATGCAGGCGAAGACGATGAGCGACTTCAGCAGCTTCTGGTCGTTCTCCGGCGTGCCGGTCTTGAAGGACGGATCGGTCAGCGTGTCGATGAACGGGATCAGGAACTCGTCCTTGTCGCGGATCGACTGCACCTCGTGGTACGCGTTGAACACCTCGGCCTCGTCCAGGCCCAGCGACTCAACGATGTACTGATAGGCGTGCGTGTGGATCGCCTCTTCAAACGCCTGGCGCAGCAGGTACTGGCGGCATTCCGGCGCGGTGATCTGGCGGTATGTGCCCAGCACGATGTTGTTGGCGGCCAGCGAATCGGCCGTCACGAAGAAGCCCAGGTTGCGCTTGATGATGCGGCGCTCGTCTTCGGTCAGACCGTTCGGGTCTTTCCACAGGGCGATGTCGCGCGACATGTTGATTTCCTGCGGCATCCAGTGGTTCGCGCAGCCGGCGAGGTACTTTTCCCAGGCCCACTTGTACTTGAACGGCACGAGCTGGTTGACGTCGGTGGCGCCATTGATGACGCGCTTGTCAGCAGCATTCACGCGGCGCTTGCTTTGCGCGGCGGCGGCGTTCGGGTTGTTGCCAAGGATGCCGGTACCGGCAGCCGCGGTGGCCGACGGGGGCAGAACGCCGCCCTGGTCCGGCGTGACGGACTGCAGTTGCGGCTGTTGCGGTTGATACACCGGCTGCGGTGCAGCGGCGGGTTGTGCGGCAGGTTTGACGTCGTCGTCCCAGCTCAGCATGTGTGTTTCTCCTGAATTCTTGACTCGTCGACCCGATTTCCGGGCGACGCGCGTCTAGTGTGGCCTAGTGTCGCTCAGGCCACGTTGCCCCAGCTTGCGCGGGAGCAACCGCAGACACCTGTTTTGACTTATTGGCAGGCTTCGCATTCCTCGAAACCGGGGTCGCCCGGGCGCATCGTGCACACGGCGCCTTCGGCTTCCGGCATCGCCTGGGCGGTGGCAGCGGCGGCATCCAGCGCGCTGGTCGGTGCGGCCGACGTCACGCCCGATGCACCCGCGGCCGACACACCACCCACATCGCTACCCGACGACACCGCATTGAGCGTGCCGCGCGACACGGTCGACTTCTCGACATGCGTGGCGCCGATCGTGCGCAGGTAATACGTGGTCTTCAGGCCACGCAACCAGGCCAGCTTGTACGTGTCGTCCAGCTTCTTGCCCGACGCGCCGGCCATGTAGATGTTCAGCGACTGCGCCTGGTCGATCCACTTCTGGCGGCGCGAGGCAGCTTCCACCAGCCACGTCGGCTCCACCTCGAAGGCCGTTGCGTACAGGTCGCGCAGGTCTTGCGGGATGCGGTCGATGCGGGCCAGCGAGCCATCGAAGTACTTCAGGTCGGCGACCATCACTTCGTCCCACAGGCCGCGTGCCTTCAGGTCGCGCACCAGGTAGTCGTTGACCACCGTGAACTCGCCCGACAGGTTCGACTTGACGTACAGGTTCTGGTACGTCGGCTCGATACAGGCCGACACGCCGATGATGTTGGAGATCGTTGCCGTCGGGGCGATCGCCACGCAGTTCGAATTGCGCATGCCGTACTGCTTGATGCGGCCGCGCAGGCTGTCCCAGTCCATGGTCGACGACATGTCGGTTTCCAGGTAGCCGCCACGCTCTTCGGCCAGCAGCTTGAGCGAGTCCTGCGGCAGGATGCCGCGATCCCACAGCGAGCCCTTGTAGCTGCTGTAGCGGCCACGCTCTTCGGCCAGCTCGGTCGACGCCCAGTAGGCGTAGTAGCACACGGCTTCCATCGAGGTATCGGCAAACTGCACCGCTGCGTCGCTGGCGTACGGCACGCGCAGCACGTGCAGCGCATCCTGGAAGCCCATGATGCCCATGCCGACCGGACGGTGGCGCAGGTTCGAATCACGTGCCTTCTTGACCGCGTAGTAGTTGATGTCGATCACGTTGTCGAGCATGCGCATGGCCGTGCGCACGGTCTTCTTCAGCTTCTCGTGATCGAGCACCACGCTGCCGTCCGCCTGCTTGACCAGGTGAGCGACCAGGTTGACCGAACCCAGGTTGCACACGGCGATTTCGCTGTCGTTGGTGTTCAGCGTGATCTCCGTGCACAGGTTGGAGCTGTGCACCACGCCCACGTGCTGCTGCGGGCTGCGGATGTTGCACGGATCCTTGAACGTGATCCACGGGTGGCCGGTTTCGAACAGCATGCCCAGCATCTTGCGCCACAGCTGCAGCGCCGGCATCTTCTTGAAGAGCTTGATCTCGCCGCGCGCGACCTTGTCTTCGTAGGCCAGGTAGGCCTGCTCGAATGCCTTGCCGACCTTGTCATGCAGGTCCGGGCAGGTCGACGGCGAGAACAGCGTCCATTCGCCGCCTTCCATCACGCGCTTCATGAACAGGTCCGGGATCCAGTTGGCCGTGTTCATGTCGTGCGTGCGGCGGCGGTCGTCACCGGTGTTCTTGCGCAGCTCCAGGAATTCTTCGATGTCCAGGTGCCACGTTTCCAGGTACGCACACACCGCGCCCTTGCGCTTGCCGCCCTGGTTCACGGCCACGGCCGTGTCGTTGACCACCTTCAGGAACGGCACCACGCCTTGCGACTTGCCGTTCGTGCCCTTGATGTGCGAGCCGAGTGCGCGCACGTTCGTCCAGTCGTTGCCCAGGCCGCCGGCAAACTTCGACAGCAGCGCGTTTTCCTTCAACGCCTCGTAAATGCCGTCCAGGTCATCCGACACGGTGGTCAGGTAGCACGACGAGAGCTGCGAGCGGCGCGTGCCCGAGTTGAACAGCGTCGGCGTGCTCGACATGAAGTCAAACGACGACAGCAGTTGGTAGAACTCGATGGCGCGGGCTTCGCGGTCGATTTCGTTCAGCGCCAGGCCCATCGCCACGCGCATGAAGAACGCCTGCGGCATCTCGATGCGGGTTTCATTGATGTGCAGGAAGTAGCGGTCGTACAGCGTCTGCAGGCCGAGGTAGTTGAACTGGAAGTCGCGCGAGGCGTCCAGCGCGGCACCCAGGCGGGCCAGGTCGAACTGCGCCAGCTTGTCGTCCAGCAGTTCGGCGTTGATGCCGCGCTTGATGAACTGCGGGAAGTAGTCGACGTAGCGCGTGCTCATTTCGGCTTGCGTGACTTCTTCGCCGAGGATTTCGCGACGGATCGTGTGCAGCAGGATGCGCGCCGTGACCTGGCTGTACGCCGGGTCCTTTTCGATCAGGGTACGCGCGGCCAGGATAGCCGAGTCGTACACCTGCGTCATCGGCACGCCTTCATACAGGTTCTTGACCGTTTCCTTGAGGATCGGCTCCGGGTCCACCGCTTCGCCCAGACCTTCGCAGGCCGAGACGATCACGTTGCGCAGCGCCGCCATGTCCAGCGGGCGGGTGATGCCGCCGTCGGTCACGTTCAGGCCGATGAAGGCCGGTTGCTGCTGGGTTTCACCGGCTTGCGCGCGCTCCTGGGCGCGGCGCTCGCGGTACAGCACGTAGGCGCGGGCCACGTCGTGCTCGCCCGAGCGCATCAGGGCCAGTTCCACCTGATCCTGCACGTCTTCGATATGGAACGTGCCGCCGTTCGGGCGGCTGCGCAGCAGCGCGCGCACCACGTTCTGCGTGAGGCCCTCGACCAGCTCGCGCACACGCGCAGAAGCGGCGCCCTGCCCGCCATTCACGGCGAGGAAGGCCTTGGTCACGGCCACGGCGATCTTGGAGGGCTCGAAACCGACCACCGCGCCGTTGCGGCGGATGATCTTGTAGTCGGCGTAGCCAGCGCTGGGGGCCACGGCCGTGCCGCCAGCGCTTTGCGTGAATTGAGTGGGATTGGCGGTGCCGGAGTGAATTTCGGATTGGGCCGTCTGCATGTGGACTCCTGTTGAACCGTTCGATTGGCGGCTCGCCCGATGGGGCGAACCCTTGCGCCGCGCCGGAAAAAGAGACGGAAAAGACCCTTGCCTTTTCTCAGCTCCCGAGCGCCGGCCTCACCTGCCGTACGCCCGCCCCCGCGTGGCGCCGAAATAAGAATCCCGGAAAGCTACCACTACATCTAGTGTCTCGTCCCGGGATTGACCCCAAGTATAGTGGATCGATCGAGTTTGCCTAGTCTTGACAGATGCGGGCGAACAGGCTTTTTTGCAATCGGAATGCAGTGCCGCAAGCCCGCTACCCCAGTCTCCACAACGGGTCGGCGGGGCCAGCATGCGGCATCGCAATGGACGTCTTGTCAGAATAATTCTTTCTATCGAGTGCACAAGCCCGATAGACGTCACCTCGTCCGTCCCCTTGGATAGGGGTGGCACGCACTGCACTGGTGCACCCCGCGCAGTACGCCCCCTCTACAGACGCCGAAAACGCTGAAGAAATCCGAATCGCCGCATCAATATTCTCGCCGCGGCTATCACTTGATCGACAGGCCCCAACCCCGCGATCCGGTCGCGCTGCAGGGAGCGCAATCACAGCAGCCGCGCCGAGCGCTGCGCACGACGTTGGCCGCTGCGCTGACGACGTTCGGGGACTGCGAGGTGCGCTTGCCACCTGGGCAGCGGCGGCAAGCGCGATGACACCCCGGGCATGACGTTCAGCGCCAACCTGTGGGCGCATCTCGCCCTGTCGGTCGACGCGCAGGCGAAGCGCTTCAGCGCCTACATGCTCGACCCGGTGCTCGGCGCGCAGAAGGTGGAAGACAAGGCCATCGCCGACACCGACGTCACGAAGGTCAACGGCCGATCGCGCGCCAGGGCCACTGGTGCGACTTCACGATGATGGTGCCGCAGGGTAGCTTCACGCGGCGCTTTGCGGGTCGCATGGAAACGGCAAGGAAGGCGTGTCCGACCCCGCGATGGGCACCTGAAGCGATGAACCAGGAAGACAGCCGTGAAGGAAGACGCGGGCGGCCTCGCAAGGGGGCCGCCTGTTTCCATTTCAGCGCGCGTGCTGATACGGAAACAGCGCCGCGTGGAACCCGCCGAGCGCGCGCAGATGCGCCCAGTCGAAATGCGGCCCTGGATCGGTCTTGCGGCCCGGTGCAATGTCCGAGTGCCCCGCAATCGCCGTAATCGGATACGCCGCGCAGATCGCCCGGACGAGCGACGCCGTGGCGGCGTACTGCTCGTGCGTGAAGGGCAAATGGTCGGTGCCCTCGATCTCGATGCCGACCGAGAAATCATTGCAGCGCGTGCGGCCGAAAAAGTCCGATGCACCGGCATGCCACGCCCGCGCGTCGCACGACGCGAACTGCACGCATTCGCCCGTGCGGCGGATGAAGAAATGGGCCGACACGCGCACGCCGCGCAACTGATCGAAGTACGGATGCGCGTCGCAGTCGAGCGCGTTGGTGAAGAAGTCGAGCACGGCGTCCGTGCCGAAGTCGGCTGCGGATCGCGCAGGCGGCAGGCTGATGTTGTGCAGCACGATCAGATCGATCGGCATGCCTGCCGGCCGCGCGTCGATATTCGGCGACGGATGGCGGCGCGTGCCGCTGACCCAGCCATCGGCGCCAACGTGCGGGACATGCGGCTCAGGCATCGCCATTCAGGCCGTTGGCGACCGGTTCGACGTCACGCGGGTCGCGAATGCCCAGTTGCTGCATGCGATAGCGCAACTGGCGGAACGACAGGCCGAGCAGCTTGGCCGCAGCCGTGCGATTGAAGCCGGTCTGGTCCAGCGCGGCAAGGATCACGTTGCGCTCGACCGACTCCAGATAGGCCGGCAGATCGATCGGTAGCCCGACACTCGGCAGCGGCGGCTCAGCCACCGGTGCAGGTTCAGCCGGCTGCGGCATCGGCTGCGCCATGCCGGTCGGGCCCGGGGCCGGCACCGCCTGCGGCAGGTAGACCGCATCGGGCCATCCGGTGACAGGCGGCGGCGCCATCGGATGACCAGGCATCGGGATGCCAGCTACCTGTGCGTCCCGCGTGCGATGAAACAGCGGCGAGCGCTCGATCTCGGCGCCCAGCGCGCCAAGGTCGTCCACGTCGATCGACTCGCCTTCCGCAAAGGCGTAGGCGCGCTCGAGCAGGTTCTCCAGTTCGCGCACGTTGCCCGGGAACGGATAAGCGCACAACTGCTGCAGCGCCGGGCGTGTGAGGCGCTTGGGGCGCGGATCGCCGTAGCGGCTGGCGAGCTGCTCCAACAATACGCCGGCCAGCACGGGCACGTCTTCGGCGCGCTCGCGCAGCGTAGGCATGCGCAGCTCCAGCACGTTCAGGCGATAGAACAAGTCCTCACGGAAGCGGCCAGCCGCCACGAGACGCGCGAGGTTCTGGTGGCTGGCGCACACCACGCGCACATCGACCGGGTCTTCGCGGCTCTCGCCGATCTTGCGCACGCGGCGCTCCTGTAATGCGCGCAGCAATTTCACCTGCATCGTGAGTGGCAGGTCGGCCACTTCGTCGAGCATAAGCGTGCCGCCGTTGGCCGCCTGGAAGAAACCCTGGCGATCGCTGTCGGCGCCGGTGAAGGCACCCTTCACGTAGCCGAAAAACTCGGCTTCCATCAGGTTTTCTGGAATCGCCCCGCAGTTGACGGCCACGAACGGGCGCGACGCGCGTGCCGACAGGGCGTGGATAGCGCGCGCGGCCCGCTCCTTGCCGCTGCCGGACTCCCCGCTGATGACCACAGGCGCCATGCTGCGCGCCAAGCGCATCAACGACCGGCGCACCTCCTGCATGGCGGCAGAGTGGCCTGGCAACAGTTCGCTGGTGCGCTCGGCGAGGTCTGCGTTACCCGGATCGGGATCGCGCTGCTGGCGACCGAGCGCATTGAGCACGAGGCTGCGCAACTGATCGAGCGAGAGCGGCTTGGCGATGTAATCGAAGGCGCCGGCCTTGAGGGCTTCCACGGCGTTCTCGGCGCTGCCGTATGCGGTGATGACGGCCACCGGCGTGCGGTCAGCCGTGGCAGAAAGCTGTCGCACAAGCTCGATGCCCAGGCCGTCGCCCAGGCGCATGTCGGTCAGCACGAGCGCAAAGCGCTGCCGGGACAAGGCGTCGCGCGCCTCGGCCAGCCCGCTCGCGAGGACCACGTCATGGCCCATGCGGCGCAGGGAAATCTCCAGCAGCTCGCGCAGGTCGGCCTCGTCATCGACGACGAGAATGGGTTCGCGAACGATGGCGGCTTTGGACATGGATCAGCGGGATCTGCGGAGAATCAGCCGGCGGTTCATTCCGCGATCGGCAGGGCGGGTTGATCAAACATCAAGGTGATGACGAAGGCGCGGCGCGGCAACGCGTCGTGCGTCTCCATGGTCAATGTTCCGGTGCGTTCGAGCAAGGATTCCAGCGCGATGGCGCCGTAGCGGATCTGCGCATCGTTGGCGCTGCACAACTCGCGCGCCATGTAGAGCCCCAGGCCGGTGCCCTGGGCGTCGTTCGTGAAGAACGGCTCGAACAGGCTGCGCTGCTGCTCGACAGGCACCTCGGGGCCATCGTTCCAGATGACCAGTTCGGCGTGGGTGTCGTCCAAGGCGTCGGCTGCGAGCAGGATCGAGCCCGGCACACGGCGACAGTAGCGCAGCGCGTTGTCGAGCATGTTGCCGACCACCTGCTGCAGCGGCGCGGGGTCAAACAGCACCGGGCGGTTCAGATCGACCGCCACGCGCACGAGGTTGGCATTGATTTCGGTGCCGGCGCGACGCAGCGCTTCGGCACGCCAGCGCTCCACCACTTCCGGCAGCACCTGGGCAAGCTGCACGCGCACGCGCTCGCCGCGTGGCCGGCGCGACAGCATCAGCACATCGGCGACGACCTGATCGAGCCGGCGCACGTTGTCCCGGATGATGCGCAACAGGCGGGTCTCGACGCCGGAGCCCTCTGGGCGCGCGTGCTCGCCGCGATCGCCCGGGTCGTCGAGCAATTCGGCGGCCTGGCTGATCGCCGCCAGCGGATTGCGGATCTGGTGGGCAACGCTGGCCACCAGCCGGCCCATCGACGCGAGCTTCTCCTGCTGTGCCTGCTCGGCCACGCGCTCCCAGCTTTCCACGTGGATCAGGACGGTGTCGTGCAGCTCATGGCGCAGGAAGGCTTCGTCGTCCGCTGACCAGCTCCGCGTAGTGGCCTCGGCTGAGAGACTGCGCGGACGCCGCACCTCGCTGCCCTCCCCCGCCGAGCCGAAGCCGATCGAGCTGACCAGGCTGTCCATGTAGACACTGCGCAGATTCGCCAGGCTCGGCAGGATGAACCGCAGCCGCAAGCGCGCACGCAGCGCAGGCGCACGTCCGCCGGACGCGATCGGCAGCAGGTCGAGGATGCGGGGAGCATCGTCCTCTGCGGCAGCGTCAACGGCCCCCGGGGGGCGGCTCTTGCGGCGCAGCCACTGGCGCAACGTTTCGAGCAGCGGACGCAGGTGGGGCACGTCCTTCAGGTCGAACAGCATCGCGCCACTTCCGGCAAACGCGCTCTGCGGCACACCCAGCAACATCGCCGCCGCGGGGTTGGCGGCAACGACGCGACCATCGGCTCGGACGAGCATCACGCCGTCCTGCATGTCGTACACCATCAGCCGGTTGACCAACTGCTGCAGGCGCAACTCACGCTCGCGCGCCATGGTCAGGCGCTCCTGCGCGATCTGGCGGTGCGACAGGCCGTACATCATGGACGCGGCTGTCATGTAGACGAGACCATAGAGTCCTGCCGAAGCCAGCCCCGGCGCGATCATGCCGTCACTCAGCATTTGCAGGAACGGCTCCGCCAGCACCACCATCGACGCCACCGCGGCAGTGAATAGTGCGAACAGGAGGCTCGTGAGTGCCCCGGCGGCCAGCACCGGCATCAGCAGCACCATCGCCACACTCGCTGACAAGCGCGAGAGCGTGGCATATGCGAGCCCGAGAAACAGAAGATCAAGCACCACGTCCAGCCGCACGCGGAACTGGAAGCGCGTGCGCCACCAGCCCGCCGCCGCCAGGATGAGCAGGGCCACGGCCAGGTACGGAAACGTCAGGCTCAGCAGCGTGTCGCTGGTCGGCAGGCTTGCGGTTTCGTCGTGCCCGCGCGGCACCATCACGAATAGCAGCAGCACCAAGGCCACCGCCGCGCGGCTGAACGCGAAATAGCGCATCAGGCGCCACTGGAATTCAGGCGGATCGGGCTCCAGCCAGACAGATCGGAGGGCGCGCCACGCATTCAGGCGGGAGAGCAGTCGGCGCGCTCCGGCACCTGCGACCTTATGCGGCCCGGCCGGCGACGTGCCGGACGCATCGGGCATCACGCGCCGCTCCGATCGGCGTGTTCGGGGCAGCGGTAGCGGCCGCCGGGCAGCGCGACCATGCCGGTGCGCGGGGCATGCACGCCGCATACATCGCACCGCTCGATCGGCTGGGACGTGCGACCTTCAGGCGGGCGTCCAGACGCCCCCGGCGACGCGGGTCCCGACGAGCGCGACGGCCGCGTCCCCACGCGGCTCAGCCACCACCAGCCGGCGAGCAGCATCAGAATCAGCAGGACAGGACGGGACATGGAAAGCGGAAGTGACAGAGGTGGCGCGAAAGCGCACTACACGCGATGCAGGATGACTTCAAGGACGAAGCGGCTGCCAACATACGCCAGCAGCAGGATCGCGAACGCCGCCATCACCCAGCGCAGCGCCACACGGCCGCGCCAGCCGCGGAACCGGCGGCCCAGCAGGATGCCGCCGAACATCGCCCAGGACAGTACCGCAAACACGTTCTTGTGATCGAACTGGAAGGCGCGGTGGAAGAGCTGTTCCGAAAACACCACACCGGAAGCGATGGTCAGCGTGAGCAGCACGAAACCCGCACCGATGAGGCGGAACAGGAGCTTCTCCAACGTAAGCAGCGGGGGGAGCAAGTCGAGCCAGCGGCCAAGCCACCCCGCCTCGTTCGGCCGATTGATGGTATGCAGCCGACGCTCGGCGGCGAGCATAAGGATGGCGTGGAAGGCCGCGAGCGTGAAAAGCCCATACGCCACGTTGGCGATGGCGAAGTGCAGCTTGAACAGCGGACTGGCCGCATAGCCCAAGATCTGCGTACCGGGAAAGGCCAGTGGCAGCAGCACGCCAACCAGCGCGACCGGCATCACCAGCAGCCCCAAACCCGCCAGCGAGAAGAACAGACTCTCGATCCAGAAGATGCCCACGCCCAGCCACAGCATGGCCGACAGCGCATAGGCAAAGCCAAAGACCATCGAATTGGCCGGAAAGATGGTTTCGTGCAACAGGAACCCATGCGCGGCCAAGGCGGCAAGCAGGGCCCAACGCCACCAGCGGGGGGCGGAGTCGGCCGATGCCGGAGGCGGTGGCACGAGCACCGTGGCGCCCGGCGGCTGCCCGCCTGCCATGGCGCTGGTAGCGGCCGGGGCCCCGAGCCCGCCGCGTCCAGCATGCTGAGCCCACGCCGCCGAGGCGAGGGTGCCGTAGAGAAGCGCCGTCAGCGCATACAGTACAATGACCATCTGCACAGTTTACCGCAGCGCACCCCGGTTTTGGCTGGGGAACGCCCCCCGCCGAGCGCCTCAGCGGGCGGCCAAGCGAAACGCACATTCCAGCCGGGGCAAGCCATGCCTGCGCCGGCCCCCTCCGTCCTCAATTCCGGATCCCTGTCACTGTCATGCTGGATAACCTGACCCAACGGCTTGCGCGCGTGGTCAAGACCATGCGCGGCGAAGCGCGCCTGACCGAAGCCAACACCGCCGAGATGCTGCGCGAAGTCCGCCTGGCGCTGCTCGAAGCCGACGTGGCGCTGCCGGTCGTGCGCGAGTTCATTGCCCGCGTCAAGGAAAAGGCGCTCGGCGAGGAGGTCATCACGAGCCTCTCGCCGGGCCAGGCGCTGGTCGGTATCGTCCAGCGCGAGCTGACGGCCATCATCGGCGGCCAGGAAGCGCTGGAAGGCGTCGGCAGCAACATCATGGGCGGCCGCGCGGCGGAGTTGAACCTCAACGTCACGCCGCCCGCGATCATCCTGATGGCCGGCCTGCAGGGCGCGGGCAAGACCACCACGGTCGGCAAGCTCGCCAAGTGGCTCAAAGAGAACAAGAAGAAGAAAGTCCTGACGGTGTCGTGCGACGTGTACCGCCCCGCCGCCATCGCGCAGCTGAAGACCGTTTCCGAACAGGTCGGCGCGGACTTCTTCCCCTCGCAGCCGGACCAGAAGCCGGTTGAGATTGCCGCCGCAGCATTGGACTGGGCCAAGAAGCACTACCACGACGTGCTGATCGTGGATACGGCCGGTCGCCTCGGTATCGACGAGGCGATGATGCAGGAAATCGCCGCGCTGCACGCCACGCTCAAGCCGGCCGAAACGCTGTTCGTGGTCGACGCGATGCTCGGCCAGGATGCCGTCAACACCGCCAAGGCCTTCAACGACACCCTGCCGCTGACCGGCGTGGTGCTGACCAAGCTCGACGGCGATGCACGCGGCGGCGCGGCGCTGTCGGTGCGCCACATCACGGGCAAGCCGATCAAGTTCGTCGGTGTGGCCGAAAAGCTCGATGGGCTGGAGCCGTTCTACCCCGATCGCATGGCCCAGCGGATTCTGGGCATGGGCGACATTCTCGCGCTGGTGGAAGAAGCCCAGCGCGGCGTCGACATGGAAGAGGCGCAGAAGCTTGCGGCCAAGATCAAGAAGACCGGCGGCTTCGACCTCGAAGATTTCAAGGCCCAGATCGGCCAGATGAAAAAGATGGGCGGGTTGGGCAGCCTGATGGACAAGCTCCCCGCGCAACTCGCCCAGCAGGCCCAGGGCGCCAACATGGACCAGGCCGAAAAGCAGGTCCGCCGCATGGAAGGCATCATCAACAGCATGACGCCGGCCGAGCGTGCCAAACCGGAATTGATCAAGGCGAGCCGCAAGCGCCGCATCGCCGCGGGTGCCGGCGTGCAGGTCCAGGAAGTCAACCGCCTGCTCAACCAGTTCGAGCAGATGCAAGGCATGATGAAAAAGCTCAAGGGCGGCGGCATGATGA
>JAGWNU010000109.1 GCA_028871175.1 Burkholderiaceae bacterium | reverse complement strand
TTCGCGCGTGCTCCATCTGGCACCGCCCCCGGCTGCCGGCCAAGACGACCCGCGCACCGCAGCATTGCTGCACGCACTGGCCCGTCCCGCCACGCTCCCCCGAGATACCAGGCAGCGCATTTTACCTGACCGGGCGCGCCACACCGGCCGCTTGAAAACTCCCCTCCAGCCGCGCGCGTTCGTCTATGCCAGCACCAGCGGCGTGTATGGCGACGCGAGCGGTTCATGGGTGGACGAATCCCGTCCCGTGAACCCGACCACCGCACGTGCCCGACGGCGCGTAGCAGCCGAACGACGGGTGCGCTGGTTTGGCGCGGGCGGCGGCTGGCGCACGTCCATCCTGCGCATCCCCGGTATCTACGCGGCTGACCGCCTGCCGCTTGCCCGCCTCGAACGCGGCACGCCCGCACTGCGCGCCGAGGACGACGTCTACACCAACCACATCCACGCTGACGACCTCGCACGCGCCCTGATTGCGGCGCTGTTCCGCGGCCGTCCGCAGCGCGTCGTGCACGCGAGCGACAGCTCTGAGCTGCGCATGGGCGACTACTTCGATGCGGTGGCCGATGCGCGCGGCTTGCCGCGCCCGGAACGCATTGCGCGGGCTGAGGCGGCACAGCGGCTGGAGCCGACACTGCTCTCCTTCATGAGCGAATCGCGTCGGCTGCGCAATACGCGCCTGACGCGCGAGCTCCGCGTGGCGCTGCGTTACCCGACCGTGGGGCATTTCCTGCGGGGTGGGCCCTGACATGAACGCGCCGGTATCGTCTGCGGCTGCCTACGCCACGCGCCGGCGCGCGGTGAGGCTGGCACTTGCGCTGCTGGCGGTGGGGATTGGCGTGGCGCTCTGCTGGTTGGCAGCCGACATGGTGGCCGGTGCGATGGCTGCGCGGGACATGCAACAGATGGCCGATGCCCGGCGGCAGCTTGCCTCGCAGGTGGCGGAGGGCATGTCGAACCAGATTACGGCCGATGTAGCCCTGTTACGCGCGATCCCGCAGACGCTTGCGCAGATCGATGCCATCCCGCAGGCGGTCGAGCGCGTCGACACGCGCCGCTGGAACCTGATGGACCAGGGCTCGCGCGCCAAGGAGGCGCTGTCGCATCGCGAGGTCGTCGACACCAGCGAGTTTCTCAGCACGACCGCCGGCAATCTCGGACTGGACTACGTGTGGGTTGTCAGCCAGGGCGGCTACGTGGTGCTGGCCAGTACGGCTGCTCACGCCGATACGTTCATCGGCGTGCAGTCGAGCATGCAGCCGTACATGAAAGAGGCGATGCTGGGCGGGCTGGGCGAACAATTCACGGTGGGCAGGGTGACCGGCGTGCCGGGCCTGTTCTTCGCGGCCCCCGTGTACGACCGCGGCGGTTATCTCGTCGCAGCCATGGGCACCAAGGTGAGCCTTGCACGCCTGCAGCACTGGGTGTCGCATCCGACATCCCTGGTGACCGATTCGAACGGCCTGATCATTCTGTCAACCGATGCATCGCTCGTGGGCAAGGTGTTGCCGGGGGCGCACCTGCGAGCCATGCGTGCCAGCGATCGTTACAACGCCTACCAGCGCGTCGACTTCGAAACGTGGCCCTATCAGTCCACCGCACAGGCGCATCGTCATGTGCCTGACTGGATGCCCGCCGAGGTGCGCGATGCGCTTGCCTGGCGCGAAGGCAGCGCGATGCCTTCGCTCACCGTGTCCCGCAACGCCAGTGCGGACCTCACCGTCATGGTGGTCGAGCCGTTGCCGTCCTGGGGCCAGCAGTTGGCCATGCACGACCGGAACCGAACGATCGGCTTCGTGCTGTTCGTGAGCGTGCTGCTGACGTTCGTGCTGGTGATGTGGTCCTTGGTGCGAGAGCGACAGCATCATCGCCTGACGCGCCATCTCAATGAGCGGCTGCAGCGCACCAACAGCACGCTGGCCAACGAAGCCCATTTCGACCACCTGACGGGTGTACTCACGCGGCGCCGCTTTCTGGCCCTGTTCGATACGGTGCTCATGCGCGCCCACAACCGCGCCGAACCGCTCGTGCTGGTGCTGGCTGACCTGGACCACTTCAAGCGCATCAACGACACATGGGGCCATGCCGTGGGCGACATGGCGCTGCAGCGCTTCGCGTCGCTCGCGACGGGTGTACTGCGCAGCAGCGACATGGTCGGACGTCTGGGCGGCGAAGAGTTTGCCATCGTCATGGGGCGCACCACGCTCGAAGCAGCCACCGAGGTGGCCGAGCGTCTGCGCACGGCGGTGGCCGAGACGGACGAAAGTTTTCCGACCGGGCTGTCGGTGACCGTCAGCATGGGCATGACGGCCCGCAGGCCGGGTGACACCGCATCGGAGATGCTCAGGCGCGCGGACCAGGCGCTGTACCGCGCCAAGGAAAGCGGGCGAAACCGGCACGTGGCCGGTTGATCTGTCAGCGCGCGGTCCGGCCTGCGCGCCGGCGCCGCAGTTCCAGCTGCGTGCGGGTGCCGGAGAGCGGCACACGACGGAAGCGCTCGCGGCGGTGCTCTTCGTCGAAGAACGCGAGCGAAGGCTTGACCAGATCGCTGCGCGACACGATGCCCACCAGCTTGCGCGACTGCGAATCGGCCACCACGGGCAGTCGCTCCAGCCCGTGCACCGCCAGGCGTGTGGCGACGATGCGGCAGGTCTCGCCAGGCAGGGCCATCACCGGGGCATTGGCGCCAAACAGTTCTGCAATGGTGGCGGCACCGCGTGCCTGGCCCGCCAGCAGCGCATCGCGATCCAGCATACCGACCAGCGTCCCATCGCGCACGACGGGAAACCCGCGGTGTGCCTGAGAGGGGCCAAAGCGCCCGGCGAGTACCTCCGCAACGGAAGCTGCAGCCTCGATGGTTTGTACCGAGCGCGTCATGACTTCGTCCACGGCGTGGCGTTCGAGCGGATCGACGGCGTACTCGCGGTAAATGTGGAAGCCGCGGCGCGCGATCTTCTCCGTCATGATCGAGCGGGGCATGGTCAGCACGACAAACCCATAGGCCACCGCCACGGCGAGCAGCACCGGCAGGACGGCATTGACGTCGTGCGTGAGCCCAAACGCGAAGATGATGGCCGTCAGTGGGGCGCCAAGCACGCCGGCCAGGGTGGCAGCCATGCATACCAGCGGCCACAGTGACGGGTCGCCGCCAGGGAGGACGGGGCCCAGCAGCACACCGAGGCCAGCTCCCATCATCAGCAGCGGGGCGAGCACGCCGCCCGAGGTGCCGGACCCCAGCGCGATCACCCAGATGACCGCCTTGACCACTAGCAGCGCCAGCGCCACCCGGATGGCCAGATGATTGTGGAGGAGATCGCCGATGACGTCGTAGCCGACGCCGAGCGCACGCGGCTCGAAGTAGCCGCCGATGCCGACTGCCAGTCCGCCGATGGCTGGCCACCACATCCAATGGATCGGCAGCCGGCCGAAGAGGTCTTCGGTCTTGTAGAGCGCCATCGACAGCGAGCGTGCCAGCGCACCGCACAGCAGCCCCGCAACCACGCACGAACCCAGCGCGGGCAGCGTGGCCGGTGCTGTCTCCAGCGGGAACAGGGGGCCGGCATCGAGCACCAGCACGCGAAGAAAGCCTGCCACCGCGCACGCCACAGCCACCGGCAGCATGCTGCGTGGCCGCCATTCAAACAGCAGCAGTTCCACCGCCAGCAGCAGCGCCGCCACTGGCGTGCCGAATACCGCCGTCATCCCCGCCGTGGCGCCGGCCACCAGCAAGGTCTTGCGCTCGGCGGCGGTCAGCTTGAAGAACTGCGCAAAGAGCGAGCCGATCGCGCCACCGGTCATGATGATGGGCCCTTCGGCGCCAAACGGCCCGCCGCTGCCGATCACGATTCCCGACGAGAGCGGCTTGAGCACGGCCACCTTGGGCGACATCTTGCTCTTGCCGAAGAGGATGGACTCAATGGCTTCAGGGATGCCATGGCCACGAATCTTTTCCGACCCAAAGCGCGCCATCAGGCCGACGATCACGCCCCCGAGCAGCGGTACCGCGATCACCCACACGCCCAGTGTGTTGTCCGCGGGTGAACGGTTGGCCAGCGACAGCGTTTGGAAGAAGAACAGGTTGGTGAAGAAGCGGATCAGGTTGAGCAGCGCCACCGCCGCCAGCGTGGCAAATGCCGCAATGACAACCGCCAGCGCGGTGGTCCGGAAAAGCGTGGTGTCGGTCGCGAAATCGCGCCGATGCGCAAGGGTCTGCATGAGCTTACTGATCGAGATGGGGGATTTTGAAGGCGCGGCTGAAGGCAGACAGCTCGCTCTGATGCAGTGCGGCCAACAGGGCAACGAGGCGATCGCCTTTTCTGGTGAGGTGGACTTCCACCTGACGCGCATCCGCGTCGCTCGGACGGCGCTTGACGAGGTCGATCTCTTCGCACCGTGTGACAAGAGCGGCCGTCCCATGCGGGGCAGCCTGCAGGCGCTCGGCCAATTCGCCGACGGTCGCCCATTCGCGCCCGGCAAATCCCTTGATATGCAGCAGCAACTGGTATTGCAGCGGTGTGATGCCCTTGGACTGGATCAGGTCTTCGGATGCGCGGAGGAAGCGGCGCAGGTGGTAGCGGAAATCGGACAGGGTCTCGAAGTCCTGCTTGGATAACAGGCGAGGCGGGGCGGCTGACATTGTTTATGTATGCGGTTTTCGCGGAATATATCACAACATGACATATTCGATGCGCCGCTGTCGGCTGCGATGCAGCGGTCCCGCCGCACGGTAAAAAGGCCAAGCGATGGCTCGGCCTCCAGGCTTGTCGAACGTTTTCGCGCCGGTATGCGTGGCGGTCCGGTACTTAACGGCGACTTGGCTGTTGGATCGCCTGAACGGCGTCCTTCAGGCGGGCTGCCGTGAGTTCGCCCAGATGCGCGTCGACCAGCTTGCCGTGCGCATCAAAGAACAATGTTGTCGGCAGCCCGCGTGACCCGAATGCACGCATCGCGAGCGACGTAGGATCGAGCACGATGTCACTGAACGTGAGCCCTTCCTGTGCGAGGAACGCACGCACCGTTGCTGCGTTTTCGCCCTGGTTCGCCATCAGGAAGACCACGCCAGGGTAGTCGGATTGCGCTTGCGAGAAGAGCGGCATCTCGCGGCGGCAGGGCGGGCACCAGCTCGCCCACAGGTTCATGACGACGGGCCGGCCGATGTAGCGCGCCAGCGGCTCTGGCACGGCATCCAACGTCTGAAGTTGCAGCGAAGACAACCCGGGCGTTGCACGTTGAAGCGTTGTCAGGGTGCCCAGGGCGGCGCCCCAGGCCAGCATCCCGGCAGCGATGCCCGCCAGTGCTGGCAGGCGTACCGCACGCGCGCGGCGTGTCTTCCAAAGGATGAACACAAGCGCGGTAGGCAGGCCGATCCACCAATCGAAACCGCCATCGCCGATGGCGACGATGGAGGCGGGAGCCGCGCCGTACTCGGGCCACCAGCGGGCGACATAGCCGGCGCGTGCGGCAATCAGACCGACAAGCAGCGCGTCAAGCAGCACGCTGGCAGCTGCCTTGCCCGTGTCACCCGAGGTGCCGCGTCGCATGAAGCGCGCAACGAGCCACGCGATCAGCGAGGCCAAGGCCAGGATAATGATCCGTACCGAGAACGGGCCGACACTCATCATGGGGAACCTGCACGGTGGGTTTGAACGGGCGCGCGGCCATGAAAAAGCCGCTCCGGGGAGCGGCTATCGCGGAAGTTGGGCAACGAGCCCATCACACCGTCAATCGTCCAGCAGCGACAGGTCGCGCACGGCACCCTTGTCGGCAGACATGACCAGCTTCGCGTAGGCCTTGAGCGCGGCTGACACCTTGCGCGGACGCGGCTTCACGGGCTTCCAGCCCTTGGCATCCTGCTCGGCGCGGCGGCGTGCAAGTTCCTCGTCCGACACCAGTACATTGATTGTGCGATTCGGGATGTCGATGCGGATCTTGTCGCCATCGCGCACGAGGCCGATCGCGCCACCGGCCGCCGCTTCCGGCGAGCAGTGCCCGATCGACAGGCCCGACGTGCCGCCCGAGAACCGGCCATCGGTCAGCAGCGCGCACGCCTTGCCCAGGCCCTTGGACTTGATGTAGCTGGTGGGGTAGAGCATTTCCTGCATGCCGGGGCCGCCCTTCGGGCCCTCGTAACGCACGATCACCACGTCGCCGGCCTTGACCTTGTCGTTCAGGATGTTTTCGACTGCCTCATCCTGCGATTCGGTCACGTGCGCCGTGCCCTCGAACACGAGAATGCTTTCGTCCACCCCGGCGGTCTTGACCACGCAGCCGTCGAGCGCGATGTTGCCCCTCAGCACGGCCAGGCCCCCTTCCTTCGAGAACGCGTGTTCGTACGAGCGGATGCAGCCCTCCGCGCGGTCCAGATCCAGGCTTGGCCAACGCGTGTTCTGGCTGAATGCAACCTGCGTTGGGATGCCTGCCGGGCCAGCACGATAGAACGTCTGAACGGCTTCGTCCGACGTGCGGACGATGTCCCACTGATCCAGCGCGTCCTTCATTGTGGGGGCGTGCACGGTCGGCACGTCGGTGTGCAGCTTGCCCGCGCGATCCAGTTCGCCCAGGATGGCCATGATCCCGCCCGCACGGTGCACGTCTTCGATGTGGTACTTGTTCGTGTTGGGAGCGACCTTGCAGAGCTGGGGCACCACGCGCGACAGGCGATCGATATCGGCCATCGTGAAGTCGATGCCGGCCTCCTGCGCAATGGCCAGCAGGTGCAGGATCGTGTTGGTCGAGCCGCCCATCGCGATGTCGAGCGTCATCGCATTCTCGAATGCCTTGAAGCCGACCGAGCGCGGCAGCACGCCGTCATCGTCCTGCTCGTAGTACTGGCGGGTCAGTTCGACGATGCGGCGGCCGGCGCGCTTGAACAACTGCTCGCGATCGGCGTGCGTGGCCACCACCGTGCCGTTGCCGGGCAGCGACAAGCCGAGCGCTTCAGTCAGGCAGTTCATCGAGTTGGCTGTGAACATGCCCGAGCACGAACCGCAGGTCGGGCAAGCCGAGCGCTCGACTTCTGCGACGTCGGCGTCGGAATAGGCCTGGTCGGCCGCGATCACCATGGCGTCCACCAGGTCGAGCTTCTTGAATTCGACGGCCTTCGTGACAGGATTGGCCAAGCGGGTTTTGCCGGCCTCCATCGGTCCACCCGACACGAAGATCACCGGGATGTTCAGGCGCATGGCGGCCATCAGCATGCCCGGGGTGATCTTGTCGCAGTTGGAGATGCAGACCATGGCGTCGGCGCAGTGCGCGTTGACCATGTATTCGACCGAGTCCGCAATGATGTCGCGGCTGGGCAGCGAGTACAGCATGCCGTCGTGGCCCATCGCGATGCCGTCATCGACTGCGATCGTGTTGAATTCCTTGGCGACGCCGCCCGCGGCTTCGATTTCTCGAGCGACGAGCTGACCCAGGTCTTTCAGGTGCACATGGCCGGGCACGAACTGGGTGAACGAATTGACGACCGCGATGATCGGCTTCTGGAAGTCTTCATCTTTCATGCCGGTGGCGCGCCACAGCGAGCGCGCACCCGCCATGTTGCGGCCGGCGGTGGAGGTCTTGGAACGGTATGTGGGCATCGTGGTAATCGTAAAAGCGATCGAAAGGAGGCGGGCCACGCGGATACAGGCCCTCGCGCGCCCGTGCGATCAACCTCTTGAGCCACGCCCGGGGCAAAAACGCATTATCCCACGGCTACTCGTTGACGTTACGCGCCCGTCCAGGACGCAATGCTGCGCCGCATCGTTATCGCGTAGGCAATGAAAAAGCCGCCGCTGCTTGCGCAGGGGCGGCTTCGGAATATGGTGCCCGGGGTCGGACTCGAACCGACACGCCTTGCGGCGGGGGATTTTGAGTCCCCTGCGTCTACCTGTTTCACCACCCGGGCGGGTGCAGATGAGCCGCAGATTATGCCAGAACTCTGGCCGACCGAACAAGGCGCGCCTCGCTGGGCGGCTCAGGGCTCCTGGGACGCGTTCTGTGATTCCAGCACGCGCAGCAGCGATGATGTGTCGTCGTATCCCCACCCGCTGGCGACCAGCGTGTTGAGCTGCGAGGCCACCAGCTCCATCGCTGGCATCCGAATGCCCAGTTCGTGAGCAATCTCACGAACGAGGCCAAAGTCCTTGTCGTGCAGGCGTGCTTCGATACCGGCGGCAAAGTTGCGCTCGGCCATTTTCGGGCCCATCAGGTCAAGCATGCGGCTGCCCGCAAAGCCGGGGCTGATGGCTGCCAACACGCGCGAAGGGTCGGTGCCCTGTGCGCGGGCAAACAGCATTGCCTCCGCAATGCCCTCGATGTTGATCACTTGCACGATCTGGTTGCACGCCTTGGCGACCTGGCCCGACCCCGCGCCGCCCACATGCGTGATCGTGGTGCCGAGCAACCGCAGCAGCGGACACACGCGCTCGAGCACGTCCGGCTTGCCGCCCACCATGATCGAGAGTGTCGCCTTTTGCGCACCCATGGTGCCGCCCGAGACCGGTGCGTCCAGGAATTCGAGGCCGGCGGCCTCCAGCTCCGCGGCGATGCGACGAGTCGCCACGGCCGAGATCGTGCTGTGGTCGATGCACACAGCGCCGCGCGGCGCGCCATGGACGACGCCATCCGGGCCCAGCAGCACGCCTTCCACATCGGCCGTGGAGGTGACGTTGGTGAAGATGACTTCGGCGTCGCGTGCGGCCTCCGCAGGGGTGCTGCAAGGCTCGGCGCCGATGGCGCGCGCATTGTCGGCGGCCTCCGGACGGCGCACATAGGCGCGCACGGTGTGCCCGGCGGCAATCAGGTGCTGGACCATCGGCGTGCCCATGTTGCCGAGGCCGATGAAGGCGATACGTGTCATGGCAGATCTGTGCGTGTTGGATTAGCGCGTGCCAGCGTAAGCAAAGCGGCCATTCTTGATGATGCCCATCACGCGCGAGCGTTGGTCGAAGCCCTGGTGATCCTGGGCATTCAGGTTCAGCACGCCGTTGGGCACAGTCAGATCGCGCGTGTTTTCCAGCGCGTCGCGCAGGGCGGCGCGGAAAGCGGGCGTGCCAGGCTTGGCGCCGGTCTTGAGCGCGCGGGCCGTGGCGTTGTCGAGCAACTGCCACGCGCCCCAGGCGTCGCCCGCAAATTGCGTGACGGTGTTGGGGCCGTACTTGGCTTCATAGCGATCGGCAAATTCCACGGCGACTTTGCGTACCGGATGGCTGGCCGGCAGCTCGCGCGCCACCACCACGGGGCCGGTCGGGAAGAGGGTGCCTTCCACGTCCTTGCCGCCCACCTTCAGGAATTCCGTGCTGGCGATGCCGTGCGTCTGGTAGATGCGGCCCTTGTAGCCGCGCTCGACCAGCGTGCGTTGGGGCAGGGCGGCCGGGGTGCCGGCGCCGGCAATCAGGATGGCGTCGGGCCTGGCGGCCATCAGTTTGAGAATCTGGCCGGTCACACTGGTATCGGTGCGCGCAAAGCGCTCGTTGGCCACCACGCGCAGCTTGCGCACTTCGGCCAGCTTCGAGAATTCACGCCACCAGCTTTCGCCATACGCATCGGTAAAGCCGATAAAGCCGACGGTATGCACGCCGCTGTCCGCCATGTGCTGGGTGACGAGCGTGGCCATCTGTGAATCGTTCTGCGGCATCTTGAAGGCCCAGCGGCGCTTGGCGTCCTGCGGCTCGACGATGGAAGCAGAGGCGGCCAGCGTGATCATCGGCGCTTGACCTTCAGCCACCGCATCGAGCGAGGCCAGCGCTGTCGGCACGATCGTCGGGCCGACGATCACATCCACCTTGTCTTCGGCGATCAGCTTGCGCACGTCGCGCACCGCCATCGACGGGTCGGATGCGTCGTCCAGGATGATGACCTGCGCACGCTGGCCGCCGATGGTCGCGGGCCACATCTGCACGGTGTTCTTGCTGGGAATGCCGATGGCCGCAGCGGGGCCGGTGGTGGATAACACTACGCCCACGCGGATATCGGCGCGGGCAGGCAGGGCGAGGGCGGCTGCGCTCGCAATGAGCGCGAGGCCGCACAGCAGGCGACGTCGGGTCGTCATGAAGGCTCCGGAAGGTTCAGGCGGGTTATAGCTCGTACGCTTCATGCTCGCCGGCGAGCAGTTGCTCCACCAGCTTGCGCGTCAGCGTCGGCGCGAACAGTTCGATGAAGGTGTAGACGAAGCCACGCAGATAGGCTCCCTGCTTGATGCCGAGGTGCGTGACATTGGTGCCGAACAGGTGTCCGGCAGGAATCGCGCGCAGGTTGCGGTCGCGCTCTGCGTCAAACGCGACGCCCGCCACGATGCCGACGCCCAGGCCCACTTCCACGTAGGTCTTGATGACATCCGCGTCGATGGCCTCCAGCACGATGTCGGGCTTGATCTGGCGCAGCTCGAAGGCGTGGTCGATCTTTGGGCGGCCGGCAAAGTGCTGGTCGTATGTGATGAGCGGGTAACCCTTCAGGTCTTCCAGCGTCAGGTGCTGGCGAGACAGAAGCGGGTGATCAGGCGGCGTGACCACCACATGCTGCCACTGGTAGCCCGGGATCGAGATCAGATCCTTCACATGCGACATCCCTTCGGTGGCGATGGCAATGTCGGCCTGGTCGTGCAGCACCATCTCGGCAATCTGCGCGGGCGTCCCCTGCTGGATGGACAGGCGCACCTTAGGGTATTTGCGCGTGAACTCGGCAATCGCCTTGGGCAGCGCGTAGCGCGCCTGCGTATGCGTGGTGGCGATGGTGAAGTTGCCCTGATCCTGCGCGGCGTAGTCCTTGCCGACGCGCTTGAGGGTTTCGACCTCTTCCAGCACGCGTTCGACGGACGCCAGGATGCGTCGGCCGGGCTCGGTGAGACCCCGGATGCGCTTGCCATGCCGGGTGAAGATATCGACGCCCAGTTCCTCTTCCAACTCGATGATGGCCTTGGAGACGCCGGGTTGTGATGTGTAAAGCGCTTTTGCCGCCTCGGTCAGATTGAATTTCTGCCGCACGGCTTCGCGTACGAAGCGAAATTGGTGAAGGTTCATGGCTGCGCGACCGGATTCGAAGAGATGCGAGCGATCGGAACGCTACTTATAACCGAGACCATATAAACAAACAATTTTTTATTGGTTTGGGATATGAGGGCGCTTCATTACGATGCTCGAACTTCGTGATAACACGCCCTTACTGTCTCCCGCGCCATGACGCTCGCCTATACGGTTTCCGGTTTGCTGGTCGGCCTGTTGGTCGGCCTGACGGGCGTTGGCGGCGGCTCGCTGATGACACCGCTGCTGACGCTGATGTTCGGCTTTTCGCCGGCGACCGCTGTGGGCACGGACCTGGCATTTGCCTCGCTGACCAAGGGCGTCGGCACCATTGCGCATCGCAGCCATGGCCATATCCGTTGGGACATCGTCAAGCGTCTGTGCCTGGGGAGCTTGCCGGCTGCGCTGGTGACGGTGTTCGTCCTGAAGACGGCTGGCAGCCTCGAGCAGGAATGGATGCACATCATCCGCGTGACGATTGGCGTGTCGGTCTTTCTGACGGTGATCTCGCTGCTGTTCCGCCAGCGCGTGCTCGGTTGGCTGGCACGCAACCCGCGCTATCGGCTGCAGGGTACGGCGCTGGCCATTGCGACCATCATGGTCGGCGCCGTGCTGGGCGTGCTGGTGACGGTGTCGTCCATCGGCGCCGGGGCCGTGGGCGCGACGCTCATCCTGATCCTGTATCCCGAATTGAAGAGCGCCGAAGTGGCCGGCACCGACATCGCCTATGCCGTGCCGCTGACCGCCGTGGCGGGCCTGGGCCACATGTATCTGGGCACGATCGACTGGAACCTGCTGGTGTCGCTGCTGGTGGGCTCCATCCCGGGTATCTGGCTGGGCGCGCGCCTGTCCAAGAATCTGCCGGAACGTCTGGTGCGCGGCGCGCTTGCCGCCACGCTGACGATCACGGCCATCAAGCTGGTGTCGTGATGCGTGATCGCATGCCGGCCCTGCTTGATTGTGGCTGCTGTC
>JAGWNU010000342.1 GCA_028871175.1 Burkholderiaceae bacterium | reverse complement strand
ACCACCGGCTTCCACGTGATGGTGTCGATCTTGGGCAGCCCGTGCTTCCAGTAGCCGGCGAATTTCTTGCCCTTCAGATCATCGGTCTGCTTCCACTCGACAAACTCGAACGGGCCGGTGCCGACCGGGTGGAAAGCAATGTCCTTGCCGTACTTCTTGAGTGCCGTGGGCGAAATCATCGCGGCCGACGGGTGCGCCAGCACGTTGATGAACGGCGAGAACGGCTCCTTGAGCGTCACGCGCGCGGTGTACGGGTCTACCACTTCGGTCTTGGCGACACGGTTGAACAGGGTGTAGCGCTTGAGCTTGTTGGCCGGGTCCGTCACGCGGTCCAGGTTGGCCTTGACGGCGTTGGCATCAAACGTGGTGCCGTCGTGGAACTTCACACCCTTGTGCAGCTTGAACGTGTAGACCAGGCCGTCCTTGCTGACCTCGTAGCTGTCGCACAGCACGTTGACGAGCTTCATGTCCTTGTCGAAGCCGAACAGGCCTTGATAGAACGACTTGGCGGCGCTGAACGACAGCGTGTCGTTGGCGTCGTACGGGTCCATCGTGGTGAAGGTCGAGTAGACCGCCATCACGGCGTCCTTGGCGGCAAAGGCCGGCATGGTGAGTGCCGCCAGCGCCAGGCCGCTGGCAACCATGGCTGCGCGCGGGCCGAATGCGACTCGGTGGGCAAAGCGATTGAACATTTCCTTCCTCCTCATCAAAGATGACGTCTCACTGCATTCAATACGCGCCGCCAATCGGATGGCGGGCAACAAAGTGGTCTGGCGCCACTTGCACCAACGGCTGCACCACCGGCAGGTCGCCAATGGCACGGATCGGGCTGGGAATTTCGTGCGTGGAGAGTTCACGCTTCAGGTGACGGCGCGCCGGGTCCGCAATCGGCACGGCTGACATCAGCTTCTTCGTATAGGCGTGCTGCGGGTTTTCGAAGATCGCGCGGCGCGGGCCGATCTCGACGATCTGGCCGAGGTACATCACCGCCACGCGATGGCTGATGCGCTCCACCACCGCCATGTCATGCGAGATGAACAGGAACGCAACGCCAAACTCCTTCTGCAGGTCGAGCATCAGGTTGACGATCTGCGCCTGGATCGACACGTCCAGCGCCGACACCGATTCATCGGCAATCACCACCTTCGGGTTCAACGCCAACGCGCGCGCAATGCAGATGCGCTGGCGCTGGCCACCCGAGAATTCGTGCGGATAGCGCGACGCATGTGCGGCCTGCAGGCCCACCTTGTCGAGCAGCCATTCCACGCGTTGCTGCGCGTCTTTGCCGGAGGCCACCTTGTGCACCAGCAGCGGCTCCATGATGGAGTAGCCGACCGGCACGCGCGGGTCCAGCGAGGCGAATGGGTCCTGGAAGATGAACTGGATGTTTCGGCGCAGCGTCTGGAGCGCGGGCCCCTTCAACTCGCCGATGTTCTGGCCGGCAAATTCGATGCTGCCGCTCTGGCTGTCCACCAGACGCAAGAGCGACCGTCCCGTCGTCGACTTGCCGCAGCCCGATTCGCCGACCAGCGCCAGCGTCTCACCAGGGTAGAGATCAAAACTGACCTGCTCCACGGCATGCACCCGGCGCGTGACGCGGCCAAAGATGCCCGTGGGCACGTCAAAGCGCGTGACGAGATCCCGCACACGCAAAATGGGTTGCACATCGTGCGACGCCGCCGGTTGCGGTGTCGTGTCGACCGCAGCGGCCGTGCCATCCACACGCAGCAGCGGAAAACGCGCCGGGCCATCGGTGCCCTGCATCGAGCCCAAACGCGGCACGGCTGAGAGCAGCGCACGCGTATACGGATGAGCAGGCTGTGCAAACACGGTGGCAGATGGCCCCTCTTCCACGCGGTCGCCCTTGTACATCACGAGCACGCGGTCGGCCACCTCCGCCACCACGCCCATGTCGTGCGTGATGAACACCACCGCCATGTGCAGCTCTTGCTGCAGCGCGCGGATCAGTTGCAGGATTTCGGCCTGGATGGTCACGTCCAGCGCGGTGGTCGGCTCATCCGCAATCAGCAGCGACGGTTTGCAGGACAGCGCCATCGCAATCATCACGCGCTGGCGCATGCCGCCCGACAGCTGGTGCGGGTAGCGCCCCAGCACATTGCGCGCTTCCGGAATGCGCACCAGCTCCAGCATACGCAGCGCCTCGGCCTTGGCTTCGCTGGCGGTCTTGCCCTGGTGCAGGCGGATCGACTCGGCAATCTGCTCGCCCACGGTAAACACGGGGTTGAGCGAGGTCATCGGCTCCTGGAAGATCATCGCGATGCG
>JAGWNU010000341.1 GCA_028871175.1 Burkholderiaceae bacterium | reverse complement strand
GCGCAGACCTTCAGCAAGGACGTGAAGCAACTGTCCTGCTGCGCCGGGTAGTGGCATGGAAGGAGGGAATGCCGTGAGTAGCTACACGGTATCGAAGCTGGCTCAGGACGCAGGCGTCAGTGTCAACGTCGTGCGCGACTATGTGGTGCGCGGCCTGCTCAGGCCGTCCAGCCATACGGGCGGCGGCTACGGCCTCTATGACGCCCAGGCGTTGGAGCGGCTGCGCTTCGTGCGCGCGCTGTTCGAGGCCGGCATCGGGCTGGGCGAGTTGGTGCGCTTATGCCACGCGCTGGACAGCCAGGCCGGCGATGCCGGCGACTGCCTGGCGCATCTGCGCGCGCTGGTCGTAGCTCGGCGCGAGGCGTTGGCCCTGCTGGATCGGCAATTGGCGGGGATGGTGTCGGCGGAACGCCGTCGCGCCGTAGAGGAGCACCATCATGGATAGTCCTGAGCACATCGAACCCAGAGAAACGCCGCATTGGCGGGGCTATGCCTGGGGCGTGCTGGCCGCACTGACCTGCCCTTGCCATCTGCCGATTTTGGCGGCCGTGCTCGCCGGCACGACGCTTGGGGCCTTCATCGGCGACCACTGGGGCATCGCGGCCGTGGCACTGGCCGGGTTGTTCTTCCTGTCGCTGGCGCGGGCGATTCGGGCGTTCCGGAGCAACGCATGAACACCGCCGAGCCGCTGTCCCTGACCGCAACGCACCTGGCGCAGGCGCTCGAAGGGCGGCAATTCGTCCTGCATTAGCAATGCTTGCGTCCCAAGCCAGGCGACTGCTGCGTGTTCTGTTCCTACGGCTCGATGCCTTGCGCGCCGATCCAGAAACAGCGAGGGTGCTGTCAATAGAGGAATAGAGGGCTCAGCAGGTGGACCACTGATGCGCCCTACCTGCCTGACCTACAGCTCAGCGCTTATTTCACGCTGGTGATGAGATAGCCTTTGTCGCCTCGGGCGAACTCGAAAATCACCTTTTTGCCAACGCTCAGCTTGTCCAGCAGCATCTTGTCTTTGACCATAAATCCCATAGTCATCGCCGGCCAGTTCAAGCTCGCAACAGGTTCATGAGCAATGGTGGCGATGCCTGCTTTGGCGTCAAGCTTCTTGACTACGCCTGTCGCCATATGAGTCGCCTGTACCTCGGCGGCCGGCTTTTTCGCCATGTCCATCATCTTCATGTCGTCCATCTTCTGCTGTGCAAAGACTGCCGAAGCAGGCAGCATGGCAGCGAGGGTGAAGGCAAGAGTCAATTTCTTCTTCATACAAATTCTCCGTGTCAGAGTGGTTGGGGAAAGGATTCTTCCGGTCGGTGAGGGTTTATCGCCGACCGGGGCTGCGCCTGGCGCACAGGCGCGGGAACGCAAGGTCATGCAGCGGCCTCTTTGCACGCCTTGACCTGTGCGTCATAGCGTTCCTGGCGCTTGTGGTTCAGGTAGGGCGTTGAAATGGCACGGGGACCGTGGTCGAGCGGTAAAACCAGCTTCTCGGGCGGGCACTTGAGCGTGTCGCCTGTTGCGGTTTTGCTTACGGTTGCATGATCCTGCTGTTGCGTTTTGACAGTCTGCTGCGCCTTGCGCGCGCGTTCGATGGCCTGGAAATCCGGGCCTGCGAACGCCGTCAGGGAAACGGTCAGCGTCAAGATGCCGAGCAGTGGCATATGTAACTTTTTCATGATGAACTCCTTATTAAATTGATCGATGGCGTAAGTACGGGCGCATGGAATGCGCCGGTTTTCGATCAATTCAGCCACCGGCAGTAAGTAACCCGTACTGGCAAGCGAACCTGCCGACCTCCCGTATCGGGTTGAGGTGGGTCAGGAATGAATGGCGCGTGGACATGCCATCGCGGCAACTCGCGCGTTGGACAATCTCCGCCGGCTCCTTGCATTGCCGGTATCGGTGCGAGGTAGCAAAGCGCGCAAGGCGCACAGCCCGAAGCCATTGGAACCATCGGCGTTGGTTCCATGGATATCACTGCGGAGAGCCCCACCGGTTGGTCGGTGGGGCTTGGCATGACCGAAGCCCAGGCACTCGGTCCGAGCAATACCGTCAACAGGGACACCGCTACACCGAGCGGCCGAAGCCGATGCAGCAGAGCGGCAAGCACGTTCATGGTGTGGCTCCCGGTGCACGGTCGAACGCCGGTTGCGCTCGGTGCGCCCGGCGCATCAGCCGGTAGGCCGCCGGGATTACGAACATCGACAGCAGCGGCGCGGTAATCATCCCGCCCACCATCGGCGCGGCGATCCGGCTCATCACCTCGGAACCGGTGCCACTGCCGAA
>JAGWNU010000340.1 GCA_028871175.1 Burkholderiaceae bacterium | reverse complement strand
CCATCGTCGCGGCCATTGACCCGCAGCCCGACGATGTCCTCGTCGAAATCGGCCCGGGTCTGGGCGCACTTACCGTGCCACTGATGGAGCGGGTGCGAACGCTGCAGGTGGTCGAGCTGGACCGCGACCTGGTGGCGCGCCTGCAGCGTCGCTTCGGCGAGCGGCTGGTCGTCCACGCGGGCGACGCGCTGGCTTTCGATTTCGGCGCGCTGCACGTGCCGGGCCGGCCGCTGCGGATCGTCGGCAACCTGCCGTACAACATCTCGAGCCCGTTGCTGTTCCACCTGGCTGCGTTTGCCGACCGCGTGCGTGATCAGCACTTCATGCTGCAAAAGGAGGTGGTGGACCGCATGGTGGCCGCGCCGGGCAGCAAGGCGTTCAGCCGGCTGTCGGTGATGCTGCAGGTCCGGTACTACATGGAGCAGGTGCTGGATGTGCCGCCGGGCTCGTTCAATCCACCGCCCAAGGTGGATTCCGCGGTGGTGCGGATGATTCCGTGGCCGGCCGACAAGTCGCCCTATGCGCCTGTCGATATGCGCGCGCTGGCCACTGTGGTGACAATGGCGTTTTCTCAGCGGCGCAAGGTCTTGCGCAACACGCTGGGCGCGCTGCGCGATGTGATCGATTTCGACGCGCTCGGTTTCGACCTAGGCCGACGTGCAGAAGAGGTGTCGGTGGAAGACTTTGTCGCGGTGGCGAACGCGCTGCCGGCCGATCGCATCGCCGGGAGCGCGACGGATCTCAGCGAAGATTGACGAGCAGGATGCCCGACAGCACGAGCGCGGCGGCCAGCGCAAACCGCAGACCGACCGGTTCGTGCAACAGCAGCACGCCAAACGCGACACCGAACAGCGGCGTCAGAAACGAGAACACCGACAGTCGCGACGCCAGGTAGCGGCGCAGCAGCCAGAACCACGTCAGATAGCTGGCGAAGGCGATCAGCACGGACTGATAGGCGAGGCTCGCCAGCGCCGTAGGCGTCAGGTGGGCAGTGAACGCCTGCCCGGTGCCAGCCGCCATCAGCATCAGCAGGACGGCCGAGACGGCCAACTGGTACAGCAGCGTCTTTGCCGGTGGCGCATTCGAGAGTTTGCTCGCGCGCACCACAATGGTGGTCGCTCCCCAAAGCGCGCCTGCCACGACGCCCAGCCCGTCGCCCAATGACGTCGACGGGCCGGCTGCCGGATGCAGGATGCCGTCGGCAAACGCGAGCACGATCCCGGCAAATGCGATCCCGATGCCGCTCCATTGGCGCGGGCGCAAGTGTTCGCCGGGGACGCAGGCATGCAAGCCAAGCGCGGTGAAGATGGGTGCGGTGTAGAGAAACACCGCCATGCGCGAGGCCGTTGTGTAGCCCAGCCCGGTGAAGATGCAGAAAAACTCGACGCCGAACAGTACGCCCGCCATCAGGCCACCCGGCAGGGTGCCATCGCGCACCGACAGACACGTGCCGCGCCACAACGCAAACGCCAGCACGAGCGCAGCAGCAATCAGCGAACGCACACCGGCCTGCATCACCGGCCCGACATCGTGCGCAGCCACCTTGATGGCCACCTGCTGAAAGCCCCAGCACATGCACAGCACCACCATCAGGCCGATGGCGGTGCCGTCGAGTGGCCGGCGGACCGCGTCAGTGACGGTTGCCATCGGGCATCGAACGTGCCTGGATCAGCTCGATCTTGTAACCGTCCGGATCTTCCACAAAGGCGATGATGGTGCTGCCCCCCTTGACCGGACCCGCCTCGCGCGTGACCTTGCCACCAGCGGCGCGAATCCGCTCGCAGGCCTGCGCGGCATTGTCGACCTCGATGGCGAGATGGCCGAAGGCCGTGCCCAGTTCGTATTCGCTCACACCGTAGTTGTAGGTCAGTTCGATGACCGTATTGCCTGCTTCGGAGCCGTAGCCGACAAAGGCCAGCGAATACTTGTACTCGGGGTTGTCACTGGTGCGCAGCAATTGCATGCCCAGCACGTTGGTGTAAAAGTCGATCGAGCGCTGCATGTCGCCGACGCGCAGCATGGTATGGAGCATTCGCATGGTCTGTCTTCCCTGGAGGACTGCAAAGAAGCGCTATTTTAGGGCGCCACGCGCAAACGCGCTGGCACGCTGAAGGCCGTCCCGTGAAGGCGTTCATGGCTGCAGGTCGCGTGCGTTCCTGAGCCCTTCGACCAGACAATCGGCAAATATCCGCGTGCGTGCCAACGGCATACGGGTTGGGTGCCACACCAGCTGTACCGGTACGGGCGGGGGCTCGAACGGCGCCAGCACGACTTCGACGCGGCCAGC
>JAGWNU010000108.1 GCA_028871175.1 Burkholderiaceae bacterium | reverse complement strand
CCGCGCAACAAGCGGGGTATTCCTTATCTCGATTCTGCGGCCTGCCCCCTGATGTTTTTATTTTGAACTTCGGGCCGCCGATTCGTTTCCACCTCAGGAGAAATGCAATGCGGGATTCGACAACCCACCGTCGTACGGCCACGACACGCGCCACAAACCTCCGCTCGCGCCGGGGGTTCAAGCTGGCACTCGTCGCGCAGGCTGCCGCCGCAATGATTCTGGCCGCATGCGGCGGCGGCGGCGATGAAGCGCTCACACCGGCTGGCGGCAAGGTCGATGCCAACGGCTCGCAGCAGCAGGGCAATACCAATGCGCAGGCGCCGGCCGTCGATGCATCGGTGCCCCCGGTTGAACTGCCGGACACCATCAAGCCCGTCAACTACAAGCTGTGGTTCCGCCCGAGCGCAGACCTGAACAGCTTCTCGGGCCGCGCCGACGTGGAGATCAAGGTCACCAAGCAGACCGGCGCCGTGACGCTGGCCGTGCGCGACCTGAAGCTCGACGCCTCGCGCCTGACGCTCACGCCCACCTCGGGCGGCGGTGCATCGCGCGTGCTGGTGCCGATTCCGCAATCGCAAGGGGCCTTCTACGACCTGCGCGACCCGACCGGAGACATCAAGCCCGGCAACTACGTGCTGCACATGGAATGGACGGGCACGATCAACTTCACCAAGGCCGAAGGCATCTTCAAGCTGGGCCTGCAGGCGGCAACGGGCGAGAGTTCCGACGCCATCGTCACGCAGGGCGAATCGAACTTCGCGCGCGAGTGGTTCCCGAGCTGGGATGAGCCGGCCTTCCGCAACACCTTCGAGGTGACGGCGGAAATTCCGGGCGACTGGAAGGCCGTGGCCAACGGCAGGCAGACGGGTGCCACCAAGCTGCCGGACGGCTATCAGCAGGTGTCGTTTGCCAAGACCCCGTCGATGCCGGCGTACCTGCTGTTCTTCGGCGGCGGCAAGTTCGACATCCTGGAAGACCAGTTCACCAACCCGCTCGATGGCAGCAGCATGCGCCTGCGCTGGTGGGTGCCGCCTGGCGAGGCGCACTCGGCGGTGGCCGGCATGCAGTTCACGAAGGAAGCGCTGAACCACTACTACAACTACTTCCAGATCCCGCTGCCGTTCGACAAGATGGACACCATCGTCGCCAACGACAGCTACGACAACAAGAATGCAGGCTTTGGCGGGATGGAGAACTGGGGCGCCATCTTCGAATTTGCCGACCAGGTGCTGGTGCCGCCCGATGGCGCGCCGACGACCGTCCACTCGATGGGCAAGGCCCGCTCGTTCGTTGTGGTGTCGCATGAACTGGCGCACCAATGGTTTGGCGACCTCGTCACGCTGGACTGGTGGGACGACATCTGGTTGAACGAATCCTTTGCCAACTGGTTCGAGAACGTCACCAAGATCGCACTGCACCCGGAGTTCCAGGGCAACACGTGGGCCGACTATGCGGCCGTCAAGCAGCGCGTCTACACGCTCGACCTGCAGCCGACCTCGGTACCGGTGCAGCACAACTTGAGTGATGCCGGCTCAATGGACTTCCTCGACCGCTTTGCCTACAACAAGGGCGGCCATGTCCTGCAGATGATCGAAAACTATGTCGGCAAGGACGCCATGCGCAAGGGGCTGCAGAGCTACCTGAACAAGTACAAGTTCGGCAACGGCACACCGCCGCGCCTGTGGGCAGAGCTGGAAGCCGCCAGCGGCAAGCCTGTCGGCAAGGTGGGCGACAGCTTTGTGCGCCAGACGGGCGTGCCGCTCGTCAGCATCGACGCGCAGTGCAACCCGGCCACCAACCAGAACGTACTGACGATCACGCAGAAGGCGTTCCCGAACAAGAACGTCTATTCCGGCTATCAGTGGAATATTCCGCTCACGATCGCCTACGGCGATGGGCTGGCGCAGACGCAGACGGTGGTGCTGGATCAGCAGACCGCACAGGTCACGCTGCCGACCTGCTCGGCCGTGCTGGCGAACCCCACCGGCCTGGACTACTACGTGACCAACTACAGCCCGACGCTGTGGAGCGCGCTGCTGGCGCAGGCCGGCACCATCACCAACAAGGCGACGACGACCAACATCGCCGGCGATGCAACGCAGCTGTACAACGCGCAGATCATCGACAAGGCGCTGTATGACCAGATCGTCGGCATCCAGAACATGCAGCCGGCCGTCGCAACGCTGCGTGCACAGGCTGTGACGCCGACGGGCTCGCTGCGTCCGCAAGCGGTGCAGCTGCAACAGGTGCAGAACATGGATCGCCCGATCCACAAGTTCCGCTACGAAGGTCTCATGAAGCATCTGACTGACATCAAGCGGTAAGCACCAAAGCAAGCGGGCCGCGTCTTACGATGCGGCCCGCTGCAAGATTGGCTCCTGATTTTCGGCGGACGTGGTCCGCCGTTTTTCATGCACGCATCACACGATCTTCAACCCGTGCGATGCAGGAAGGTGGCCTGAATCACATCGGTCATCCAGATGGCGCTGTCGCCGGTCTGGCCGTGCTCCAGCACCTTGACGGCGCTTTCGAACAGCACGCTGGCCAAGGCATCGGAGGCCACGATCTCGATGCGTACGCGCGGCACAAACTCCGTCAGGTCTTCCTTGATGGAATGCGCGCCGGCCTGCGAAGCCGTTGGCGGATAGGCATTCACTTCGGCCACCGTCATACCGGGAAACCCCGGGCAACTGCGCAGCGCTTCATGCATGCGTTCCAGCAGTTGCGGGCGCACTACGATGCGGATTTCCTTCATGCCTTCGACTCCTCATCAAACCATTTGTACAGCGTGGGCAGCATCACCAGCGTGAGCAGCGTGCAGGTCAGCAGACCGCCGATCACCACGATGGCCAGCGGCCGTTGCACCTCTGAACCCGGCCCCGTGGCAAACAGGAACGGGATCAAGCCCAGCATGGCCACCGTGGCCGTCATCATCACGGGCCGGAAACGCATGCGCGAGCCCAGCCGCACCGATTCCTCCACCGACATGCCCTGCTCGCGCAGACTGCGGATCGTGCTGACCAGCACCACGCCGTTGAGCACCGCGATGCCCCATAGCGCCACAAAACCCACCGATGCCGGCACAGACAGGTACTCACCCGTGACAAACAGGCCGATGATCCCGCCCACCGAAGCGAACGGCAGCACCAGAATGATCAGCGTGGCGTAGCGCACCGAGTTGAAGAGCAGGAACAGCAGGAAGAAGATGGCGGCCACCGTAATCGGCACGATCACCTTCAGGTGGCCCATGGCGCGTTCCATGTTCTGGAACTGGCCGCCCCATTCCAGGTAGTAGCCCTCGGGCAGCTTGACCTTCTGTGCGACGGCGGCCTGCAGCTCGGCCACGAAGCCGCCCAAGTCGCGGTCGCGCACGTTCACGCCCACCACCACGCGGCGCTTGCCCAGCTCGCGGCTGATCTGCGCGGGGCCGTCTGTCACATCGATGCGGGCGATGCTCTCCATCGGCACCTGTGCGCCATTGGGTGCGGCCACGATCAGGTTGCGGATGGCCTCCACGCTGCCGCGATATGCGTCCGGCAGGCGCACCACCGCGCTGAAGCGGCGCTCGCCTTCGAAGATCTCCGTGGCTTCCTTGCCGCCGATGGCGGTTTCGATCACGTTGTGCACGTCGGCCGCGTTCAGACCATGGCGCGCAATGGCCTGGCGGTCGATCGCGATCTGCAGATACTGCTGACCGGTGATCCGCTCCACGCGCATGTCCTGCGCACCCTGGATGCCCTGCGCCACCTTGGCAATCGCTTCGGCCTTCTCGCGCAAGGTGTTCAGGTCGTCGCCGAACACCTTGATGGCCACGTCGGAACGTACGCCGGTCACCATCTCGTCCACGCGGTCGGAAATCGGCTGCGCCATGACGATCTGCACGCCGGGCAGCACCTGCAGCGCCTTGCGCATCGCTTCGGCAATGTCGTCCTGATTCCAGCCCTTGGGCCATTCGTCGCGCGGCTTGAGGGAGACGATCGGCGTCGACTCGTTCTGGCCCTGCGGATCGGCTGGAGACTCGCCTCGGCCCACCCCGGACACCGCCGACTTCACGCCCGGCACCTGCATCACCAGGCGCATGGCTTCCATCTCCATGCGAATCGACTCTTCCAGCGAGATGTTCGGCGCGCGGTTGATGCCTGGCACCACCGAGCCTTCCTTCATCTCCGGAATGAACGCCGTGCCCAGGAACGGCATCAGCGCGCCCGTGGCCAGGAACACCGCCACAGCCACGATCACGGTCTTGCGGCCGTTGTTCAGGCTCAGCTCCAGCAAGCGCAGATACGGCTTCTTCATCTTGCGGATCAGCCACGTGTCGTGCGCGTCGTGCTCGGCATGTGGGTCGTCGCTGTGCTCACCATCAACGTGCTTGTGCGCCTTGGGCTTGAGCAGATACGACGACAACACCGGCGTCAACGTGAGCGACAGCACCAGCGAGAAGAACAGTGCAATCGCAATCGTGAAGGCCAGCGGCGCAAACATCTTGCCCTCCATGCCCTCCAGCGTCATCAGCGGCAGGAACACCAGGATGATGATGCCCACGCCAAAGATCACGGGCGTCGCCACTTCCGTCACGGCATGCAGGATGATGCGCGCGCGGCTCTCGTTCGGGTCGCGCGGCTTGGCCAGATGCGCAAAGGCGTTTTCCACCACGACCACAGAGCCATCGACCATCAAGCCGATGGCGATGGCCAACCCGCCCAATGACATCAAATTGGCCGAGATGCCGAGCTTGTTCATCGCCATGAACGTCAGCAACGGCGTGAGGATCAGCGTGCCGACCACGATGAGCGATGAACGGATGTCACCCAGGAACAGCAGCAGCACGATCACCACCAGCACCACGCCTTCAGCCAGCACCTTGATGACGGTCTGCAGGGCCGAATCCACCAGCTCCGAACGTTCGTAGTACGGCACGATCTTCAGGCCGTCGGGCAGCATGCCGTCGTTGTTGATGGCCTTGACGCGATCCTGGATGCGGGCGACGACTTCCTTGGCATTGCCGCCGCGCATCATCATCACCACACCGCCAACGGATTCCGTCACGCCGTTCTTGACCACCGCCCCCGCGCGCACCGCCGTGCCGATCTTCACCTCAGCCACGTCGCGGATCGTCAGCGGCGTACCGTTGACCTCCTTGAGCACGATGGCGCCAATGTCGTTGGTATCGCGCACCAGGCCCACGCCGCGAATCAGGTACTGCTCTGCGAAGTGCGGCAGCACACCGCCACCCGAGTTGGCGTTGTTGGCGGCCAGCGCCTCGAACACCTGCTTGACCGTCACGTTGTGGTGGCGCAGGCGTTCCGGGTTGACGAGCACCTGATACTGCTTCTCGTAACCGCCCTGCGAGTTGATCTCCGCCACCCCGGGAATGGAGCGCAGCAGCGGACGCACCACCCAGTCCTGCGCAATGCGACGCTGGGTGAGTTCCTCCACCGAAAGCTCCTTGTCGCCGTCATCCGGCTTGTCGAGCGTGTACTGATACACCTCGCCCAGGCCTGTGGAAACGGGGCCCAGCACCGGCGTCACGCCCGCTGGCATGCGCGACTGCACCTCGATCAACCGCTCCATCACAAGCTGGCGCGCGAAGTACACATCGGTCTCGTCGGTAAAGACGAGCGTGATGAGCGACAGGCCCGGCTTGTTGAGCGAGCGCATCTCGGTCAGCGCCGGCAGGCCGGTCATCGCCATTTCCACCGGCACGGTCACAAAGCGCTCGACCTCTTCCGGCGAGCGCCCCGGCGCCTCCGTAGCAATCTGCACCTGCACGTTGGTCACGTCCGGAAAGGCGTCAAGCGACAGCTTGCGGGCGGCATCAAACCCGAAGAACAGCAGCACAGCGGCAATCACCGCCACCACGAGCCGTTGCTTGAGCGCGCCGCGAATCAATGCGTCGATCATGCGCCCTCCATCTCGGCGCGCTTGCGCTCGTTGTTCAGATGGAAGCCGCCTTCAACAACGATCGGCTGCCCGGCCTGCACGCCGGAGATGACCGGGCGCACACCGTTTGACTCATCGCCCAGCTTGACTGGTGTGAGCTGGTAGTTCGTCTCGCTGGCGCGCACGAATACGTAGTCGCGGTTGTCTTCACGCACCACGGCGGAGGTTGGCACCACCACCCGCTCTTCCGGGCGCGACTGGATGAGCAGCGTGGCCAGCATCGACGGCTTGAGCGTGCGCTCTGCGTTGTCCACCTCGGTGCGCACCGTGACCGTCCGCGTTTGCGGGTCGACAATGTCCGACACCCAGATCAGCTTGCCGACAATGCGGTCGCCCGCGCCGGTGTCGATCTCCACGGCCTGGCCTGCGCGCACGCCCGCAGCGGCGTTTTCGGGCACTTCGCCCACCACCCACACGCGCGACAGGTCGGCCACGGTGAACAGCTCGTCGGCCGGCTGCACCACCTGGCCGCGCGTTACCTTGCGCTCCACCACCGTGCCGCTGATGCTCGCCACCACGGGCGAAATCGACGACATGCCGCCCGTGCGCATCTTCGCCAGGGTGCCAGGCGACACGCCCATCACGCGCAGTTGGTCAACGGCCGCGCGCACTTCGGCATCGGCCATTGCCAGTTCACTCTGGCGCTTCTGCAATTCGGCCGAGCCGATCACATCGGCGGCCAGCAAGAGCTTGGCGCGTTCCAAGGCGCGCGCCTGCAGGTCGCGCTGCGCGGCGGCCTTCTGATAGGCGAGCTGCGCGGCGCCAAGCTCCGTGCTGTGCAGTTGCGCGAGGATGTCGCCCGCCTTGACGCTCTGCCCCGGCGTGGCGACCAGCTCCGTCACACGACCCGTGACGGTGGCACCGATACGCGCCACGCGCTGTTCGTCAAACGCGATCTGCCCCGGCACGCGCAAGCGCTCGGCAATCGGCTGCTTGCCCACCGGCGCCACTTTCAGGCGCTGCACCAGCGTGGGTTGTGCAACCACGAGATTCGGGTCGACAGCCTGTTGCGCGGCCTTGGCATCGTTGGCAGCGTCTTTGCCGCAGGCGCCAAGCAACAACATCGCTGCAAGGGCAACGCCGGCCAGCCGGATCGAAGAAGAGAAGGAAGCAGGTGCGTTCATGGTGAGGCTGGATTCATGGGTTCGTGAGGCAACGCGATGGCTCGGGCGTGTCATTGGGCCTCCGGGCGCAGGCGGTCGAGTTCAACGGCGGCGGTGCGCAGGTCTGCGCGTGCGGCAATCAGGTCATTGCGTGCCTGGCGGAAGACGCGCTGGGCATCGAGGTAGTCGAGAATGCCGCGCTCGCCGTGGCGGTATGCGGCTTCGGCCACGCGCAGCGCCGATTCGGCCTGCTTGATGACGCCGGATTCGAGCGCGCTGACTTGCGACTCTGCAATCTCGTATTGGCGATAGGCGGACTCCACCGCCTGCCGCACACGCAACTCGCGATCGCGCAACAGGGCGCGGGCGCGTTCGCGGGCAGCCACCGCTTCGCCCACCGGACCTTCGCGGCGGTCGAACAGCGGAATCGACATCACCAGGCCAACGCGGCTGTCCTGCAGATCGGGCTGGCGATCGACCGACCCTCGGAGCGCGAGCGACGGCCAGCGTTGGCTGCGCTCGTGCGCGAGACGCGCTTCGGCCTCGCGCAGGGCGGCGCGATCGGCTTCCAATTCGGGATGGGTGGCGACGACCGTACTGACCAGATCGGCCAGGGGCGGCAGATGCGCCACGGATGGCGTCTCGGTGCCGGCATCGACGTCGAACGTGAGCGGTAGATCGGCGCCCACGGCACGGCGCAGTTCAGCCAGCGCCTGTTGCACGCGCAGTGCGGCGGCCTGCTCGTTGCGCTGCGCATTGAGCAGCTCCGCGTCGCCACGGATGAGTTCATAGCGCGGAGCCTCGCCGGTTTCCACGCGCACGGCCACGCCACGGCGGATCTGCTCGACCAGCGTCACGTCTTCGCGTGCGTTGCGCTGCTCGGCTTCGCGGCGCACCACGTCGTAGAAGCGCAGCTTGAGATCGGCCTCTACGTCACGTGCCTGCGACCGGGCAGTCGCCTGCGACGCCTCGTACGCGGCATCGGCGGCTTGCGTGCGGGCCGCGCGCTGCCACGGCAAGTCGAGCTTTTGCGTGATCGACACGCTATTGGTGCGGCCTTCCGCCGCACCGGGAATGCGGGCACGCTGGCGGCCGGCCATGGCTTCCACCTCGGGGTTGGGCCAGGCGCGCGCGGTGGCAATGCCCGCCTGCGCGGCCTGCACCTGCGCCTGCGAAGCGGCGAGCGCCGGGTGGTTGGCGCGGGCCAACTCCAGCAACTGCGGCAAGGTGTAGCGCGGCTGCGGAAGGGCCTCGTCAGCGCGGGCAGTGGCGGTCTGGGCACCACGCGGTGAAGGCACTGGCGGCGCGGCATTGGCGTGGACGGCCATTGCGGCCAGCACAGCGAAAAGAACAGCACGTCGCGACGCGCGCGCACCGGCTGCGGGGCGCGGGGTGGCCGCATCCTGATTGGACAACATCCGAAATCATCCTGAAAAAGAAGAACAGGCAAGCGCGAGCGCGCAGCCGGTCAACAGACCAGTTGGCGCAGCACTAGCAACTCAAGGGGATGGTTTCCGGCGCATGCCGGAAGTCAGACGCGTGCGGGAGGACGCAGCATGGGGGCCGGCGTGGGGCCAGCCTGGAACGGAGGAAGAGAAACGCGGACGCGCGCGACACGCAAGCCGGGCATCAACGCCATGGGAGGCGGCGGCAGCCAGAGTTCTGGTGCGTCGCTGGGGTGATCGGGGGACGCTGCGCTGGTGGGCGGCGCGTCGGGCGCATCCTGAGCCTGTGCAACCCAATGCTGGATGTTGAAGCACTGGCTCGAAGCCTTGGCCGCCTTGCCGAGCACCGCATTCACGGCACGCTCGAAACGCGGGTTGGACACCGTTACCGGTTGGGCAGCGTCGAACGCATCATCCATGATGGCGTCAACGGCCTCCAATGCTTCGTCTGCGGCCTGGCCATCCGGAAAGTGGGTGGCCGAAAATACCGAAACGGTGAACAACAGGCACCAGACGGAGACGAGCCACCGCACGCTGCGCAGGCGCGAGCGCACGCCACGCGTGTTGGCGCGTGCCAGCGTGGGCGGGGATGACAGAAAGCTCGTCACAGACATTGGGCGCGGATACTAACAGGAAAATGGCAGCCTCTACGTATCCGGCAAGGCTCATTGTGCAGGCGAGTCGGTCATGCCGGGCGGCGCGTCATCGGGCTCGATCGGCTCGGGCGTGCTGTCCAGCGCAGGCAGGCGGATCACGATCGCGCAGCCCCTGCCGTGCGCATGTGCAAGGCCATCCTCGATCGCCACGGAACCATTGCCGAGCTCGACAATCCGCCGCACGATCGCGAGTCCCAGGCCACTGCCCTGCGATTGGCTCTCGCGCGGCCGATAGAAGCGTTCGAACACGCGCTCGCGCTCGTCGGGCGGGATACCAGGGCCGGTATCCTCGACGCGAAGCTCGACCATGGGTGCACCACCCGGCCCACCCCGCTCGATGCGCCTGACGGCTACGCGCACCTCACCGCCCTCGGGCGTTTCACGCACGGCATTGTCAAGGACGTTCTCGACCAGCGTGGCGGCGTCTTCGTGCGACACCGCGACCCAGGCCTGGCTGGCGCCCTCGTAGGACAACGTGATGTTGCGCCGCTCGGCGCGTGAGGCCTGCTGGATGACGCCGCTGCGGGCGCACCCCGCGAGATCGGACAGCGCGCCCTGCGCAAGTTGCGCCTCGACGCGTCGCGCATCGAGCCGCGCGATGGCAAGCAGCTTGGCCAGCGACTGGGTCGCGCGCGAGATGCCGCGATCGAACTCGCGCAGCGCCGTAGACCGGTCGTCTTCGCTATCCGAGTGCGATACCACATACGCCTGCGCCTGGATCGCAGCCAGCGGCGTGCGCAACTCATGCGCGGCATCGGCAAAGAACCGTCGGTCGGCTTCGATGCCGCGGCGCACCCGGGCGAAGAGCCCGTTGAGGGCATCTACCAGCGGTTTCAGTTCGGCATGTTCGACGCTCTGCACGGGGTCGAGATCGGCCGAGTCGCGCGACTCGACTTGCCGTGTCAAGGTACGCAGCGGCTTGAGGCCCTGATGGGCCGCCCACCCCACCATGACCATCAGCGCGCTGGCCAGGATGGCCAGTGCAATCGCCACTTCCTGAAAGAGGTCGCGAATGGCGCGCTCATAGGCGGACAGCGGCTGCGCCACCGTGGCGGTGATCTTGCCGTCGATGCTCTCGACCGTGTAGCTGCGCCACGGTTTGCCTTCCAGCATGACCTCGACCACCGCGCCCTGCACCTTGCCGCACGGCATGGTCGGTGCGCCGGGGAAGGCCGTGACGACGTTACCGGCGCGGTCGCACAGCACGTAGCGGAATTCGCCCGGGAGGATGTTGGGTAGTGACAAGCCCAGCTTGATGTTGGTGAGGCGGCGCAGGAATTCTTCGCGGCGCGGCACGTCGTCCATGTTGAGCGTGGTCAGGTCTGCATAGGCCTGGGCCGACATGCGCAGATCGCTCACCACTTGTCGGCTGTTGGTGCGCGAAATCTCCAGGTGTGCGATCACCAGTTGCACCAGCAGCATCAGCACGAGCGCCAACAGGATCAGCACATACAGCCGGAACGATAACGACCGGACCCGCAGGATCGCCGGAACGGCAAGCTTCACCGGTTGCCCCCGATCATGTAGCCGACGCCACGGATGGTCTGGATGGTCTCGTTGCCGAGCTTGCGCCGCAGGTGGTGGATCACGACCTCGAGCGCGTTGGCGCTCACGCTGTCACCCTCGCGATAGAGCGCATCCATGAGCGTTTCGCGCGGCACCCAGCGATGGGCGCGGCGCACCAGCTCCAGCAGGAGCTGGTATTCGCGTGGCGTCAGCTCGATGACCTGGCCGTCCTGCGTGACCCGCTTCTGCGAGGGCTCGACGACCAGGTTGCCAACGCTCCACTGGTTGGTGCTTTGCCCCGCATGGCGACGCAGCACGGCGCGCAGGCGGGCGATCAGTTCGTCCACCGGAAATGGCTTGACGAGGAAATCGTCCGCCCCGGCATCCAGGCCCTTCAGGCGTTCTGACAGCGCATCGCGCGCGCTGGCGATGATGACGGGCACGTCGCGGTGCGCGGCACGCAGCTCCTCCAGAAAGACGTGGCCCTCGCCGTCGGGCAGGCCCAGGTCGAGCACGATCGCCTCGAAGGTGTTGGTGGTGATCCATTTCTGCGCGTCAACCAGGCGGCGCACCCAGGTCGCGTTGTAGCCGGCCTGACGCAGCGCCCGGGCCAGAGCAGTGCCCAGCGGCAAGTCGTCTTCGATGAGGAGGATGGCGTTCATGCGCGGAATCTCGGCAGATGGGCGGTAAACGGACAGCCGGCACCGGGGACACCGGCGCCGGCAAAGTCCGGAATCTACCGCAACGGACTGAGCTTTACCTTAAATGTGTGGCGCAATGTGACGATAAACCGTCTCGGCACGGGGCCTGGCTGGGCGCCTGCACGTCACATGCCTGCCCTGGGTAGGGTGACATCGCTTCCGTGGGTCGGCTCTGCGGTTGCCGTGTGCGATGTTGCCGCGGATCCGCATGACGGGCGATCGACACCTGATGCGGGACTTGGCGACAACCGCTTCACTTCGATGGCGGCCTGAACCATTTTTGGTGTCATCGGCAGGGCCAGCGTCTGGCACGTGTTCCAGGTGCCGGGGATCCCAGGACCTCACCCCCCTAAAAATCCGCGCACGGTGGCGCGTGACCCCATTAAAATGCGCGCTTTGTTGCGCATTCCGGCCCCGCCCGCGCCCGCATCATCCATCGCGCCAGGAGGCCTGCTGCCCTGCCTTTAGCGCGAACCCGCCCACCCTCTCTCATCTGCCCGACGCGCGTGCGCCTTCACGCGACTATCAGGCGCGCCATTTCGTGCCGATGATCCTCGCGCTGAGCAAGTGCGGCGTGCTGGGGTATGCCTTCGCCATCCTGCTCGGCTGGGCGACCGGCATGCTGCAGACGTTGACGCCGCTGGTCGCCGCACTGGGCGTGATGCTGGTGATCGTGCTGACGGCGCAACGTCAGCGGCACACGGGCCTGTGGGCGCCACTGGCATTGGCACATCTGCTGACCGAGGAGGTCGCCATCGTGCTGTTCGGCCACCAGGCCGGGCTC
>JAGWNU010000339.1 GCA_028871175.1 Burkholderiaceae bacterium | reverse complement strand
TCGCCGTCAAGCGCGTGACGGACATCATGGGGGAGATCAGCTCGGCGTCTGACGAGCAAAGTTCGGGCATCGAGCAAGTCAACCAGGCCGTCACGCAGATGGATGAGGTGACGCAGCAGAACGCGGCGCTGGTCGAGCAGGCGACGGCTGCGGCGCTGTCACTGGAAGAGCAGGCGCAGACGCTGCGCGACGCGGTGGCGTCGTTCCGTACCGCCTGATCGCGCGCCGCCTGCCCAACCAGGGGAGGGGCGCCGGTGCATTTTCGGGTATGCCGCATGGTGCTATGCTGCGCGCCAGAGGAATCGATACAACGACTGGAACAACCATGCCCGAGCGCAACCGGCCGCCATACAGGGGCCTTTCTGGCGCGATTGCCGGGTCGACCAACAGCGCCCAGGCCGGAGCAGGAGACGTCCCCGGCGGCGCCCGCGAGCCGATGTCCGGCGCCCGCCCCGCTGCGGTGGCTGCCCACACCCAGGCGGCCGCGCAAGACCTGGCCAGCGACACAGCGCTATGGCGCTTCGCCCTGGCCGCCGAACACGGCGGCCGCGCTCCGCATCCCGACGCCGCCCTGCGCGACGACCTGTCCATCCTGCGCATCCTGCGCGGCTCCGACGGCCTGCGTTTGCTACGACAAGGCTTGCGCGGCGCGTTTCCGGGTTCGGCACTGCGCCTGACCACCTTCTGGCCCGACGAACAACCGCACGCCTACCCTGCCCGGGCAGAAGCACGTCCGGCCGAGTTCGGCGACATGCTCGTGCTGCTGCGCCTGCGCGGTGCCGTGCCGACCCTCGATTGCCGCGCGCTGTTCATCACCGCCCGCCGGATCGACCAGCCCGACGATGCCCTCGACAAGCACCACACGCTGCCGCAGATCAGCCTCTACGAGGGTTGGCCCGACTTCAATGTCTATGCGCGCTCGCCAATCAAGTCACGCAATGCCGTGTTCCTCGGCAAGTTCGAGCTGTCGGCGGATCTCGATCCCCTGCGCCGCATCGGTCGCGATCAGCGCCAATGGCGCTACCTGACGCCCTGCTCCGGTCTGCAGCAGTACGCGCAGTGGCCCGGTGCGCGGCCACCGTCGCCGCTGCAATGGCGCTGGCCGTCAGGCCCGCAGGCAGGCGGGGCGCGCCCCCACTCGGGCTCGTTCACGGGCTTGCTGCGCCAGCTCGCGCGGCCGGAAGGTCCTGGTGAAGACTGCTCTGCCGGCACCGACGTGCCCACCTGGGGACGACTCATCAACCGGCTGCTCGACCATAGCTGGGAAGTCGCACCGAGCCATGCGCTCAAGAGCGGCAACATCGCGCCGCCGGCGTTCTGGACCCGGCTGCGCGGTTTCCTGACGGCGGAATACCTGCTTGGCACGCACTCGCTGCAGAAGGGGTTCGGTGCATCGTTGCAATTCGAGATGGCCAACGGCCTGCAGGACATCGCGCGCGACGACTGGACGGCGACCACCGGCTTCGACCCGGAAGACCTCGACGTGCCAGGTGTGCGCAGCACGCTGCAGCGCATTGCCGCATCGAAACTGGCGGTATTCGGGATGAGCGCCGAAGACCCGGCACCGCTTGCCGCCCCGCGTCCGCAACGCGGCGTAACCCCACGGCCCGACGGTGAGCGCGAGGGCCTGCGCGTGTTGCTGATCGACGTCATCCGCCCCAGCGCTGCTGCCCTGTAGGGCGCCCAGGCAAGAAAACCCGCCCGCGCGGCCGAGGACGTCACGTTCTCTCTGCCCCGCGCGGCTATGCTATGGCGTTGCCCTCGCCGCCGCCCTCCATGCCCTCCTCTGCTACTGCTTCCGCCACCCCCGCCACATCGTCTCCCTGGATACCGATTCTTGCGCTGATGGGATCGATGGCCTCGGTCTGCCTCGGCAACTCGTTTGCCAAGACGCTGTTTCCGGCGCTCGGCGCGGCGGGCACGGTCACCTATCGGATCACCATCGGCGCGGCGATCCTGCTGGCAGTGTGGCGGCCGTGGCGGCTGCCCTTGAGCCGTGCAGACGCCGGCCGCGTGGCGCTCTACGGCGTCACGCTGGCGAGCATGAACCTGTTGTTCTATCTGTCATTGCAGCGATTGCCGATCGGCATTGCGATCGCCATCGAATTCACGGGGCCGCTGGTGCTGGCCGTGCTGCTGTCGCGCCGCATGCTCGACTTCGTGTGGATCGGGCTGGCGGTCGTGGGCCTGCTGATGCTGACGGTTGCCGACAAGTCGGTCGGACAAGTTGACCATCTGGGCGCGGCCTATGCGCTGGCGGCGGGGGTGTGCTGGGCGCTGTATATCCTGACGGGCAAGAATCTGGGTGGC
>JAGWNU010000005.1 GCA_028871175.1 Burkholderiaceae bacterium | reverse complement strand
CGCGAAAGGCGGCTGTCCGTCTGGGAAAAATGAGGAGGAGATGGGCTGCGAAACCCGGTCACCGTTGAGGCGGTGACGGTGGGGATTATAGCGACGGGATCCACGTGCTCCGCTGTCATATTTCGCCAACTCCGCGAAATCAGTCGATTTGCCCAAGACAATTCATAGAAGCCACCGGCATCGCGAGACTCGATGCATGTATAGGGGCGAATGACAAATCGAAACGGAGAAATGCGTTATGTGGAACGAATGGAGACCATGCTGCACGGTGGAGGTCGGACCATGATGCGAAGAATTGCTGTTGTCGGTGACACGCTTCTGAATGGCGGAACGGTCCTGTCCTATGCGGGGCCTGCCTGCACCTTTGGAAATGCTGGTCACCAAGTCGCCCTGATTGGCGGCCAAGCCTACTGCGAGATGTGCAAGAGCGTCGGCATCATTACCAAGGCGGGTGGCCCCCGCCGGATGAATTTCATGGGCGAAGTTGCTTTGGATGGTGACGAGGTGCTGTGCAAATGCCTGCATCCAAAGCGCATCGTTGCAGTGCTTGCAGGTGAAGCTTGGTATGAGGACATGGGCGGTGCGAGAGGTACGCACTATCAGTCAGGTGCCGATTTTTCCGAGGCAGCACAGGCCAACTCACTTGGGCACTACGACCTGTTCTTTCATGCAAAGCACGAGCAGACAGGAAAAAACCTCTGCCACGTGGGTTACAGAATCACTCTTGAAGACGGCAGGCAATTTGTGGGCGTGGCTGATGAGAATGGCTACACGTTGAACGTTGCCGCTGACAGAGCGCTTAACGCAAAAATCGAGATTCCATACTATGACAACAGCCCAACTGACACCTCAAGCGAATCAGCGCCCTGCGCTTGTTAGTGGAGGGAACGAATTGAGCGGTGCGCAATGGGTTGCTCGGTTTCCTGGAAGCGATAACACGTCAGCCCTGACACCCGAATTCCGCCAATCCGTAGATCGCTTCATTGAGGCCATGCGAAATGCTGGCGCCACTATCAGGGTCTCCGCGACATATCGCCCGCCACAGCGCGCGTACTTGATGCATTGGTCATGGAAAATTGCCCATGGGACGCCCCCGTCGTCCGTCCCTCCAATGGATGGCGTTAACATCGAATGGGTGCATTCAACGCTGGAGGCGTCTGTGAGAGCCGCTCGGAATATGGTCAATGCATATGGTATGCAGAACCTTCAGATCCCTCCGGCCTTGGCAACTCGGCATACTCAACGCAAAGCCATTGATATGTCGATTTCGTGGACAGGCACATTGCTTATAGAAGATGCCTCAGGTAACACCGTTACGATTGCCACAACCCCTAAAGACGGTATGAACGCCAGACTCAAGGAGGTAGGTCGCAGCTACGGCGTAATCAAATTCGTTGGCGGTGCAACCGACAAACCTCATTGATCAACAGACGGACACTGATATGCGTCGACTTCTGTTTCTTGCGTTGCTTCTTATCAGTGGGGCGTGCTCTGCGACGCCTCCAACCTCCACTCATCTGGGGTATTTCTCTAACCAGAAAACTACAGCGACTACTGGTGACCCCCACAGCGAGGGCTATGCCGTCGACCTTTATCGGGAGGGATCGCACGTATTCGGCAAGTTCTACGTCTCAACCGGTATCGAGACACCCAGTGGCCCTATCTACAACGCTAAGATCGATCTGTCGACTCGCACCATTACCTTTGCTGCCAAGCTTTCGACTGGCTTCGAATTCACCCGAGATTCAGGCCCGCAAGGGCGGCCGGCCCGGGATGTGTTCGAGTTCGACGGGAAAATTTCACGCAGCACTTTAGAAGGCCGTCTCATCCACAAAAGTGGTTACGACCCAACAAGCGATATCCGGTCTGAACACGTATTGCTGCGACGAGTCAAGATCGATACGCCTTCTGTTAACTATGCTGACTGGGCAAAAGAGCCTGCCAACGCACCGGTTGGTTGGTGAATCGCAGCCTTCCCAAGGCTTACCGTATGGCAGTGGCAGAGTGCGCACTTACGCGCGGGCACACGGCCGCTGATCCGGTCGTCGCATCCCGGCCAAATCCGCTACAATCCAGCCCATTCCGAGGAGCGTTGCAACGACCGGCCCATGTCTCGACAGGGCGGCCGCCAGGCTCGGAAGTTCAAACGGCGCTCGCAGTATCGTGACTGACACGATGGCGAGAACGCATCTATTCGGGCCCGGAGGAATGGGCTCCGTCTCCGTAGTCATCTCTCCAGCGTGCGGTCACCCAATCTTCTTGGAGTGATCCCAATGAACGCTGTCAACGATCTGAAACACGATTACCTCGTCGCCGACATCAGCCTGGCCGACTGGGGCCGCAAGGAAATCGCCATTGCCGAGACCGAAATGCCCGGCCTGATGGCGATTCGCGACGAGTTTGCCGCAAGCCAGCCGCTCAAGGGCGCGCGCATTGCCGGCTCCCTGCACATGACCATCCAGACCGCTGTGCTGATCGAGACGCTCAAGGCACTTGGCGCCGACGTGCGCTGGGCCTCGTGCAACATCTTCTCGACGCAGGACCACGCTGCCGCCGCGATTGCCGCAGCGGGCACGCCGGTGTTCGCGTTCAAGGGCGAATCGCTCAAGGAATACTGGGACTTCACCCACCGCATCTTCGAATGGGCCGACGGCGGCACGCCGAACATGATCCTGGACGACGGCGGCGACGCAACGCTGCTGCTGCACCTGGGCGCCAAGGCCGAGAAGGATGCCTCCGTCATCACCAAGCCGGGCAGCGAAGAAGAAACCTTCCTGTTCGCGGCCATCAAGGACAAGCTGGCCACGGATCCGACCTTCTACAGCCGCAACCTTGACGCCATCAAGGGCGTGACCGAAGAAACCACCACGGGCGTGCATCGCCTGTACCAGATGGCCCAGCGCGGCGAGCTGCGCTTCCCGGCCATCAACGTGAACGACTCCGTCACCAAGAGCAAGTTCGACAACCTGTACGGCTGCCGTGAATCGCTGGTCGACGGTATCAAGCGCGCGACCGACGTGATGATCGCCGGCAAGGTGGCGGTCGTGGCCGGCTATGGCGACGTGGGCAAGGGTTCGGCCCAGGCCCTGCGCGCGTTGTCGGCGCAAGTGTGGGTGACGGAAATCGACCCGATCTGCGCGCTGCAGGCCGCCATGGAAGGCTACCGCGTGGTGACGATGGATTACGCCGCCGAGCACGGCGACATCTTCGTGACCGCCACCGGCAACTACCACGTCATCACCCATGACCACATGGCCAAGATGAAGGACCAGGCCATCGTCTGCAACATCGGGCACTTCGACAACGAGATCGACATCGCATCGGTCGAGAAGTACCAGTGGGAAGAGATCAAGCCGCAGGTCGATCACGTGATTTTCCCGGACGGCAAGAAGATCATCATCCTGGCCAAGGGCCGCCTGGTGAACCTGGGCTGCGCCACGGGCCACCCGTCGTACGTGATGAGCAGCTCGTTCGCCAACCAGACCATCGCGCAGATCGAGCTGTGGACGGAAGCGGTGAAGGGCTCGAACAAGTACCCGGTGGGCGTCTACACGCTGCCCAAGCACCTGGACGAGAAGGTCGCGCGCCTGCAGCTCAAGAAGCTGAACGCGCAACTGACCGAGCTGACCGAGCAGCAGGCCGCGTACATCGGCGTGAGCAAGGAAGGCCCGTACAAGCCTGACCACTACCGCTACTAAGCCGTACCTGCCGGCGGCATTTCCCGCCGCCGGCACTCAACCCGAGGACTTCCCATGAGACTGCTCGCTGTCTGGGTCATCAACGCGCTGGCGTTGCTTCTTGTTGCCTATCTGCTCAAGGGCATCCACATCAACGGGTTCGGCTCCGCCTTGATCGCGGCGTTGGTACTCGGTCTGGTGAACACGCTGATCCGCCCGGTCCTGGTGATCCTGACCCTGCCGGTGACGCTGCTGACGCTCGGGCTTTTCATTTTCGTGATCAACGCGCTGCTGTTCCTGTTTGTCGGCAACCTGCTGGCGGGTTTCCAGGTGGCCAGCTTCGGCGCGGCGCTGCTGGGTTCCATCCTGTACAGCGTGATCTCCTGGCTGCTCTCCGGCCTGTTGCTGCGCGAGTGAGGCGCAAGGTTCTCTGTCATGCAAGACCGTCAATTCAGTTTCGAATTCTTCCCGCCCAAGACGGCGGAAGGCGCCGAGAAGCTGCGCAATACGCGCGCGCAGCTCTCCCCGCTCAAGCCGCGCTTCATTTCCGTGACGTTCGGCGCGGGCGGCACCACGCAACAGGGCACCCTCGACGCCGTGGTGGAGATCCAGCGCGAAGGCATCGAAGCGGCGCCGCACTTGTCGTGCGTGGGTTCGTCGCGCGAAAACATCCGCAACATCCTCAACACGTATCGCGAGCACGGCATCCGCCGCATCGTGGCCCTGCGCGGCGACATGCCCTCGGGCATGGGCGAGATCGGTGAATTCCGCTTCGCCAACGAGCTGGTTGAGTTCATCCGCCAGGAAACCGGCAACGCATTCCACATTGAAGTGGCGGCGTACCCCGAGTACCACCCGCAGGCCCGCTCCGCACGGCAGGATCTGGAGAACTTTGCCCGCAAGGTGAAGGCCGGTGCGGACTCTGCCATCACGCAGTATTTCTTCAACGCCGACGCGTATTTCCAGTTCGTCGACGACGCACGCAAGCTGGGCGTGGACGTGCCCATCGTGCCCGGCATCATGCCGATCACGAATTCGTCGCAACTGATGCGCTTTTCCGAGATGTGCGGTGCGGAAGTGCCGCGCTGGATCGCCAAGCGCCTGGAGGGCTTCGGCGATGACCGTGAATCGATCCGCGCCTTCGGCCTGGACGTGGTGACGGCCATGTGCGACCGCCTGCTGCAAGGCGGCGCGCCGGGCCTGCATTTCTATACGCTCAACGCAGCAGGCTCCACGCGTGCCATCTGGCAGCGTCTCGGCCTGTAACCAGGAAAGCGCACGGCAAGGGAGATCGTCATGGCAGCCGCGCCCGATCCGCTGATCGCCTGGCTGCTGGACGAACTCCGGCCGCTGGCGGCGCAGATCGGCGAGATCCGCGCCCGCCGGATGTTCAGCGGCGCCGCGCTGTATTACGACGACATCGTGTTTGCGCTGGTGCTGCGCGGCACGTCTTACCTGCGCGTGGACGACCTCACGCGCGATCGTTTCCTCGCAGAAACGTGCACGCCGTTCAGTTACGAGCGCAACGGCCGCACCATCAGCATGACCGGCTATCTGAGCACGCCGGCGCAGGCGCTTGACGGTGGGCAGCCGTTACGGGACTGGGTGCGCTTAGCCATTGAGGCCGCGCTGCGCGAGGCGAATGCCAAAGCCGCGAGGCCGAAGCGCACCGCTGCCAGGAAAACGATCCGAAAGCGCTGACGGCGCGGTCAAAACGCGCCGCGTTCGGTGACGACGCAGTCGAGCGCGATGTCGTGCGCTTGCGGCGCGATCGATTCCACCCGGTTCACTTCGAATGCCACGCCGATGGTGCGCGGGCGGTGCCCTGCGGCGTGCAGCGCGGCGAGGGTGCGGTCGTAGAAGCCGCCGCCGTAGCCGATGCGATAGCGTTGCGCGTCGAAACCCACGCACGGGATCAGCAAGGCATCGGGCGTTTCCATCTCGCCCGAGCGGGGGATGGGGATGCCGTAGGCGCCCGGCGTCATTTCACAATCGGGCGTCCATCGCCGAAACTGCAGCGGTGAAAACTTGTCTGTCACCACAGGCAGCAGCGCGCTACGCGTGGCATCGGCGGCCAGCCAATGGGCCAGCACGGTCAACGCATCGAACTCGCCCTGCGTTGGCCAGTAGGCGGCCAGGCGTTTGATGGGCAGCGCGTGCAGCAGGCTGGCCAGGTGACGTGCCAGCGCGGCATCGTGGGCAACGCGATCCGGCAGCGCAGCGCGTGCATCGAGCAACATGGTGCGCAGCGTGCGGCGCGATTCGATGGGCGTCGTGGGGTTCGCCGGATCGTGCGGGTTCCCTAGGGCTGGCATGGGATAATTCGGCGATGTAACTCGGATGATTGGACGGGGCAGGAGATGACATTCAAGGCCAAGGCAGTATATCGCGCAGTCGCGCTGGCTTTCGCGGGCGTGGTCGGCATGAGCGTGATCGGCCCGGCGCCCCTGGCGATGGCCGCCAAGCGTCAGGCACCGCAGGGCATTCCCGCCAATCCGGATGACGCGTTTATCGAGTTGCGCAATGCCGCGCGTCGCAATGATGTGTCCCGCAGCTGGGAGCTGGCCGACAGCCTGGCGGACTACCCGATCCAGTCTTACGTGCAGTATTTCCGCATCAAGCCGCAGTTGTTCGACGCCAGCGGCTATGCGCGCACCGACGCGCCGGAGGACGAGATCCGCTCGTTCCTGCAGCGCTACGAGGGCGAGGCCATTGCCGACCGCCTGCGCAATGACTGGCTGCTTGTGCTCGGCAAGAAGCGCGACTGGGCGACCTTCGACGTCGAATATCCGAAGTTCGTGCTGAAGGACGACACGCAGGTCGAGTGCTATGCCCTGCTCTCGCGCGCGATGAAGGGCCAGAACGTGGCCGCCGACGCGCGTACCACGCTGCTCGATCCGAAGGGCTACGGCGAAGGCTGTGTCGATCTGATTGGCTATCTGGCACAGTCGAACCAGTTCACGCGGGCGGACGTGGCGTTTGCGGCGCGGCTGTCGCTGGAGCAGAACCTTGTCACGCAGGCCTCGCGCATTGCCGCCGTGCTGCCCGATGGTGACCGTGTCGACAACGACACGCTGGCCAATGTGACGCGCATGGCGCGCAATGATCCTTCGCAGGCGACGGCGTATCTCCTCTCACAGAGCGGCAGCCTCTCGCGCGAGGAGCAAGGCGCGGGCTGGGGCGTGATCGGCCAGTACGCCGCCAAGAAGCAGACGCCTGATGCGCTCGATGCCTATCGCCGCCAGATGAAGCTCGGCGGCGATGCCTGGCTGTCCGACGATTCACAGGAATGGCGTGTGCGCACCGCCCTGCGCGCCGGCGACTGGAAGATGGTGCGCCAGGCCATCGAAGCCATGCGTCCGAGCCTGCGCAGCCGCGATCCGGCCTGGACGTACTGGTATGGCCGCGCGCTCAAGGCAGACAACCGGAACGACGAAGCCAGGCAGCAGTTCCAGTCGATTGCCGGGCAGTACAACTTCTATGGCCAGCTCGCGCTGGAGGAGCTCGGCCAGCGCATTACCGTGCCGCCACGCACGACGGTGACCGATGCCGAGATCGACGTGATGGGCCGCAACCATCCGGGCTTCGGCCGCGCCAAGAAGCTGTATGACCTGAACCTGCGCTTTGAAGGCAACCGCGAGTGGAACTGGGAGCTGCGCAACATGAGCGACCGTGAGCTCCTGGCGGCGGCCGAATACGGACGCAAGCTCGGGCTGCTGGACCGCGCAGTCAATTCGGCCGACAAGACCAAGGCCGAGCATGATTTCTCCTTGCGCTTCCCCACGCCGTTCCGCAACGTGGTCGAGCGCAACGCCGACGCCGTCGGTCTGGATGTGGCCTGGGCGTATGGCCTGATCCGACAGGAGTCGCGCTTCATCATGGATGCGCGCTCGTCGGTGGGCGCCTCCGGCCTGATGCAGGTGATGCCGGAAACCGCCCGGCGTGTCGCCAAGAAGATCGGCCTGCCGGGCTTCCGCCCCACGCAGATGAGCGATATCGACACCAACGTGCTGCTCGGTACGAGCTATCTGTCGATGATCCTGACCGACCTCGATAGCTCGATGACGCTGGCCACCGCTGGCTACAACGCAGGGCCGGGCCGGCCGAAGCGCTGGCGCTCGACGCTGACGCGCCCGGTGGAAGGCGCGATCTTCGCCGAGACGATCCCGTTCAACGAGACGCGTACGTACGTGAAGAATGTGCTGTCCAATGCCACGTACTACGGCGCACTGCTGACGGGGCGGCCTCAGTCGCTGAAGGATCGCCTGGGCAAGGTGGCGCCGGAATCGGTCACACCCGACGAGCTGCCCTGAACGACAGCCGCGCCACTTGGAACGCCTGCCGCACAGCAGGCGTTTTTCATGGCGCCGCGCGAACTGGCCATCACAACCGTGCGGCCAGCTGCACGCGGCTGTACTACCTCTTGGGGGCGATCCCCTCGGGGTTGTATTGTGGTGGAGTCCCCCCATCGTTTTGGAGATGCCGTCATGCATACCTCCAATCTGCTCGTCTTTGGCGGCACGGGCTTCATCGGCACGCAATTGCTCTCGCGGCTGGTGACAGAAACCTTTGCCGCGCCCGGCCTGCCCGAGGGCCGCGTGATCGTGCCCACGCGCGACGCCGAATCTGCCCGGGCGCACAACCTGACGCTGTTGCCACGCGTGGACGTCATGGACGCCGACATCTACGCCGACGATGCCCTGGATGCCCTCTTCCTGGCGCTGACGGAGCATGGCGGCGAGCACTGTGCGGTCATCAACCTCGTCGGCACGCTGCACGACGTGCGCGAGATGCCCTATGGCCCGAACTTCCAGCGCCTGCACGTTGAACTGCCGCGCCGCATCGTCAAGGCGTGCCGCAGGCATGGGGTGAACCGGCTGCTGCACATGAGCGCACTGGGCGCCGATCCCGCCGGCCCGTCGATGTACCTGCGCAGCAAGGGCGATGGCGAACGCGTGGTCATGAACAGCGAACTGGACTGGACGGTGTTCCGCCCCTCCGTGGTGTTCGGCCCGCAGGATCATTTCCTGAATCTGTTCGCACGTATGCAGCGCATGGCGCCGTTTGTGCCATTGGCGTGCGCAGAAGCACGCTTTCAGCCCGTATACGTGGATGACGTTGCCGCCGCGTTCATCAACGCGCTCGACAACCCGGCCACCATCCGGCACGCCTATACGCTCGTCGGGCCGCGTGTCTATACGCTGGCCGAGTTGATGCGCTTTGCCGGGCGTGCCAGTGGGCACCCGCGCTGGATCATGCCGCTGCCTGAGGGCCTTGGCCGCATGCAGGCCGCGCTGTTCGAGCACCTGCCTGGCGCGCCGATCTCCCGCGATAACCTCGACTCCATGCGCGTGGACAATGTCAGCGCCGATCCTGTCGCGCCGGAGCTGGGGATCCACCCGCTCGGCATGGAAGCGGTGATGCTGCCGGCGCTGGCCGGTCTAGGATCCGACAACGGATTGCGCGCCGCCCGGACGCGGGTGCATCGCTGACGTGACGCCCGGCATCGCCGGCGCATGTGTGAGCCGCCTTAGCAACATTGGCCAATCCGTTTCATTTTGTGGCAGTGCAGCGCGGGGCTAGAATGGCTCGTTCGCCCCACGCCACAGCCCCTGCCTGCGCCCGCGACCCGAGCGTTCCGGCGCCGTGCCGGCGACCTTCCAACAACAATCACGGTGCACTCTCCAAGGACGGGAATCATGAAACTGGTCATCGGCAACAAGAACTATTCGTCGTGGTCGTTACGCCCGTGGTTGCTGGCCAAGCAGGCCGGCATTCCGTTCGAGGAGATCCGCGTGCGCCTGCTGAGCGAGAGCTTTGCCGCCGACGTGGGCCGCTACTCGCCCGCTGGCCGCGTGCCCGTGCTGGTGGATGGCGACATGACCGTGTGGGATTCCCTCGCCATCTGCGAGACCCTGGCCGAGCGGTTTCCGCGCGCGCAACTGTGGCCGCAGGACCCGAAAGCCCGCGCGCACGCCCGCTCGATCTGCGCCGAGATGCATTCCGGCTTCGGCAACCTGCGCAGCAACATGCCGATGAACGTCACTGCCATGCTGCCCGGCATGGGCTGGAACGTGGCCGTGCAGCGCGACATCGATCGCATCGCCGCCATCTGGACCGAGCTGCGTCAGCAGTACGCTGCGCACGGGCCGTTCCTGTTTGGCCATTTCACCGTGGCCGACGCGTTCTACGCGCCGGTGGTCAGCCGCTTCGCCACTTATGGCGTGCGCCTGCCCGAAGCCGCCAAGGCCTACGCCGACCATATCCTCAACCTGCCTGCCATGCAGGAGTGGATCGACGGCGCACGCGCCGAGCATGACTTCCTCGCCGACGACGAGCCGTACCGCACGGGCCTGGACGAGGCAACGCTGGTCGCGGCCAATCGATGACGGAGCGCGTGGTATCCGCGGGTGAGGCCGTCGTCGACCCCGCCACGCACGGGCTTGATGTGTATGCCGTGGGCGGCGCCATTCGTGACGCGCTGCTCGGGCTGCCGGTGCAGGATCGCGACTACGTCGTCGTCGGCGCTACGCCCGAAGCGATGGAGGCGCGTGGCTTTCGCGCCGTCGGCAAGGATTTTCCCGTCTTCCTCCATCCGGTCACGCATGCGGAATACGCGCTCGCGCGCACCGAGCGCAAGACGGCGGCCGGCTACAAGGGCTTCTCGGTGTACTACGCCCCCGACGTCACGCTGGAAGACGATCTCATCCGCCGTGACCTGACGGTCAACGCGATGGCGCAGCGTGTGGCGGAAGACGGCGCGCTGGTCGGCCCCGTTGTCGATCCGTACGGCGGGCGGGCTGACCTGTCCTCACGCACGTTCCGGCATGTGTCTGACGCGTTTGCCGAAGACCCCGTCCGGATCCTGCGCGTGGCGCGCTTTGCCGCGCGCTTCGCTGATTTCCACGTGGCGCCCGAGACCAACGCGCTGATGCAGCACATGGTGCAGGCGGGCGAGGTCGATGCATTGGTGCCCGAGCGCGTGTGGCAGGAGATCGCGCGCGGCCTGATGGAGGCGCATCCCGCCCGCCTGTTCGCCGTGCTGCGTGATTGCGGGGCGCTGGCGCGCCTGTTGCCCGAGCTTGATCGCCTGTGGGGTGTGCCGCAGCGTGCCGACTATCACCCCGAGGTAGATACCGGCGTGCACACCATGATGGTCATCGAGACGGCCGCCGCGATGGGCGCATCGTTGCCGGTGCGCTTTGCCGCGCTGGTGCACGACCTCGGCAAGGGTACGACGCCGCATGATGTGTTGCCGCGCCACATCGGCCACGAAGGACGCAGCGTGCCGATGATCGAAGCGGTCTGTCGGCGCCTGCGCGTGCCGACCGAGTGCCGCGAGCTGGCGCTGGTCGTTGCACGCGAGCACGGCAACATCCACCGCAGCGAGGGCTTTGATGCTGCCGCGCTGGTCCGTCTGCTCGAACGTTGCGACGCCTTGCGCAAGCCGGACCGATTCGTCCAGGTGCTGCAAGCCTGCGAGGCCGATGCCCGCGGACGCCTCGGCTTCGAGGCGCGCGCCTATCCGCAAGCGGAACGGCTGCTGGCGGCGCTGCAGGCAGCAGCTTCCATTGATGCCGGCGCGGTGGCCAGCCGCCATGCTGACCACCCTGCCCAAATCAAGCCAGCCGTGCATCAGGCCCGGATCGAGGCGGTTGCTCAGGCCGGCATCTGAGCCGGGCCGCGCACTCAATCAAACGGCGTGTCGTTCGGGGTGGCATACAGTGCCTTCAACTGATCGCTCATCGGGAAGTTGAAGTTCACGTTCTTGGGCGGCACCGGTTTCTCGAACCACTTGGCATAGAGCGTATTGATGTCGCCGCTCTTCATGATGCCCGTGAGCGTGTCATCCACCAGCTTCTTGAACTGCGGATCGTCCTTGCGGAGCATGAAGCCATACGCCTCGAACGATTGCGGTGTGCCGGTCACCACCCAGTCGCTGGGCTTCTGCGCCAGGGTGCGCGCGCCGGCCAGCAGCACGTCATCCATCATGAACGCGGCGACGCGACCACTCTGCAGCGTGAGGAACGATTCCCCATAGTCCTTGCCGCTCACGATGTTCATGTTCATCTTCTTCTCGTCGTTCATTTTGCGCAGGATGCGCTCCGACGTCGTGCCCGCGTTCGTGATGACCGATTTGCCCGCCAGGTCGGGAAAATCCTTCACCCCCGAGTGCACACCCGTCAGCAGCTTCGTGCCGGCGATGAAGAACGTGGTCGAAAACGCCGTCTGCTGCTCGCGCGATCTCAGGTGCGTGGTCACGCCGCATTCCAGGTCCACTGAACCGTTCTGCACCAGCGATGTGCGGTTCTGCGAGGTCACCGGGATCTGCTGCACCTGAAGATTGGGCTTACCCGTCTTCTGCTTGACGGCGTCGATCACGCGCGAGCAGAGGTCGGCCGAGAAGCCGATGATCTGATTCTTGCTGTCGCGGTACGAAAACGGAATCGACGATTCCCGCACGCCGATCAGGATGGTGTTGCTGTCCTGGATTTTCTTGAGCGTGCCGTCGAGCGCCTCGGCGTGCGCGCTGGCGGCAAGCACGCCGGCCAGCGCCAGCGGGATGCAACGGATGGTGAAACGCATATTTCCTCCAATGGTTGTGTGGCGCGGCGTGATACGTGTCACGGCCGTCGATGGCATGTCTGCGAGGTGAGAAGGTGGCTGCGCTAGTGACCGAACCAGCTGCGCAGATCGGCCGCTGTGGCGACGGGCCGGTGCAGCGCATCGAGGTGCAGGTGCAGATGGGTGACGAGCGATGCGTTGTCGGGTGCGGCGCTACCGTCGGGCAGCAGCATGTTGTTTTCGAACCCGAGGCGCGCATGTCCGCCAAGCAGCGCGGCGGTGAGCGCGCACTCGGCCTCGCGTGGGCCGAATGCGCACATCGCCCACGGCACGCTGGCGGTCAGCTCGGCGCCGTCGGACCAGGCCTGCAGGAACGGCAGCAGGTCGGACGGGTCGGAGCGCTGCCCCGCTGCGTATCGGCCGAGCACGAACAGCACCCAGTGCGGCGCATCCGGCAGCACGCCGCGTGCACGCAGGTCGCGGTAGCGCATGACGTCATCCGCCGAGTACAGGATGTACTGGATGGCCGTGCGCGCCGCCGCGCGTTCCGCAAAGAAGCGTGCAGCCTGCGTTTCGTGCGCGGCATCCGGCACCAGCTCGCGCAGCGCGGCGGAGATGGCCTCCGGCTGCAACGCCCGCACCGATGCCATCTGCTGTTCGGGCGTGTAGATACCGACTGCCTCCGTCGTGACCTGGATCACCAGCGCATCGCCCACCGCCTGCTGCACGGCGGAGATGGCCGGACGGTAGTCTTCGGGCTCCAGGCTGTGCGTGCCATCGGGGCGCCGCACATGGAGATGCAGCATCGCTGCGCCGGCATCGACGCATTGTTTCGCGCAGACCGCCAGCTCGCCGGGGGTGATCGGCAGCGCGGGATGATCGGTGTGTGTCTTGCGGGCGCCGTTGGGCGCGACGGCAATGGCAATGGGCCGGGTCACCATGCGGTCTCCCGGGCGTTGGCGGTCGCGGCTTCCACGGCATCGCCCAGGCGCTCGACGATGGCGTCGATGTCCTGCGCGGTGGCGATGAAGGGGGGCGCGAGCAGGATGTGGTCGCCGCGCAGCCCATCGATCGTGCCGCCCATCGGATAGACCATCAGCCCACGCTGCATCGCTTCGGCCTTCACGCGGGCATGCGTCTTGTGCGCGGGCGGCAGCGGCGCCTTCGTGGCGCGGTCGGCGACCAGCTCAACGCCCACGAAGAGCCCGCGACCACGGACGTCTCCCACGTGCGGGTGCTCGGCAAACCGCGAGCGCAGCGCTGTGCGCAATTGCTCGCCGCGCGCCTGCACGTTCGCGAGCAGGTGTTCTTCGGCGATCACCTTCTGCACTTCCAGCGCCGCGGCGCACGCGGTGGCATGGCCGATGTACGTGTGGCCGTGCTGGAAGAAGCCGCTGCCGCGCGTGATGGCGTCATAGATGCGGCCGCTCACCAGCGTGGCCCCGATCGGCTGATACCCGCCGCCCAACCCTTTTGCAATCGCGATAAGGTCGGGCACCACGCCGTCTTCCTCGCATGCATAGAGATAGCCGGTGCGGCCCATGCCCGACATCACCTCATCAAGCAATAGCAGCACCCCGTGGCGATCACACACCGCGCGGATCCGCTTGAAGTAGTCGGCCACCGGTGGCACCGCGCCGGCCGTGGCGCCCACCACCGTCTCGGCGACGAACGCAGCGACGTTGTCTGCGCCCAGTTCCACGATCTTGGCGTCGAGTTCGTCGGCGAGGCGCTGCACGTATTGCACATCGCTCTCTCCATCGTGCCGCTCGCGATAGGCAAAGCATGGCGACACGTGATGCGCCGGCACCAGCAGCGGCAGGAACGGCTCGCGGCGCCATGCATTGCCGCCGATCGCCAGCGCGCCGAGGGTATTGCCGTGGTAGCTCTGACGGCGCGCGATGAAGTATTTGCGCTGCGGCTGGCCGATCTCGACGAAGTACTGGCGCGCAAGCTTGAGCGCGGCCTCGATGGCTTCCGAGCCGCCGGAGACGAAGTACACGTGGTCCAGATCGCCAGGCGCGGCATCCACAAGGCGGGCGGCCAGCTCTTCTGCCACATCCGTCGTGAAGAACGACGTGTGCGCATAGGCCAGCGCGCGCACCTGCTTGCAGATCGCCTCGACCACACGCGGGTGTCCGTGGCCGAGGCACGACACCGCGGCGCCGCCGCAGGCGTCGAGATAGCGCTTGCCATCGGCGTCGATGAGCGTCATGCCTTCGCCGCCGACGGCGGTGGGCAGCGTCCTGCGCGGGTCGCGGTGGAAGACCGAGGTGGTGGAGGGTGTCATGGTTGTTCGGGAAATTTCAGCGTTGGCCAGGAGGCACTGCAATCGCCGCTTCACTGCGGCGGGCACTGCGCACGTAGGCGTGTTGGAGTTTGAGCTGGGCGTCGCTGTCGGCCAGATGCGCGAGGGCGGCAGGGCCGGCGTGACGGAACCACGTCATCAGGAGCGCGTCGAGCAGCGCCAGCGGCGCGGCCAGGGAATGGAAGAACGAGGGGATCGTGACCGGCGCAACAAGCTGCTGCCAGGCCAGCTCCGCGCCCGGGGCGAAGGCACTGTCGGTGACATAGACGAGTCGCGCACCGCGCGCATGTGCGTACGCCATCGCTTCGACGACCTCGCGTGTGTACGGGTCGAACGTGACGGCGATCACGATGTCATCTTCGCCGCAGAAACGCAGGGGGTCAGCCAGCGTGTTGCCGTTGCCCGTGCAGAGCACGACCTTGTCGTCGAAGAGCTGTGCCGCGTAGCCGAACGCGTGGGTGAGCGCCAGGCAACTGCGGGCGCCGAGCAGGTAGATGCGGCGTGCCTTGCACAGCGCGGCGGCCACCGTCTCGAGCGTGGCGAGGTTGGCCGGCGAAAACGCCGACTGGAGATGGGCGCCCACGGCCGTGCCGATCCGCTCGGCATGGGACACACCTGCCATCTCGCCCTGCAGCGCGCTGGCCCGGCTCGCAAAACCGTCGGCCTGCTGGCGCAGGTGGTTCACGCAGACTTCGCGCAAGGCAGCGAAGTCCTCAAAGCCCAGGGCGCGTGCCAGCCGCGAAAACGTAGCGGGCGGCAGATCGCAACGGCGCGCCAGATCCCGCATCGATAGCAGGACGATATCGTTGCGGTGCGTTTCCAGCAACTGGGCGGCGCGCTGCAGTTGCGGTGACAGATCGCCCGCGCGGTTGCGCAGCGTCTGCATCAGCCCATCGAAGGTCATGTGGTCGTCGCGATGATTCAACTGTTTCGTAAACTACGCAAATGAAACAGATGAGTCAATAGCCGATTCACCGGGCCTTCCGGCGCAACATGGTCACCCTCTCAGGGGACATGCGACGACAGCGGGGCAAACAAAAACGGAGGCCGCAGCCTCCGTTTGGTCGGGATCGAGACGCTTCGGTGTCAGGTCGCCGGTGCGTCGAGCTGTTCCATGCGGAACTGGAAGAATCCTGCCGCGATCAGCCCCAGCAGGCTCAGCGCCATGGAGGCGCATGCCAGGATCATCACCGCGCCCAGCGACGAGACCCCGCTCATGAGCGGCGTATGCATGAGGGCTGACAGGTTGCCGCCGACCCACATGGCGGTGACCAGAGCCATCAAGCATGTCAGCGCTGCGGCGTTGCGCAACCACGTCAACCGCGTCTTGCGGCTGATGCCGTCGAAAGCGTGGAAATGGAAGTGGTGACCGGTGCCAACGAGTGCCATGGAGTGTCTCCTTGTGCTTGCCGCCTGATAGCGTTGAGTCACTATACCGAGACCTGCGACGAATTGGCGCACTTTGCCGCGCTAGGTATACCCTGAGCTGCGTTGCGTCAAGAGGGTTTGGCACAATTTTTGTGGCCGCGGCGATCGGTCGCAGATGCGCGTCCCGCGCGGGGATCGGGCAGGGCGGGGTATCACGAAGACGACGCCGGAAATGAAAAAAGACCTCGCTGGGAGGTCTTTTTTTGTTGCTCCGCAAAATCAATGATGCTTGCGAAACGAAGAATTTTGGTGGCCTGGGGCGGAATCGAACCACCGACACGCGGATTTTCAATCCGCTGCTCTACCAACTGAGCTACCGGGCCAAGCAAAGAAGCGCAAGTATGGCAGGGTTTTCCATCTGCCGTCAAGCACTGGTGATGGATTTGCGAATCAGGCGGCTGGCTCGCCCTTGTTGCGTGAGAGTTCGACGCCCAGTTGCTTGAGCTTGCGATACAGGTGCGTGCGCTCGAGGCCGGTCTTCTCGGCCACGCGCGTCATGCTGCCGCCCTCGCGCTGCAGGTGGTATTCGAAGTAGGCGCGCTCGAACAGGTCGCGCGCTTCGCGCAGCGGCATGTCGAACGAGAACTGCATGCCCCCGCCTTCGCCAGCGCGCGCCGGCGCGCCATTCATGTCGGTGCGCTCCGCCGTGACAGGCGCGCCAGGTGCGCCAGGTGCGCCAGCGCTCGGCGCAGCGCCGACAAGGCCGGCAGCCGGCACGGTCGCGGGCGTCGCGGCACGCGGCTTTTCCTTGCTGCGCGACAGGCCCTGCTCGACCGCGGTGAGCAACTTTTGCAGCGCAATCGGCTTCTCGAGGAAGTTCAACGCGCCGATCTTGGTCGCCTCCACGGCCGTATCGATGGTGGCGTGGCCCGACATCATGATGACGGGCATGGTCAGCAGACCCTGCGATGCCCATTCCTTGAGCAAGGTCACGCCGTCGGTGTCGGGCATCCAGATATCGAGCAGCACGAGATCGGGCGTCGTGCTCGCGCGGTATTCGCGCGCACGCTGCGCGTTCTCGGCGACTTCGACAACGTGCCCTTCGTCTCCGAGGATCTCGGAGAGCAACTCCCGGATACCCATTTCGTCGTCGACAACGAGGATGGTGGCCATGCTTTTCCTCTGTGTGCGGCGGGATTGCCGTCCGCGTCAGGCAAGTTTTACGAACAGTATGGAAACCTGGGCGCCGATGGTGTCGGTACCAGATTGGCGGTTGCGCAGTTCAATGCGCGCCCCGTGCTCGTCCATGATCTTCTTCACCATGGCCAGGCCCAATCCTGTGCCCTTGGCTTTGGTCGTGACGTACGGTTCGAAGGCGCGGTTGAGGATGCGGGACGAGAACCCGCCGCCGTTGTCCGCGATTGCAAGCCGCACGGCCTGCCGCCGCGCGCCCGAGGCGTCGTCGTATTCTACCGTGTCAGTTTGCAACATGACATGTGGCGCGGCTCGCCCGGCAGTTTCGTTCTCGGCCACCGCGTCCTGCGCGTTCTGCAGCAGGTTGTGGATGACCTGTCGCAACTGCGTCGGATCGCCCTTGATCAACGGCAGGCTCGCGCCCAGCTTGACCTCGATGACCGGATGGTCGTGCGCGCCTGGGTGATCGATGCCGTACAGGTGCAGCACCTCGGCGCAGAGCGCGTTGAGGTCGAGATCCTGCAGCACTGCGGGCGGTGTGCGGGCGTAGTCGCGGAAGTCATCGACCATGCGCTTCATGGCGGCCACCTGGTTGACGATGGTGGTGGCGCCGCGGCGCAGTACCTCTGCGTCGGTGTCCGAGAGCTTCGGCGAGAGCTTCATCTCAAGGCGCTCGGCCGACAGCTGGATCGGGGTGAGCGGGTTCTTGATCTCGTGCGCAAGACGCCGCGCGACTTCACCCCACGCCACCGAGCGCTGCGCCGAGATCACGTCGGAAATATCGTCGAACACCACCACGTAGCCGCGCTCGGTGCCGTGCGCGCCCACCGACGGACCAGGCAGGCGCGTGCCACGGACTAGCAGCGTGAGCGGCTCGTCTTCGTCTTCGAGCGGGATTTCGACCTGCTTCTGCCAGTGGGCCAGTGCGCCACCGGCGGCGGTGCTTGCGTCTTGTTCGGCAAAGGCCTGTTCGACCACTGGCGCGAAGGCCGCCACCGGCGTGATGCTGGTCAGCCCCTGGCCGACCCACGCGCCAAAGGGCTGCTTGAAGATGCGCTCAGCCCCGGGGTTGGCGGTGAGGAGCACGAATCGATGGTCGAACACGAAGACGCCGGCGGTCAGGTTGGTCAGCACGCTCTCAAGATAGGCCTTGGATTGCTCGAGTGCCGCGCGATTCTGCTCCACGGCGCGGCGCGCGTCCGCGAGTTGTCGCGTCATCTGGTTGAACTGCTGGGTGAGCAGGCCGAGTTCGTCGCGCGTGTGCAGCTCGCGCTTGGGGGAGAGATCCCCCTCCGCCACTTCGCGCGTGCCCTGCAGCAGCATCAGCAGCGGCCGTGCCAGCTGCGCGCCCAGCAGCAGCGCCAGCATCACCGCGATGAACACGGCAAGGAACAGCGTGAGCGTGAGCGTGCCGATGTACATCTTGCGCAGGCCGGTACGGCCGAGCGCCTTCTCCTGGTACTCCTGGTAGGCGCGCTGCACCGCATCGGCATTCCGCGCGAGCGTCTGCGGCACCGGCTGCACGAGTTGCAGGAAGCGCTCTTCGCGACCGGACTCGCCAGTCAGGCCGAAGCCGCGCGAAGCGCCGTCGCCGCCTTCTGCCTGACGGTCGAGCAGCCCGCCCCCGGCCCACCTGCGGGTCGGGGCATTCAGCTGCAGCCCTGGCGTATCCCGCGTGGCGGTGCCGAGCGCGACCACCACGCGCAATTGATAGAGATCGCCGCGGCGATTGGCGCCACGCACTGCGGATGCGGGCGCGCTGTCCCCTTCGTAGTCGCTGCCGCCTTCCAGGCTGGCGTAGCCGCCCGGCGCACGCGCCTGCTCGAGGACGGCCTGGTCGGGCAGCGTCGGGACGAGCGTGTCGTAAGTGCTCGACGCCGTCGCGAGCACCCGCCCGCTGGCTGTGAAGACGGTCGCTTCCTGTACGCCAAATTGCTCGCGCAGGCGGTTGAGCGTGATTGCCGTGGCCGAGGCAGAACCATCGCCCATCTGCTCGGCAATCAGTCGGCCCTTGTTCTGCAGATCCGCCAACGCCGCGTCCATGGTCGAGCGGCCGAGATTCAGGCCGGCCTCGAGGGCCGATTCGACCTTCACGTCGAACCACGACTCGATGCTGCGCGACACGAACTGCAGCGACACCAGGTAGATCAGCACCCCGGGCAGCACGCCGACCACGCCAAAGAACACGGCGAGCTTGGTCATCAGCCGCGTGCCGAACTTGCCGCGCCGCGCTCGCAGCGCCAACGCCAGCATCAGCCCGCCGATGATCACCACCAGCAGCACCCCGATGACGAGGTTGACCTTGTAGAGCAGCGTGAAATACCGGTCGAAGAACTCGGTGTTGGCCGAGGCGGCTGCCAGAAGGCCCACCAGCACGATGGCGAGAAAGACGATGGTGCCCGCCACCACCTGGTAGAGCAGCCGCTTGTAGCTGCGATCGAAGATCATTTGGCGGGTGCCAGCAGCGTCGCCGCGTTGGCAGGGCCGGCGCTCATGCCCCAGCCCGAATTGGACGACATGCCCGATGCGCTGGACGCCGGTGGCGCGGAGGCGGGGGCGCTGGGCGGCGTGGCTGGCACCGTCGGCGGTGCAGGCGCGGGCTCATTGGGCACCAGGAAGCTGAAGCGCTTCCATTCGGAGGCCAGGTTCCAGTCGCGCGTATTGACGGCGTTGATCTGGAACGGCTTGGGCAGTTGCGTCACGTCCAGGCGCATGCGCACCTCAGCCTGGACGGCTTCGCCGGGTTTGACGGCCCGCTGCTCGAACACGCGCCAGCCGCGCACGTGCTGCATGAAATCCACCGCATCCTTCAGACGCGAGAACGGCACCTGCAGTCCGCCCGTGGACACGCGGTACTGGCGCGTGAGCGGGTGGTACGACAGCCGAACGACACGCGTTGCGCTGACGGCGTGATCGTCAAACCAGTACCAGCGGGGGCGGATCAGCTCGAACTCGACGAGAAAGTACAGGGCGATCCCTTTGTTGACAGCGTCTTCGAGGTTGCCTGGCAGGTCGAAATCGAAATCGGCGGAGAGGTTCCACCCGCCATCGGCGTATTCCAGCTGGGCGCGATTGACGTCGATGGTCTGCGCCGAGGGGGCCATTGGCCACAGCAGGCAAAGCATGCCCAGGATGACAAGCCGATGCAGCATCTGCCGGAATCGGGCTGGCATCAGCCGGAGCGATGGGCGGAGAGTGGCTGTCACAACGGTCGGTGCATCAAGGCCGTTTCTGGAACACTGCGTAAAAGAAGCCGTCGTGATCGACCGGCAAAGAAGAGACGCCTGGGACGAAGCCACCCGCCTGCGCCGCATCTGGCGCGGCCGGCAGCAACTGGCCGGGCGCGTGCAATCGTATCGCATCTTGCAGATGGCGTTCAAACCATTGGGCCTGTGCTTCGCCTTCCGTCGGGAAAATCGAACACGTTACATAAAGCAACTTGCCCCCAGGGGCGAGGCATGTCCAAAGGGCGCGCACGATGTCGCGCTGCAGGGTGGCCAGCGCCTTGAGATCGGCGGGGCGGCGCAGCCAGCGGATGTCGGGATGGCGGCGCACGATGCCGGCGGCAGAGCACGGCACGTCGGCCAGGATACGGTCGAATGGACGCCCGTCCCACCAGGTGTCAGGCTTGGCTGCGTCTCCCACGCAAACGTCGGCGGTCTGGCGCAGGCGCGCGAGGTTTTCGCGGATGCGCATGGCACGCGCGGCATCGGATTCGAGCGCGGTCACCTCAAGGTTGTCCGCCAATTCGAGCAGATGGCCGGTTTTGCCGCCCGGTGCCGCGCAGGCGTCGAGTACGCGCTGACCGGCCGCCACGTCGAGCAGCCTGGCCGCCAACTGGGCGCCGGCATCCTGCACCGAGACATCTCCCTCGGCAAAGCCCGGCAATTCCGCTACGGGTAAGGCTCGCGCGAGGCGCACAGCCTGCTCGCCGATGCGGTCGGCGTCGATGCCGGCCTCGGCCAGGCGGGCGAGGTAGGCGTCCACGGTCACGCGTCGCGGGTTCACCCGCAGCACCATCGGCGGGCGTTGGTTGCCAGCGGCGAGAATGTGCTGCCATGCCTCGGGATAGGCGCTGCGCGCGGCGTCGATCCACCACTGCGGATAGTTGGTGGCGGCCACGGGGTCTGCCTGCATGGCGGCGACGAGTGCCCCTTGCTCGCGCAGGAAGCGCCGCAGCACGCCGTTGACCATCCCCTTGCCGTGCGCGAGTTTCGGGTCGGCGGAGGCCGCGCGCACGGTCTGGTCGACCACGGTGAACGGTGCGTAAGGCGGCGGCTCGTCGAGCAATTGGGCCAGTGCCACGCGCAGCAGGTTGGCGGCGCCTTCGACAGGCGGGCGCGGAATCAGCGTGCGGATGAGCCAGTCGGTGCTGCCCAGCCAGCGCGTGGCGCGGTAGGCGAGATCCTGCACGGCGCCGCGCACCGGTGCGGGCTGGCCCTGGCAGACGGCATCGATTGCCTGCGGCAATGCCGTGCCCTGACGCAGTTTGCCCAGCGCGGCGGCGGCAATGGACAGGGCGTGGGCGAGGGAATCAGGCGGCAGGCGCATCGGGCAGCAGGAAATCAGGCGGACAAAATGCAACGAGCCCGCGATGGGCGGGCTCGTGCGGACTGCGGAAGTATAAAGGAAGCGTCCCGTCGGGCTGCCGCTTTTACGCCGGATATTGCCCCGTCTGCGCCATCTGCATCAGGCGTGCGATGCGCTCCTCCGTGGCCGGGTGCGTGCTGAACAGGTTGGCCAGGCCGCCGCCGTGCAGCGGGTTCATGATCATCATCTGCGCGGTGGCGGGGTGGGCTTCGGCGGCGGCAAACGGAATGCCGGCAGCATAGCGGTGGATCTTGTCCAGCGCGGAGGCCAGCGCCTGCGGATCGCCGCTGATGGTGGCGCCACCCCGGTCGGCTTCGAACTCGCGCGCGCGGGAAATCGCCATCTGGATCATCGCTGCCGCCAGCGGCGCGAGGATCGCCACCGCAATCCCGGCGATCGGGTTGGCCGGACGGCCTTCGCTATCGCGCCCCCCGAAGAACACGGCAAAGTTGGCCAGCGCCGAGATCGCACCGGCCATGGTGGCCGAGATGGTGGAGATCAGGATGTCGCGGTGCTGCACGTGCGCCAGCTCGTGTGCCATCACCCCGCGCAGCTCGCGCTCGCTCAGGACGTTGAGGATGCCGGTCGTTGCGGCCACGGCGGCGTGCTCCGGGTTGCGGCCGGTGGCGAACGCGTTGGGCTGGGCTTCTTCGATGAGGTACACGCGCGGCATCGGCAGGCCGGCACGGCCGGCGAGCTCCTGCACGAGCCGGTAGAACTGCGGCGCGGAGCTTTCGTTGACTTCCTGCGCGTTGTACATGCGCAGAACGAGCTGGTCGGAGAACCAGTACGAGAAGAAATTCATGCCCAGCGCGAACAGCAGCGCCAGCATCATCCCGTTGCGTCCGCCGATCATGCCGCCGATGACGATGAACAGCGAGGTGATCGCTGCCATCAGCATGAAGGTCTTGATCCAGTTGAACATGGGGGCGTGGCTCCTGTGGGGTCTAGGGCGTCCTGAATGGGGTCGAGGACGGCGTTGCGAAACTGTTAGATCGCGATAAACGCTGGAGATTCAAGGGTTTGCGCAGCACTTGCGCGATATTTCGCCGCAGATGGCGCTTGCCTTGTCAACGGGTGGTGAAGGCGAGCCGCGCACCCAGCCCGATGAAGGCGGTGCCGACGACACGGTCGAGCCAGCGCTTGATGCCGGGCTTGCCCGCCACGCGGCGCGTGACGCTGGCCGCTACCCACGCCACCATGCTGTTCCACACCGTGGACATGGCGATGAAGACCGCGCCAAGTGCCAGAAACGCCGCCGCCTTGTGGCTCGCATGCGGGTCGACGAACTGGGGGAAGAACGACAGGAAGAAGAGCACCACTTTCGGGTTCAGCACGTTGGTGAGAAAACCCTGCACGAACAGCGATCTGACCGGACGCGGTCGCCTGGCAGCCGCGGACTGCGTCGCGGTGTCCGCCTCGTCCACGGCGTCGTCTCGCCCGGGCGGCGCCAGCAGCATGCGCCCGCCCAGGTAGATCAGGTACGCCGCGCCCACCACTTTGATGACGGTGAAGGCCACGGTGGAGGCCGCCAGCAGCGCCGTCAGCCCGAAGGCCACCGCCAGCACGTGCACACAGCAGCCGGCCGATACGCCAAGCGCCGAGAGCAGTCCCGCCGCACGTCCCTGCGACACGCTGCGTCCGACGATGTAGGCGGTGTCCGGTCCGGGCGTCACATTCAGCAGGAACACGGCCAGCATGAAGAGCGGCAGATTGACGATGCCGAGTGTGGTCATGGTGAGGTCCTCTCGAGCGTAATGAGGGGGCGCGTCGGTTCAGCCGCGCGACGTGAACCGCTGGCCCGGCTGGATCGCCAGACCTTGCAGGAATTCACGCGCGGGCAGCCGCTTGCCGCCCGGCTTCTGCAACTGTGTCACGCGCAGCGCACCGGCGCCACACGCGATGGTGACGCCGTCGGCATTGGCGGCGAGCACCGTCCCTGGCTCGGCATCGGTGGGGCGGTCGGCAAGCGCCTCGGCCTGCCAGAACTTGATCGCCACGCCGTCCAGCATGGCCGACGCGCCGGGAAACGGATTGAACGCATGCACCTGCCGCAGCAGCGCGGCGGCCTGGCGCGACCAGTCGAGCGCCGCTTCATCCTTGGCGATCTTCTCGGCGTAGGTGATCCCCTCAGCCGGCTGTGGCGTGGCGGCCAGCTTGCCGTCGTGCGCCAGCCGGGTGAGTGCGTCCACCACCATGCGGCCTCCCAGCGCGGCAAGGGTGTCGTGCAGCGTGCCAGTCGTGTCTGTCAGCCCAATGGGCACCCGCTCCATGGTGATCATGTCGCCGGTGTCCAGCCCGGCATCCATCTGCATGAGCGTAATGCCGGATTCGGCGTCGCCCGCCTCGATCGCGCGGTGGATAGGCGCCGCGCCACGCCAGCGCGGCAACAGCGAGGCGTGGATGTTGATGCAGCCGCAGCGTGGCAGGTCGAGCACTTCCTGCGGCAGGATCAGCCCGTAGGCAGCGACCACCATCACGTCGGGTCGCTGTGTGGCCAGGACGTCCATCGCTGCCGCGGCTTCCTGCGGGTATTTTCCGGCACGGCGCAGCGACGGCGGCTGCAGGATCGGCTCCAGCCCGTGGGACACCGCATATTGCTTGACCGGGCTGGCCTGCAACTGCATGCCGCGTCCGGCCGGGCGATCGGGCTGGCTCAAGACGGCGACGATGGGAAAACCGGCCTGGTGGATCGCCGCCAGGGCAATCTGCGCAAATTCTGGCGTGCCGGCAAACGCTACGCGAAGAGTGGACGTCATCGGGAGAGAAAACAGGAAAGCGCGACACGCGAAGCGTAGCGCATCAGGCTTAACGGTGGCCGCGATGCGGCGTATCGGTCAGCGGGACGACAGGCTCGGGCGTGGGCAGCGCTTCTGTCATGCCGCTCCCGCGCCGCTGGAAGAGCGAGAAGGTTTCGTTGGTATCGCCGGGGCGGCCGCCGCGCCACACCATCTCCCAGTCGGGGCCCTTGGGCTGGCGGCGATGCTCGGCGGATTTGTCCAGTACCAGCATCAGGTCGCAGGTGCGCGCAGCCGGATTCGGGCGCCCGGCATCGCCCTGGCCGCTGTGACCCAACAGCCATTTGACCGGACGCACGCCGGTTTCATAGTGCATGAGTGCGCGTTCGCTCTCGCCCATGCCGCGCGTAGCCACGCAGATCTGTGCGGATTCCAGCACCGGCTTGATGGCCTGGAACAACGGACGGTAGCTGCGTGCATCATCCACCCATGGCATCAGCAGCGTGCCGAGGAGGCCCCACGCCATGCCCAGGCCCGCGGCCCACGCCACCACACCGGAACGCGCCGGCCGCAGCCATACGCAAACGGCCCACAGCGCCGTCATGCCTGCCGCCGACAGCACGGCGATCGGGTGGACCAGCATGTCGTACGGCAACGGCAGCACGCGGCCCAGCAGCCTGGCCAGCCAGCCCGGCAGCATCAGTCCGCCGTCGGTCACCAGCGCGGCCCAGACCCCCCAGACCACAAGCCCGAACGCGCCGAACAGCAGGACTGAGGCACCCCACGCGCGTGCGCGCCACGCGGGTGTCACCAGCAGCAGCATCGGCGCACCCAGCACGGCCAACGCCGGCTGTAGCGGCATCAGGTAGACATCGCGCAGCACGGCAGAGCGCAGCACCACGCCAATCATCGCCAGCACGAAGAGCGTCACCACCAGATGCCCCTGATAGGGCAGGAGCCAGGCCGTTCGCGCACCACGCCCGCGCTGTCGCACAAGCTTGTAGGCGGAGATGGCAAACACGGCCAGCGCGGGCCACACCGCTGGCGTGCCGGTCAGGAAGATCGACCGAATCGTGGTGGTCAGCGAACCCTTTTCGCCGCCCAGGTGCGAGAAACCAAAGAAGCGGCCCACGTTGTTCACCCAGAACCATTCGACGAACAGATCATGGGATTCGTGCCAGAAGATGGCCGGCCAGATCGCCAGCCACGGTAGCGCGGCCAGCAGCGAGAGACCGTAGAAGCGCCATGCCTGGCGGCTGCGGAAATCCGGCAACAGCACGATCGCCATCAGCACGGTCAGTGCGAACAAGCCGGGGACGAACACGCCCTTGCCCAGAAACGCGACGCCAACGCCTGTTCCGAACCACAGCGCCGGGCGCAGCACGTCGACGCCCCTGGCACCGCCCGCTTCGCTTTCTTTGACAAAGCGCACGAGGCCGAACAGCGCCATGGCGGTGCCGGCCAATTGAGGCACGTCGGCAATGAACTTGTGTACGTGCTCGGCAAGCCCGATGCAGCCGGCGAACAGCAGCAGCGCGCCCAGCGCGTAGTCGCGCAGCGCGGCGCCGCCCGCATCCAGGCCGGCTTCGCGGCGGGCGGCCAGCGTCATCCCGGTTCGTCCGCGCGCCAGATCCGCGCCTACGCGCAGACGCCAGTCGCGCGCTTCGGAGCGCAGGAGGCGCGCCGTGCGCCAGACCGCCCAGCACGTCAGCGCCATCCAGAACAGCACGGCCACACGCACCGCTTCGTGCGGCGGCATGTCGGGCAGGGCCAGCGCGGCCAGCGCGCCGGTCCAGTACATCAGGGGAGGTTTTTCGACGAACGGCTCGAAGGCAACGTTGGGAACGACCCAGTCGCCGCGCTCGATGATGTTGATGACCACGCCGAACGAGTACGGCTCGTCAGCCTTCCACGGCGCGCGCCAGAACGTGCCCGCAACAAAGTACGCGCACAGCATCAGCACGACAGAGACGCGCCAGTGCCGCACCAGCCAGGCTGGAAGACGGCGTGCGCCGATGTTGGCAGAGGCGCCCTGCATCAGGGGGACGGGGCTGCTTGGCGCGTCAGCGTCGGCGGACATGGGGCGGGCGTGTTCAGCGCTGGTGCGCCATGTCGCGCTGGTGCTTCTTGAGCTTGGAGCGGATGCGTGTCTGCTTGAGCGGAGAGAGATATTCCACAAACACCTTGCCCATCAGGTGATCCATCTCGTGCTGGATGCATACCGCCAGCAGGCCGTTGGCCTCCAGCTCGAAGGTCTCGCCCTTTTCATTCAGGGCGCGCACGCGGACACGGTCAGGGCGCTCCACCTTGTCGTAGATATCGGGCACCGACAGGCAGCCCTCGTCCCAGGCCTTGCGCTCATCGCTTGCCCAGACAATTTCCGGATTGATGAATACCCGAAGCGCGTCACGCGACTCCGATACGTCGATCGTGATCACGCGCTCGTGCACGTCGACCTGCGTGGCGGCCAGGCCGACACCTGGCGCTTCGTACATGGTCTCGGCCATGTCGGCGACCAACTTGCGGATGCGGTCGTCCACCACGGCAACCGGCTTGGCGACCTTGTGCAGCCGCGGATCAGGGTATTGCAGGATATTCAGTAGGGCCATGATGCTTGGCAACAACGGTTGCGGAAGACCACGCTAACGAGGGGTTGCCTTCAATTGCGATCGCTTTGAATGTCATGCAGAATCGGGGGCGCTATCCGCCACTTGGCTTAGGAAAAAGCCTGACGAATGTTCGATGCCATACCCCTCCAGCTGCCACGCAAAACACGCGCAGCGGCGGTGGTCGGGCGTAGAGCAGGCGCGCGGACCACTCGCCGATTCTTCAAAGAATAATGCGCCATCGTAACACACCGATGCAGTTCAAGTTCGCCACGAAACCGCGCCAGTCTTACGTTTGCGCGCTATCGGCGGTTGCCGCGGCAGTGCTGTTCTGTGCGGTTGGCGCACACGCTGCCGAGCGTACTGTCTCTCCGGCGCAACAGGCGCAGGCCGCCGCTGCTGCCCAGGCAGGGATTCCTGAATCCGAACTGGCCGCCAACGCGCCGGCGCAGTACACGGTACGTCGAGGCGATACGCTGTGGGCGATCTCCGGCAAGTATCTCAAGCGGCCTTATCGGTGGCCCGAGTTGTGGGGCATGAACCGCGAACAGATCCGCAACCCGCACCTGATCTATCCGGGCCAGATTCTGTACCTGCACCATGCCAATGGCCGGGCATGGCTGTCGAGCTCGCCGGCCTCGGCTGACGGCAGCACCGTGCGCCTGTCACCGCATACCCGCATCTCGGGACAGGAGGGCGACGCCATCTCCAGCATTCCAGCTGCGGCCATTGAGCCGTTCCTCACGCAGCCGATCGTGGTGGACGCCGCAACGCTGGCCACGCCGGCGCGCATTTTCAGCCTGCCGGAAGGCCGCGTCTATCTGGGCAAGGGCGAAACCGCCTATGCCCGCGGTCTGCCGGACGGCCAGGCTGGCCAGGCCGGCGCGGAGTGGCAGGCATATCGCCCCGTCAAGCCGCTCAAAGATCCCGTGACAGGCAACGTGCTTGGCTACGAGGCGGACTTCCTGGGCACGTTGCGTGTGGTGCGCCCAGCGACTGGGCCGCAAGCCGTGACCAAGGTGGAAGTGCTCTCCTCGAAAGAAGAGATGGGTGTCGGTACCCAGCTGATGCCGGTCCCGCCGCGCGTGCCTGTGCGCTATGTTCCGCATGCACCCGAAGGCGACCTGCATGGCGCGGTCGCCAAGGTGACGGGGGGTGTGCGCTTTGGCGGTACGGACCAGGTGATCGTGCTGAACATCGGTAGCCAGCAGGGTCTCGAGCCGGGTCATGTGCTGGCGCTCTCGCGTGCCGGTGCGGTTGTCAAGGATGCGACCGCCGGCAACGAGCGCGTGCAGTTGCCGGAAGAGCGCTACGGCCTGGCGTTCGTGTTCCGCGTATTCCCTCACGTGGCTTACGCACTGGTGACCGACGCATCGAACACCGTGGAAGTCGGCGATGCTGTCAGCAACCCCATGACTCAGCCCTGAGCCACCCGTCTGCCGTTCTGATTTGACCGATGCCTCGCAGGTCGCGGCGCCCGCCGCGACCGACTCCACCGATCCCCTTTCCTGCACACGCGATCCGGCCGAGCTGGCCGCGTGGCTGCGTTTGACAGAAACGCCTGGCGTCGGCCCCGTTGCCGCACGGCAACTGCTGGCGGCATTCGGTTTGCCACAGGACATCTTTGCCCAGCCCTACGCCTCGCTTGCCAAGGTGCTGCCAGAGCGGCAGGCGCGCGCGCTCATCGCCGAACCCGATCCGGCGCTGGCCGATCGTATCGCACGCACCGTGGCGTGGGTCAACGAGCCTGGCAATGCCATCTTCACGCTGGCCGATCGCGGGTACCCGCCTCGTCTGCTGGAATTGCCTGATCCGCCGACGCTGCTCTATACAAAAGGCGATCCTTCGTTGCTGCGCGCGGCTGCCGTCGGTGTGGTGGGGGCGCGTAGCGCGACCGCGGCCGGCATCGATAATGCGCGAGCCTTTGCGCAGGCGCTGTCCGCCGCCAGCGTGACGGTGGTGTCCGGGCTCGCGCTTGGCATTGATACGGCGGCGCACGAGGGTGGTCTGACGGGTCCGGGCCGCACGGTCGCGGTGGTCGGCACGGGGCTCGACATCGTCTACCCGGCGCGCAACCGCGCGCTGGCACATCGCATTGCCGAGGGTGGCTTGATCCTCTCCGAGTACCCGCTTGGCATGGGCGCACGTGCTGAGAACTTCCCGCGCCGCAATCGGCTGATTTCGGGCCTGGCGCGCGGGCTGCTGGTGGTCGAGGCGGCCGCGCAGTCGGGTTCGCTGATCACCGCACGGCTGGCCGCCGAACAGGGCCGCGACGTATTCGCGATTCCCGGCTCGATCCATTCGCCGCTGGCCAAGGGCTGTCACCTGCTGATCAAGCAAGGCGCCAAGCTCGTGGAAACCGCCGCCGACATTCTGGACGAGCTCGGCTGGGGACGCACGGCTGCACCCGAACGGCCGGCCACGCGTGCGGCATTGGCCATGGCTGCAGCCGCAGGACCGGCTCCCGTTACGCGCGCGGCACCAAGTGCCGCCGAGACGGCACTGCTTGATGCACTCGGTTTCGATCCTGTCGACCTGGATACCTTGTGCGAGCGCACCGGCCAAGTGGCCGCCGCGCTGTCGGCGCAACTCCTGGCGCTGGAGCTGGATGGCCGCGTCGAACGACAGCCGGGGGGCCACTTCCTGCGGCTTCCGTGAAAGCGTGTCTACAATGGGCGCCACCCCATTGCCGCTGATCGCGCGTTTCTCATGCCGCTGCTCTCGCCCGACACCGACGCCGTCGCCCTGCACGCGCGCCTCCGCGAAGGGCAACCGCTGATTGCCTGCCTGTGCGCCGAATGGTGCGGCACCTGCCGAAGCTATCGCGCGACCTTCGCCGAAGTTGCGGCGCGGCATCCGGAATGCTGCTTCGTCTGGATCGATGTGGAAGACCACGCCGACGCCCTTGGCGAGTTCGACGTCGAGAACTTCCCGACGCTGCTGGTCCAGCGAGGGACCGATGTGTTGTTTTTCGGCCCGGTCTTACCGCACGCGGGCGTCGTGGAGGGCGTGCTGTCGCGTGACTTGAGCATCGCTCCCGCGCTGGCCGCAGCCCCGGACTTGCGAGGCTGGCTGCTGGAATCGGCGTGATCGGGGGCCTTGACAACGCCGTGCGGTGCATGCGCCACTCTATTGCGCCTCAAAAGGAACCACGCTTATGATTGGCGGCCAAAATTGGGGCCGGGGGGGTGAATTCCAGCCGGGAAGGCCCTGGGTGGCACTTGAAAGTCGGCCCGCGAAGCCATAAGACTCTACAGAACCCACGCGAATGGTCGCTATAGATGAGCGACCTCTTGTTTACCAGATTGCTTGCGATCGTCAGGATCCGCTCACATGTCCAAGGCTCTCATCATTGCCGAAAAACCGTCGGTCGCCGCTGATATCGCGCGCGCGCTGGGTGGCTTCACCAAGCACGACGAGTACTTCGAGAGCGACGAATACGTCCTCTCCTCGGCGGTTGGCCATCTGGTCGAAATCGCGGCACCCGACGAATACGAAGTCAAGCGCGGCAAATGGAGCTTCGCGCATCTGCCCGTGATTCCGCCGCACTTTGACCTGCGCCCGATCGCCAAGTCGGAATCACGCCTGAAGGTGCTGACGCGCCTGATCAAGCGCAAGGACGTGACCAGCCTGATCAACGCATGTGACGCGGGGCGCGAAGGTGAATTGATCTTCCGCCTGATCGCGCAGCACGCAAACACCAAGTTGCCGGTGAAGCGTCTGTGGCTGCAGTCGATGACGCCGCAGTCCATTCGCGATGGCTTTGGCAAGCTGCGCAGCAACGAAGACATGATGCCGCTGGCGGATGCCGCCCGCTGCCGCTCCGAGGCCGACTGGCTGGTCGGCATCAACGGCACGCGCGCCATGACCGCGTTCAACAGCAAGGGCGGCGGCTTCTTCCTGACCACGGTGGGCCGCGTGCAGACGCCTACGTTGTCGATCGTGGTGGAGCGCGAAGAGAAGATCAAACGCTTCGTCCCGCGCGATTACTGGGAAGTGCGCGCCGAGTTCATCGCTGCGGCGGGCTTGTACGAAGGCCGCTGGTTCGACCCCAAGTTCAAGAAGAACGAGTTCGACCCCGAGCAGCGCGATTCGCGTCTGTGGAGCGAGGCCGAGGCCAAGAGCATCGTGGCTGCGTGCCGCGACAAGCCGGGCTCGGTGACGGAAGAATCGAAGCCCTCGACGCAGATGTCGCCGGCATTGTTCGACCTGACCAGCCTGCAGCGCGAGGCCAACGGCCGCTTCGGCTTCTCGGCCAAGAACACGCTGGGCCTGGCGCAGGCGCTGTATGAAAAGCACAAGGTGCTGACCTACCCGCGTACCGATTCGCGCGCGCTGCCCGAAGACTACATGGGCACGGTCAAGCAGACGCTGGACATGCTGGGCGAAAGCTCGCCCAACTACCTGACGCACGCGAAGAAGATCCTGGCCAACCAGTGGGTCAAGCCGAACAAGCGGATCTTCGACAACAGCAAGATCAGCGATCACTTCGCCATCATCCCGACGCTGCAGGCACCGAAGAATCTGTCGGAGCCCGAGCAGAAGCTGTACGACCTGGTGGTGCGTCGCTTCTTGGCGGTGTTCTTCCCGGCGGCCGAATACCAGGTCACCACGCGGATTACCGAGGTGGCCGGGCATCATTTCAAGACCGAAGGCAAGGTGCTGGTGAATCCGGGCTGGCTGGTCGTGTACGGCCGCGAGGCGCAGGGCGAAGATGCCAACCTCGTGCCGGTCGCCAAGGACGAGCGCGTCAAGACGGACAAGGTCGAGCCGGTGGGCCTGACCACAAAGCCGCCTGCGCGCTACAACGAAGCGACGCTGCTCTCCGCCATGGAAGGCGCCGGCAAGCTCGTCGACGACGACGCGCTGCGTGAAGCCATGGCCGGCAAGGGTCTGGGCACGCCAGCCACGCGCGCGGCCATCATCGAAGGGCTGTTGACGGAAAAGTACCTCGTGCGCGAGGGCCGTGAGCTGATCCCGACGGCCAAGGCCTTCCAGCTGATGACGCTTTTGCGCGGCCTGGGCGTGGAGGAACTGACGCAGGCCGAGTTGACCGGCGGCTGGGAGCACAAGCTTTCGCTGATCGAACGCGGTCAGCTGGAGCGCGACGAGTTCATGCGCGAGATCGCGCAGATGACGCAGCAGATCGTCAAGCGCGCCAAGGAATACGACAGCGACACCATCCCCGGCGACTACGCGACGCTTTCCACGCCGTGCCCGCAATGCGGCCACGTGGTCAAGGAAAACTACCGCCGCTTCGCCTGCAGCCACTGCGACTTCTCGATCAGCAAGATCCCGGGTGGCCGCCAGTTCGAGCTGGACGAAGTGGAAGAACTGCTCACCAACAAGACCATCGGCCCGCTGCAGGGCTTCCGTAGCAAGATGGGCCGTCCGTTTGCGGCCATCCTCAAGCTGGCGCAGGAAGACGGCCATTGGAAGATGGAGTTCGACTTCGGCCAGAACGACGAAGACGACGGCGAGCCGGTCGATTTCTCTGGCCAGGAAAGCGTCGGCCACTGCCCGAAGTGCAACGGCAGCGTCTACGAGCACGGCCTGAAGTACGTGTGCGAAAACGCCGTGGCGCAGCCCAAGACCTGCGACTTCACCACCGGCAAGATCATCCTGCAGCAGGAGATCAGCCGCGAGCAGTTGGCCAAGCTGCTGACCGAGGGCAAGACCGACCTGCTGACCGGCTTCAAGTCGGCGCGCACGGGCCGTAACTTCAAGGCGTTCCTGGTCAAGCAGCCGGACGGCAAGATCGGCTTCGAATTCGAGCCGCGCGGCGAAGGCAAGGGCAAGCCCGGTGCCAAGACCGCGGCGAAGAAGACGACGGCTGCGACCAAGACGCCTGCCGCCAAGAAGGCACCGGCCAAGACCGCGAGCAAGACGGCCGCCAAGAAGGCCCCGGCGCGCAAGAAAGCTTCAGAGGCCGAGGCCGACGAGGAAAGCACCAGCGAGACCTGAACGCGGTTTCGCCGGTACCAATGCAAACGGGAGGACAGTGTCCTCCCGTTTGCGTTGACACAACGTGCGGCGATTACGCGGCTTCGCTCAGCGTGCGGCCCGCGCGGGCTTCGCTCTGCTTGACCTCCGTTGCCTGGGCGAGCATGTAGTCGATGAACGTGCGCACCTTGGTCGGCAGGAACTTGCGGCTTGGGTACACCAGCGACAGCGAGCGCTGCGGCAGCTGGTATTGCGGCAGCACGCGCACCAGGCGGCCCGATTCCAGGTCCGGCCGCGCCATGTACGACGAGAGCACCGCGATCCCCATGTCGGCCAGGACCGCGCGGTGCATCAGTTCGGCGTTGCTGGTGACCAGCGAAGGCTGCACGGGCACGGCGATCGACTGACCGTCGGGCGTGCTCATCTCCCACTCGTGCCGCAATTGCGGGTGCCACATGGCAATCACGCGGTGCTCGGCAATGTCTTCGGCGCGCATCGGTGTCGAGTGCTGTCGCAGATAGGCGGGCGTGGCGGCCATGACCATCTCGGCCGAGATCATGCGCCGCGCCACCAGGTGCGACCCCAGGCCCAACTCCGAGACCATGATGCCGACGTCACGGCCGTCTTCGACAATGTCGATGGGCCGATCGGACAGCGCCACGTCGAACGTCACCTCGGGATAGAGCTGCTGAAAGCGCGCGAGCAGCATCGGCAGCACGTGCAGGCCGAACATCACTGGCGCGACGATACGCAGACCTCCCACCAGCGCCTGGCTGCGCGAGGTCGCCAGCGATTCCGCCTCGTCAATGTCGAGCAGGATCTGCTGGCAGCGCTGAAGATAGGTTTCGCCCACGTCGGTCAGCGACAGACTGCGCGTGGTGCGATTGAGCAGGCGCGTACCAAGGTGCGCCTCCAGGTCGGCGACGTAGCGCGTGACCACGGCATTGCTCATCGCCAGATGCTGGGCCGCCCTGGCGAAGCTGCCGAGCTCCACCACCTTGGAAAACACCCGCATCGATTGCAAACGATCCATTCCTGCCCCTCACTTAATTTGTTGTCAAAAATAGAACAAATCCGTCGTGGCGGCAAATATTTAATGTCGACGCAAGCAATTTACTTGTGAGTGGCAATCAAAGAAGGTGAGCGCCCGCTCCTGGGCAGTGCGCGGGCCCATATGCGTTGCATGGGGTCGGCTGGGCTGGCGGACGCTGACATCCAACTTCTCACCGATTGACGTTGCAACGGGTTTGCGTCGAAACTGTATACCGTACGGTAGATTTTCGTGTTTTGCCTTGAACAGGATCACGTTCGATCCCGATTTCCAGTGGAACGGAGTTTTGCGCAAATCGAATGGAGCGGTGCCCGCAGCGCCCCGTCATACTCAAAGCATGGTTGCCACGAAACCCCACCTGCATGAGCGCCCCGGCACGAGGGCAGCCATCACGGCCGCAGGCTCGCCCCGCGATGTCGACGGCCGAGGAGACACCATATGACCATCCAGAACCGCGAACCGGTCCACTACCTGGCGGGCGAGATGCCGCTGCACCGGTATTGCGCGCTGCACGCCCAGCAGACCCCCGAGCGCATCGCCCTCCTGTGGTACGGCCGCACGATCTGCTGGCGTGAGCTCGATCAGCTCTCGACGCGCCTGGCGGTGCAATTGCAACGACTGGGCGTCGCGCGCGGCGACCGCGTCGCACTGTTTCTGCAGAACTGCCCGCAGGCCATCCTTGCGCATCTGGCGACCGCCAAGCTGGGCGCCATTGTCGTGCCGTGCGGTCCCTTGTCCCGCCAGCACGAGTTGCGCGACCAACTGGCCGATTGCGGCGCCAAGATCCTGGTCGCTGCGGCCGACCTGATGCCGATTGTCGAGGCTGCGCGCCCCGGCACCTCGGTCGCCACCGTCATTACCACCCGCTATGCCGATCTGCAGCCGGCGCAGCCGGCGTGCCGCAAGGCGCTGGCCGTGCCGCCGGAGTTGATTGCCGCCGATGCTTCGTCCGCGCCGCCGCCCAGGAACAAGGCGGGCGCCCCCCTCCTCGACCTGATGCAACTGCTGGCCGAGCCGGTGGACGTGGCCGAGCGCGATGCCGTGGCGGCCATCACCGTCGATCTCGACGAGGTGGCGTTGATGGTCTACACATCCGGCACCACCGGCCGCCCAAAGGGTGCCATGCTCACGCACCGCAACGCGCTGTATAAAACGGTCGTGACCGTGCAGGTCAGCGGCATCCATTCCTCGGACGTGATGCTCGCGGTGGCGCCGCTGTCGCACATTGCCGGCATGCTGATGGGCATGAACGTCATGCTGTATTCCGGCGCCACGACGATCCTGCTCTACCGCTTCGACCCGCTGGCCGTGCTGCAGGCCATCGACCGCTATCGTGTCACGCGCTGGTACAGCATGACGCCGATGAACCTGGCGGTGATGGCGCATCCGGACGCTGCGCAGTACCGCATGGAATCGCTGGTCGCCAACCCATGCACCAGCTTTGGCGTAACGCTCACCGAGGCCATCGCCGAGCGATGGCGCGCCTTTGCCGGACCGCAGTGCCGGATCTACGAAGCCGCATACGGCCTGTCGGAAACCCACACATGTGATGCCATTACGCCTGCCAACGCCCCGCGCTGGGGCTGGCACGGCAAGATCGTGCCGCAGACCGAGATCCGCATTGTCGACCCGCACACGGGCGACGAGCTGCCGCCCGGCCAGTCCGGTGAGATCACCATTCGCAGTCCCGGCGTGTTTCGCGGTTACTGGCAGCGCGACGAGGCGACGCGTGCCGCCTTGCATAACGGTTTTCTGCGCACGGGCGATATCGGCCAGGTCTCGCCCGACGGCTATCTGCAATGGCAGGGCCGTATCAAGGAGATGATCAAGGTGTCGGGCTACAGCGTGTTTCCCGAAGAGGTTGAATCGCTGCTGTCGCGGCACCCCGGCATTCGCCAGGTGGCCGTGACCCCGATGCCCGACCCCGACAAGGGCGAAGTCGTCTGCGCGCACGTGGTGCCCATGGGCGGTACGACGCTTACCGAGGCCGAATTGATCGCATGGTCGCGCGACAACATGGCGCCATACAAAGTGCCCCGCCGCGTGAGGTTTCACGATGCGCTGCCCGCCACGGCCACGGGTAAGGTGCTGCGGCGCCTCCTGCGCGACGAGGCGGTTGCCGCCTGAAAGTACAACGGCCGCCAACGCTGGCGGCCGTGTTGTCAGGTCTGGACGAAGCGTTTCTGTCGGGCGATGCTCATCAGGATGCCGATGCCCATGCCTAGTGTGACGAGCGCCGTGCCTCCGTAGCTGATGAGCGGCAGCGGCACGCCCACCACCGGCAGGATGCCGCTCACCATGCCCATGTTGACGAAGGCGTAGGTGAAGAAGATCAGCGTGATCGACCCCGCCAGCAGGCGACCGAACAGCGTACCCGCGTTGGCCGCGATGAAGAGCCCACGCAGGATCAGCAGCAGGTACAGGAACAGCAGGATGGCGTTGCCGACCAGCCCGAACTCCTCCGAATACACCGCGAAGATGAAATCGGTGTGCTTCTCGGGAATGAACTCAAGGTGGGTCTGTGTACCCTTCAGCCACCCCTTGCCCGTGACCCCGCCCGAGCCGATCGCGATGATCGACTGGATGGTGTGGAAGCCCTTGCCGAGCGGGTCGGTGGTCGGGTCAAGCAGTGTGCACACGCGGTGCTGCTGGTAATCGTGCAGGATCGGCCAGTTCACGCCCGGCGCGCAGATGCGCGACTCGAACGACACCACCAGCGTGATGGCCGTCACCGCAATCACCAGCACCGGCACGATCAATCGCCACGACAGGCCGGCAAAGTAGATCACGTAGATGCCGGCAGCGAGCACCAGCAGCGCCGTGCCCAGGTCCGGCTGCTTGGCGATCAGGCCCACCGGAATCACCAGCAGCACGGCCGCAGCCAGGTAGTCATACCAGTGGATCACGCCCTCGCGCTTCTGGAAGTACCACGCCAGCATGAGCGGCATGGCGATCTTCATGATTTCGGAGGGCTGCACCACCACGCCGATATTGAGCCACCGCCGCGCACCCTTGCGGATGAGCCCGAACGCCGCCACGCCAATCAATAGCGCCACGCCGACGGTGTAGAGCGGCACTGCAAAGCGCATCAGCGTCTGCTGCGGCAGGTTGGCGATGATCCACATCAGCACAAATGACAGCAGGATGTTGCGGACCTGGTCTTCCACCCGTCCCGGCATGTCGATGGCGGCCGAGTACAGCGCGACCAATCCCGTGCCGAGCAGCAGAAAGACGATCAGCGCAAGCGGGCCATCGAAGCCGGTGAAGAGCGATTTGACGACGTTGAATAGGCGGCGCTTGTCCAGTTTGTCCATGGCGTGATCCTGAAGCGCAAATATCAGGGCGCAGCCGGCTTGGCGGCCGGTTTCTGCGCGGGCTTCGATGCCGGCCTGTTGCCCGGCTTGGCATCCTTCGCACCCTTTGGCGTGGTGGCGGGCGCCGGAGCCGGCGCGGCTGCGCTGCCACGTCCGCGCGGTGGCAGTTCGGGCGCCGGTTGGGCATGCGACAGGGCTTGCAGCACCTGAGCGTCCAGCGTGGCCGGGGCGACAGCCTCGGCGCTGGTGCCGGCCTCTCGCAGGGCCGGCGCCACCAGATCCGGCGACAGCGGCGGCGCGCTGCGCGTGGCGCCCGTTGCCACCGACGAGGCGGCCGGCGCTGAAGCGGCGGCCACGGCGCTCGAGGCGGGCGCTGCCACGCCCGACGCCGCAACCACCCCGGACGCCACCTCTGCAGCCGCCTGCGGCGCAGCCGTCGCGCTGGCGATGGTGGCCGTCTTGCCGGTGGAGAACACGCTCGGCGTATCCACCGGCGGTTGCGGCTGGGGCTTCGGCGCGGTGGCGACAAGTTCGGCCGGCCACTTGCCGGTCAGGTAATAGTCCATGACCGCACGTGCAATTGGCGCAGCCGATGCGGCACCGAAGCCGGCGTTCTCCACGATGAGCGCCAGGGCGATCTTCGGGTGATCCGCCGGTGCAAAGGCCTCGAAGAGCGCGTGGTCGCGCTTGTTCTCGGGAATGGCGTGGTGGTTGTACTTTTCGTTCTTGCCCAGCGAGTACACCTGCGCCGTCCCCGTCTTGCCTGCCGACACATACTGCGCGCCGATGAATGCCTTGGCAGCGGTGCCCGTCTGGTTCACGCCCACCATGGCGTGCTTGATCACGTCGATGTTCGATTGCTTGAGCGGGATGCGGTAGCTCTCCGTGGGCACGGTCAGCGCGCGGGATTTGCTGACCGAATCCTCGACGGCCTTGACCAGATGGGGCTTCATGACCACGCCGTTGTTGGCGAGTGTCGATACCGCATGCGCAAGCTGCAGGATGGTGAAGTTGTTATAGCCCTGGCCGATGCCCAGCGAGATGGTTTCGCCGTCGTACCACTTTTGCTGTTCGGGGCGCTTGTAGGCTCTGCGCTTCCAGTCGGTGGAGGGCAGGATGCCGGTGCGCTCGCCTTCGATGTCGATGCCCGTGATCTGTCCGAAGCCGAAGGGCTTCATGAAATCGTGGATGGCGTTGACACCCATGTCGTTGGCGAGCCGGTAGTAGTACGTGTCGCACGACATCACGATGGAGCGGAACATGTCGACCCAGCCATGCCCGCCCGGCACGTCGTCGCGGAAGGTGTGGTTGCCCAGCGTGAACGAGCCGGGGTCGGCCATGCCCCACTGCGGCGTGCGCTTGCCCAGCTCCAGCGCGCCCAGCGCCATGAAGGGCTTGTATGTCGAACCCGGCGGGTATGTGCCGCGCAGCGGACGGTTCAGCAGCGGTTTGTCGGGCGAATTGTTCAGTTCGTTCCAGGTGGCGCTGTCGATGCCCTCGATGAACAGGTTCGGGTCGAACGTCGGCTTGGAGACAAAGGCGAGGATGTCGCCGGTCTCGGGCTCGATTGCCACCAGCGCACCGCGGCGATTGCCGAAGAGCTGCTCGGCCAGACGCTGCAGGTTGATGTCGAGCGACAGGATCAGGTTGTTGCCCGGTGTCGCCTGCGAGGTGGACAGCGTGCGGATCGGCCGCCCGCCCGCGCTGACCTCCACCTCTTCGTAGCCGGTCAGGCCATGCAGCTCCGTCTCGTAGCTTTGCTCGATCCCGACCTTGCCGATGTATTCCGTGCCGCTGTAGTTGTTGGAATCCTTGCGCGGGTCGTATGTGACGCCCGGCTGGCTGTTGGCGTCGCTCATGTCGTCGATGCGTTCGAGATCGCGCTCGGAGATGCGGCCGATGTAGCCGATCACGTGCGACGCCGATTCGCCCAGCGGGTATTGGCGGAACAGCCGCGCGTGCACGTCCACGCCCGGAAAGCGGAAGCGCTGCGCCGAGAAGCGCGCGACTTCCTGGTCGGTCAGCTGGCTGCGGATCGGCAGGCTTTCGAAGCTGCGCGCATCTTCCATCAGGCGCTTGAAGCGGCGGCGGTCGCGCGGCTGGATGTCGACCAACTGGGCCAGCTGATCGATGGTGTTGTCCAGCGTGTCCTGCAGCTTGGACGGCGTGATCTCCAGCGTGTATGCCGAATAATTGCGCGCCAGCACCACGCCGTTGCGGTCCATGATGATGCCGCGGTTGGGCTCGATCGGCGCCACCGAGATGCGGTTGTCCTCGGCCTTGGCCGAGTACTGTTCATGCTTGATGGATTGCAGCCAGAAGAAGCGCGCCAGCAGCAGACCGAAGCAAACCAGCACAAACAGCGCCGCCGCCGCCAGCCGCAGGCGAAAGCGCGACAGCTCCTGTTCGACGTTACGGATTTCGGTCATGCCGGACTAACAGCGAGATACATCAGATCGGGCGCGTCTCATCGACGCTCTCCGGACGGCGTTGCGGCGCGAGCAGGAAGGCGTTCGCGAACGGCCAGAGACCTGCCTCGATCAGCGGGGGGAGGATGACCTGCCAGTCCGGCAGGTGCGCGCCCATCAGCAGGCGGATGACGATCGGCACGGCGTGCGCCAGCACCAGCAGCGGCAGCACGTGCAGCGCCTGCGACAGCACCGAGAACCACAGCACGCGCCGGTGGATGGTGATCGCAAAATACGACAGCAGCGTGTACGCCATGGCGTGTTCGCCCAGCAGGCGCGCCTCGTGCACGTCCATCAGCAGCCCGAGCAGAAAGGCCACCACCATGCCCACGCGGCGCGGCTGGTGGATGTTCCAGAACACCAGTACCAGCGCCACCAGATCGGGAATCCACTGCATGTGGCCCCACGGCATCAGGTTGAACAGGAATGCCAGCACGAAGCTGAAAGCGATGAAGCCGGGATTCACCGGGCGCAGCAGGTATTGCGGCGAGTTCATGAGCGATGGCCCCGCTTAGCGTTTTGGCGCTGGATCGGTATCCAACGGATTGCCGTCGGCGTCGGTCGGGCGCGGCGGCGTGGTGTTTTCATCGGCAGCCGGCCCCGGTACCGCGGCTTCGGCGGCGGCGCGTGCCGCCCGCTCTTTCTCTTCGCGCGCATCGCGGGCGGCGTTCTTGCCCTTGGCGGCGGGTGGCGCAGGCTCCATCGGCGGCGGGAAGCCCGATTCGTACTTCACGATCAGCAGGTGCCGGTTGCTGCGGATGCCAGCGACCGGCTCACAGGTCACGCGCGAGAACGCGGTGTCGGCCCTTCGCTCGATCTGTGAAATGCGCGCGACCGGCAGGCCTGCCGGATAGACGCCATCCAGCCCGGACGTCACGAGCAGGTCGCCCTGCTGCAGATCGGCCGAGGCCGCCATGAAACGCAGGTCCAGCGCGCCCGGGCGAGCGCCCCCGAAGGCCACGCTGCGCAGGCCGTTGCGTACGACCTCTACGGGAATCGCCTGGTCCTTGTCCGTCAGCAAGGTCACCTGGGATTCGAAGAGCGACACGCGCGTGATCTGTCCCACCACGCCGCGATCGTCGATGACGGGGTAGCCGGCGCGGATGCCGTCCTTGGAGCCGCGATCGATCACGATGCGCTGGGTATAAGGATCACGCGCCTCGTAAAGAACCTCCGCCGCCACCGTCGGCACGGCTGCGTGCTGCTGCAGGTTCAGGAGGGTGCGCAGGTTGCGGTTCTCGGCTTCAAGCTGGGACGCGCGCAGCGACTGCTGGGCCTGGGCGACGGCCGACTCGCGCAGATTGCGGTTGTCTGCTGCCAGCTTGGTGGACGACTGTGTGTAGTCGAGCACCGCGCGCGCCGTATCACGCGGAATCAGTACCAGGCGCTCGACCGGGTACAGCACCACCGACACGACCTGCCGGACCACGCCGAGCACCGACATGCGGGCGTCGATCACCAGGAGCGCAAGCGCAAGCGCAAGCAGGGCGACCAGCCGCGCCGTGGCGGACGGGCCCTGCTTGAAGAGGGGCGGCGGGGAGTAATCCATGACCCGGACGCTTCAAATGGGCACGGCAGGCGCGCGATCGGCCTGCCGGCGACAGATTGGGTGTGGCGCTGGTGCGGTGCGGTGGCCCGTGGCGGGCAGAGCGCGGCGCACCGGCGCAAGACGCATCTCAGCGGTCCGCGAAGGCCGTTGGCGCGACCGTAAGCACGGCCACGAAAGCGAAACGCGGATACGCGTGGTCCATGGTCCCGTTATTCGTACGAGAAGATGCTGCCGAGCTTGTCCATGCGTTCGAGCGCCATGCCGGAGCCGCGCACCACGCAGGTCAGCGGGTCTTCGGCCACCAGCACCGGCAGGCCGGTTTCTTCGGCCAGCAGGCGGTCGAGGTCGCGCAGCAGCGCGCCGCCGCCGGTGAGCATCATGCCGCGCTCGGCAATGTCGGCACCGAGTTCCGGCGGGGTTTGTTCCAGCGCGATCTTCACCGACGAGACGATCTGGTTCAGCGGATCCGTCAGCGCTTCCAGGATTTCGTTGGACGACACCGTGAAGGCACGCGGAATGCCTTCCGACAGGTTGCGGCCCTTCACTTCCATCTCGCGCACTTCCGAACCCGGGAAGGCCGAACCGATTTCCTTCTTGATGGCTTCGGCGGTCTGTTCGCCGATCAGCATGCCGTAGTTGCGGCGGATGTAGTTGACGATGGCCTCGTCGAACTTGTCGCCGCCCACCCGGACGCTGCCCTTGTAGACCATGCCGCCCAGCGAGATGATGCCCACCTCGGTGGTGCCGCCGCCAATGTCCACCACCATCGAACCCGAAGGCTCCGACACCGGCAGGCCGGCGCCAATCGCGGCAGCCATCGGCTCTTCAATCAGGTACACCTGCGACGCGCCGGCGCCGAGCGCCGATTCGCGGATGGCACGGCGCTCGACCTGGGTCGAACCGCACGGCACGCAGATGATGATGCGCGGGCTCGGGCGCAGCAGCTTGGTGTCGTGCACCATCTTGATGAACTGCTTGAGCATCTGCTCAGTGACGGTGAAGTCGGCGATGACGCCGTCTTTCATCGGGCGGATGGCCTCGATGTTGCCCGGCACCTTGCCGAGCATCTGCTTGGCTTCCTTGCCCACCGCCTGGATGGTCTTCTTGGCGCTCGGGCCGCCTTCCTGGCGAATCGCCACCACCGAAGGCTCGTCGAGGACGATGCCCTTGTCGCGGACGTAGATCAGGGTGTTGGCGGTGCCGAGGTCGATCGCGAGATCGTTGGAGAAATAGCTGCGCAAAAAGCCGAACATCGAATGAATCCTGTTTTTCGAGTCATGGGCGGGTCAGCGGCAGGATCACGGCGCAACGGCTGCACCAACGCACAGACCACGCACGGCTGTGCCATGCGGTCCGATCCTGCTACTGCGCTCCCGGGAATGTCGCGGGCTCCGTGGTAGTCGGCGGTACAGTGCCTTGGCACTGATCATCCTGCCGGAGTGAGCCGCCCGGAGAGGGCGGCCCCAAGGAACCTTTGATTAAGTGTCGCCAGATGCTGATGGCGCGGCTGCCGGGAGGTTCCCGGGCACTTAATCAGAGGGTCCGTGGCTTCACGAAGTCGCCTGCTGACTTAGAAATTTAGTCGGCAATCATACCTTATAATTCGGGCACTCTGCGGGTATTCGGCGGGCTCTTGGCTCCAAATTTGCGGGCGATCGGCGCCATCACGGCGCACCCCGCGCGCAGTGGTCGCCGCTTCCCGCCATTTGCGCGTCGCATCCTGCCCGCCGCCGCACTCACTGACCCACTCCGATGGCACTCGAACTTTCCGACGTCAAACGCATCGCCCACCTGGCCCGCATCGAAGTCTCCGATGGCGAAGCCGCGCAGACCCTCGCGCAACTCAACCAGTTCTTCTCGCTGGTCGAGCAGATGCAGGCCGTGGACACCACGGGCATCGAGCCGATGGCGCACCCGATCGAGCAGGTCCAGGTGCAGGCGCAGCGCCTGCGCGAGGATGCCGTCACCGAGCCCGACCGCCGCGCCGACTACCAGCAATGCGCTCCCGCCACCGAGGCGGGCCTTTACCTCGTGCCCAAGGTGATCGAGTAAGTCGCACAACGGCGCGTGTGCGCCCGACTTGACCCTTCCCGCATTTCGACGTCGCCGGCCGCTGCCGGCAGCCTATCCGAACGTATTCGATGACCGCATCCACGATCAAAGCCCTGTCTGCCCAACTCGCCGCCAAGGAGGTTTCGGCGGTCGAACTGGCGCGTCACTACCTGTCGCGCATCGAGGCCCGGGCGGACCTCAACGCCTTCACCCATGTCGATGCCGAGGCAACGCTCGCGCAGGCGCAGGCCGCCGATGCGCGCATTGCTGCCGGCAACGCCGCACCGCTGACCGGCGTGCCGATCGCGCACAAGGACGTGTTCGTCACGCGCGGCTGGCGCGCCACGGCGGGCTCCAGGATGCTCGCCAACTACACGAGCCCGTTTGACGCCACGGTGGTCGAACGCCTGGGCGCGGCGGGCATGGTGACGCTCGGCAAGACCAACATGGACGAGTTTGCGATGGGCTCCTCCAACGAGAATTCGGCCTTTGGCGCCGTCAAGAACCCGTGGAGCGTCGAGCACGTGCCGGGCGGTTCGTCGGGCGGCTCGGCGGCGGCGGTGGCAGCCGATCTGGCGCCCGCTGCAACGGGGACGGACACGGGCGGTTCGATCCGCCAGCCGGCATCGTTCTCGGGCATCACGGGGATCAAGCCGACGTACGGCCGCGTGTCGCGCTACGGCATGATCGCCTTCGCCTCGTCGCTGGACCAGGGCGGCCCGATGGCCCGCACAGCCGAAGATTGCGCGCTGCTGCTGTCGGCCATGGCCGGCTTTGACCCGCGCGATTCCACCAGCCTGGAACCCGGCCGCGGTGGCGACGTGGAAGATTTCAGCCGCCTGCTCGGCCAGCCGCTGCAGGGCGCCGATGCCGCGCGCCCGCTGGCCGGCCTGCGCATCGGCCTGCCCAGAGAGTATTTTGGCGAAGGCCTGGCCGACGACGTGCGCGCCGCCGTGCGCGCCGCGCTGGCAGAAATGGAAAAGCTCGGCGCCACGCTGGTCGACATCAGCCTGCCCAAGACCGAGCTGTCGATCCCGACGTATTACGTGATCGCCCCGGCCGAGGCTTCGTCGAACCTGTCGCGCTTTGACGGTGTGCGTTACGGCCACCGCGCAGCCGAGTATCGCGACCTGGCCGACATGTACCGGAAGACGCGAGCGGAGGGCTTCGGCTGGGAGGTCAAGCGGCGCATCCTGGTCGGTGCCTATGTGCTGTCGCACGGCTATTACGACGCTTATTACCTCCAGGCGCAGAAGATCCGCCGCATCATCGCGCAGGATTTTCAGAACGCATTCGCGCAGTGCGACGTGATCATGGGCCCCGTCGCCCCGACCGTTGCCTGGAAGATCGGCGAGAAGAGCGATGATCCGGTGCAGATGTACCTGGAAGACATCTTCACGCTGTCGACCAGCCTGGCAGGCCTGCCGGGCATGAGCGTGCCGGCGGGCTTTGGCGCCAACGGTCTGCCGGTTGGCTTGCAGATCATCGGCAACTATTTTGAAGAGGCACGCATGCTGCAGATCGCGCATGCATTCCAGCAGGCGACCGACTGGCACAACCGCCAGCCGGCGGCCTGAGGCCCGTACAGACGTATCGCTCCACGCAGGAGGCGCGCATGAACCACCGCATCCGCACTGCACTCGGGCTGGCGCTTGCCGCCGGCCTGCTGGCGGCGTGCGTGCCGATTCCGCTGCCGTCGATTCCGGGCATCAGCCGGCCGTCGAAGCCGCCGCCGATCTCCGACCGCCGCATCGACATCAACGGCTACTGCAGCCAGACCGAAGAAGACGGTTTCCGCGAGCAGGCGACGCTCACCGTGGCCGACAACAACGTCAGCGCCTTGCACTGGCAACTGTGGGTGGGCCGGCGTGGTTCGTGCCAGTTTGATCTGTCGACCTTCCAGCAGACCAAGCGCAGGCCGAGCATCGAGTTGCACGAGCGTGGCGGCAATTGCGAGCTGATGGTCTGGCAGGACCCGCGCCGCGTGACGCTGGCGCACGCCAATTGCGAAGCGCATTGCACGCCCGGCATCTACGACGAGGCATGGCCGGTCATGTTCGACCCGCAAACGGGCCAGTGCGCCCGCAACGCCCGGTGATCCGCGCATCGCTTCGCGTGCTGGCGGTGTTCGCAGGCGCCCTGGCGCTGCATGTCGCCGCCCAGCCGGCGCCCGACGCGCTGCCTGAAATGCCGGCTGCGCCTGCGCCCTCGGCGGCGGAATTGGGCGTGCGGACGGTGGAAATTCCGCGCGCGTCGGCCAAGGATGCGGAGGGCGCTCCGCAAACGCTGACAGCCTATTGGTTTGCGCCGCATGCCAAGGCACCCGCTGGCGGCGCGCCGGTCGTGATTGCACTGCATGGCTGCAGCGGGCTGTACACGCCTGCCGGCGCCGATGCGAGGGCGCTGGGCTCGCGTTACCGGGGTTATGCGCAGTGGCTGAGCGCGCGTGGCTATGCGGTGTTGTTTCCGGACAGCTTTGGCCCGCGCGGCAAGCCGCACGGCATTTGCACGGAGCGCTATGCTGCGCGCGGCATCAATGGCGCGGTCCGGCGCGCGGACATCCTCGCTGCGATTCGCTGGGTCGTCACGCAGCCGGAGGTGGACGCCCGCCGTATCGTACTGCTGGGGTGGTCTAACGGCGCGCAGGCCGTGCTCGACGCAGTGGACGCAAGCCGAGCGTGGCCGGCGGGTACCCCGCTGGTGGATCGCGCCGTGGCGTTTTACCCTGGGTGCGCGTCGGCGCAGAAGCGGCCGGACTATCGGCTCAACGCGCCGTTGCTGCTGCTGGCCGGCAGCAACGATGACTGGACCCCGGCCGATCACTGCCAGGCGCTGCAGACCGCCGTGCTGGCCCGGCAGCCGCAGGCGCGTTTCGAGCTGGACATGTTTGGCGGCGCGTATCACGGCTTTGACGGCACGGCGCCGGTCAAGGAGCGCAATGGCATCCCGAAGGGGCGTCGCTACGGAACGGTTACCGTCGGCGGCGACCCGGCCGCGCGCGAAGCGGCCTTTGCCAAACTCGCGGCGTGGCTCGATGCGCCGCACCCCTGATCGCAGCGACGCAAGAACACCTGAATACCTGAGTACCTAGACATTCACACCACAACAATCGACAGGACACACGCAACATGCAATGGGAAGTGGTGATCGGCCTCGAGACGCACACGCAGCTCTCGACGGTCTCGAAGATTTTCTCCGGCGCGTCCACCGCCTTTGGCGCGGCGCCCAACACGCAAGCGGCGCCGGTTGACCTGGCGCTGCCAGGCGTGCTGCCGGTGCTGAACAAGGGCGCCGTCGAGCGCGCCATCGTGTTCGGCCTGGCCATCGGCGCCAAGATCGCGCCCAAGAGCATCTTCGCGCGCAAGAATTACTTCTACCCCGATCTGCCCAAGGGCTACCAGATCAGCCAGTACGAGATCCCGGTGGTGCAGGGCGGCACGCTGACCATCCAGGTGGAAGGCAAGAACGGCCAGCCTGGGTATGAGAAGACCGTGCAGCTCACGCGTGCGCACCTGGAAGAAGATGCGGGCAAATCGCTGCACGAAGACTTTGCCGGCATGACCGGCATCGACCTGAACCGCGCCGGCACGCCGCTGCTGGAAATCGTGACCGAGCCCGACATGCGCAGCGCGGCCGAGGCCGTTGCCTATGCCAAGGCCCTGCACGCGCTGGTGATGTGGCTGGGCATCTGCGACGGCAACATGCAGGAAGGCAGCTTCCGCTGCGACGCGAACGTGTCGGTGCGCCCGGGGCCGGATGCACCGTTCGGCACGCGCTGCGAAATCAAGAACCTCAACTCGTTCCGCTTCCTGGAAGAGGCGATCAACTACGAAGTGCGCCGCCAGATCGAGCTGATCGAAGACGGCGGCACCGTGGTGCAGGAAACCCGCCTGTACGATCCGGACCGCAAAGAAACGCGCTCGATGCGCAGCAAGGAAGACGCGCAGGATTACCGCTACTTCCCCGACCCCGACCTGCTGCCGCTCGTCATCGGCGAGGACTGGATCGAGCGTGTGCGCGCCACGTTGCCCGAGCTGCCGGCCGCCATGGCCGCACGCTTCGAGTCGGCCTACGGCTTGCCGAAGTACGACGCCAGCATCCTCACCGCCACCAAGGCGACGGCTGCGTACTTCGAAGCCGTCGTGGCGGATGCGGGTGCCGCGAACGCCAAGGCCGCGGCCAACTGGATCATGGGCGAGGTTGCCTCGAACCTGAACCGCGCCGACCTGGACATCGACGCCGCACCGGTCAAGCCAGCGCAACTGGCCAAGCTGCTGGCCCGTATTGCCGACGGCACGATCAGCAACAACACCGCCAAGAAGGACGTCTTCCCCGCCATGTGGGCCGGCGAACACGGCGGCGATGCCGACGCGATCATCGCCGAGAAGGGCCTGAAGCAGATGTCCGATTCGGGCGAGCTGGAGAAGATCATCGACGACGTGCTGGCGGCCAACGCCAAGTCGGTCGAGGAATTCCGCGCCGGCAAGGAGAAGGCATTCAACGCGCTGGTGGGTCAGGCCATGAAGGCCACGCGCGGCAAGGCCAACCCCGCACAAGTCAATGATCTGCTGAAGAAGAAACTGGGCGCCTGAGACCGTTGAAAAATGATTCTGACGGCCCAACCCCTCCTTGCCGTACGACTTGTACTGTCTGCGTCGGCGTTGAACCGTCAGAACCGCTTCGCTTCATTTTGCAACGGTCTCTAAAAGAGAAAGACAGTAATGACCATGAACGCACAAGACGTCGCCAACTACCTGCAGGCGCATCCGGCCTTCTTTGAAGAGCACGCCGAGCTGCTGGCCGCCATTCAATTGACGAGCCCGCACAGCCACCGCGCCGTGTCGCTGCAGGAGCGTCAGATGGAAATCCTGCGCGACAAGAACAAGCACCTCGAACTCAAGCTGTCGGACCTGATGCGCCACGGCAACGAGAACGACCGCACGCAGCAGCGCGTGCACGCGTGGACGACGCGCCTGCTGGGCGAGGCCGACACGCATGCGCTGCCGTATGCCGTGCAGGATGGCCTGCGTGAAATCTTCGACGTGCCGGCCGTGGCGCTGCGCGTGTGGCAGGTCGGCGAAGAATTCGCGCACCTGGAAGTCGCGCAGGGTGTGAGCGAGGAAGTGCGCCTGTTTGCTGCGGGCCTGCGTGCGCCGTATTGCGGCGCCAATGCGGGTTTTGAAGCCGCCGGCTGGTTGGATACGTCGGATACCGGCGAGCCCATCGAATCGCTCGCGATTGTGACGCTGCGCGTGCCGGTGCGGGGCGATGCCGATGCCAGCGCGGCGCCGGCATTCGGCCTGCTGGTGCTCGGCTCGCCGGACGCCCGCCGCTTCCATGACGGCATGGGCACGACCTACCTCGCGCAGATCGGCGAACTGGCCGCTGCCGCGCTCAATCGCCTGCGCGACTGAGCGCAGCCCACCGTATGCCGCACTCTGCATCCGCCGATGACCATGGCGCACAGCCGCCACATCCGCAGATTGCGGCGTACCTTGACGCACTGAAGTTCGAGCGGCAGCTCTCGCCGCACACCCTCGAGAGCTACACCCGCGAGCTGGCCGTGCTGCAGCGCCTGGGCGCGCAGCACGCTGCCAACGTCGATCTCACGCAACTGCAGTCGCACCATATCCGCCGCATGATGGCGCAGCTGCATGGCGACGGTTTGTCCGGCCGCAGCATTGCGCGGGCGCTGTCGGCGTGGCGCGGCTGGTTCAAATGGATGGCGCTGCGCGATGCCGCCGTCACCGCCAATCCCGTCGACGGTGTGCGCGCGCCGAAGAGCCCGAAGCGGTTGCCGAAAGCGTTGTCCGTCGAGCAAGCTGTCGCGCTGATGGAGCAACTGCCCGGCGACGATGCCGAGACCGTCCGCGACCGTGCCGTCAACGAGCTGTTCTATTCGTGCGGACTGCGGCTCTCCGAACTCGTCAGCCTGGATATGCGCCACGTGAAGGCCGGCGCGTATGAATCTTTGAGCTGGCTCGATCTGGAGGCGCGCGAGGTACAGGTGCTCGGCAAGGGCAGCAAGCGGCGCACGGTGCCGGTCGGCACCAAGGCGGCCGAGGCGCTGGCCGCATGGCTGGCGGTGCGCGAGCAACTGGCCAAGCCGGACGCGGCACCCGAAGACGCGTACGCGCTGTTTCTCTCCCCACGCGGCAAGCGGCTGGCGCAGCGGCAGATTCAATTGCGCATGAAGCGCAACGCCATCGCGGCGGGTGTGCCGGCGGATGTGCATCCGCACATGCTGCGGCATTCGTTTGCCACGCACATGCTGCAGTCGTCGGGCGATTTGCGCGCGGTGCAGGAACTGCTCGGCCACGCCAGCATTGCGAGCACGCAGGTTTATACTTCGCTCGATTTTCAGCACCTGGCCAAGATCTACGATCAGGCGCATCCCCGCGCAAAAAAGAAGTAGCGCATTGCCCGAGCCTTCGGGCGCCCCATCCCCAGTCGTATGCAAACCCTGATTCTGAAGCCCGGCAAGGAGCGCTCGCTGCTGCGCCGGCACCCGTGGATTTTCGCCAACGCCATCGATCGCGTGGAGGGCAAGCCGGCCTCCGGCGCGACCGTCATTGTGCGCGCGCATAACGGCCAGTTTCTGGCGCGCGCCGCGTTCAGCCCCGTCTCTCAGATTCGCGCGCGCGCGTGGAGCTTTGATGAAGCCGAGCCCGTCGACCACGCGTTCTTCAAACGCCGCATTGCCGCCGCCGTGGCGTACCGCCGCGCGTGGGTGCACGACACCGACGCCGTGCGCCTCGTCATGGGCGAAGCCGACGGCCTGCCCGGCCTGATCGTCGACCAGTACGGCATCGGGGACGCGGGCCAGCTCGTCTGCCAGTTCAGCGCCGCGGGCGTGGAGCACTGGAAGCAGGCGATCGTCGCCGCGCTCATCAAAGAGACGGATTGCCCGAACGTCTACGAACGGTCGGACGTGAGCGTGCGCGAGCGCGAAGGCCTGGAGCAGATGACCGGTGTGCTGGCCGGTGCGGAGCCTGCTGCAGACCTGTCTGCTACCGAGCACGGCGTGCGCTATTACGTCGACGTGCGTGAAGGCCACAAGACGGGCTTCTACATCGATCAGCGCGACAACCGCGCGCTGGTCGGCGCCTTGGCGCGCGATCGCGATGTGCTGAACTGCTTCTGCTATACGGGCGGGTTTTCGCTGGCGGCGCTCAAGGGCGGGGCGCGTTCGGTGGTGTCGATCGACTCGTCGGGCGAGGCGCTGGCGGTGGCCGAGCGCAACGTCACGCTCAATGGCTTCGATCCGGCGCGCGCCGAGTGGTTGGATGCGGACGTCTTCAAGTCGCTGCGCAACTTCCGCGCAGAAGGCCGCCAGTTTGACCTGATCGTGCTGGACCCGCCCAAATTTGCGGCGTCGGCGCAGCAGGTCGATCGCGCGGCGCGGGCATACAAGGAGATCAACCTGGTTGGCATGCAGTTGCTGCGCCCGGGCGGCCTGCTGTTTACGTATTCGTGCTCGGGCGC
>JAGWNU010000338.1 GCA_028871175.1 Burkholderiaceae bacterium | reverse complement strand
GGCGGAGGGCAGCAGTTTCGCCTTCGGGCCCGGCTTGGCGCGCATCACATACGTGCGTGAAGGGGTGATCAGCTTGAAGGTCGGGTTCGACTGCCCCCCCTTGAACTGTTCAACGGTGAGCGGGCCAGCGAACCCTTGCACGTGATGGGCCATCCATGCCTCGAGCGCGCCGATGTCGAACTTCTGTTGTTCTGCGACGGGGCGCGTGCCTTCAAAGGCGGAAAAATCCTGCTGTGTCATGGCGTGTCTCCGAATCTTGTTCTGTCTCTGTATTGGGAAAGGGGTCAGGCTGCCGGCCGGCGGAAACGAAGGTATTGCTGCAGCAGGACCTCCATCGTCGTCAGGCGTGAGCCGAGGTGTACGGGGGAGGGTGGCGCGAAATTGCTCATGCGCAGCACCCAGTCGGCAGGGTCATCGCCGACATCCAGCACGTTGATGCAGCCGGCGGTCTGCGCGAGGTTGCCGAAGAACACACGCTGGCCTCCGGTAATGGCGTGCGACAGGATCGCGCGGTTGGTGCCACCGTGCAGCACCAGCAGCACCGTGTCCCAGTCGGGTTGCGTGCGCAGGTGGGTCAGCGCCGGGATCACGCGGTCGAGGAACTCGCCGATGCTTTCGCCGTTGAGAAAACGCCGGTCTTCCGGCACCGTGCCCGCGAATGCACCGATGAAGGCCTGCGCGACTTCGTGCTCAGGAATCTCTGCCAGTTTGCCGCCGCGGATCTCCTGCAGCTCCGGCCATTGCTCGAGCGTGACGCCGCGTTGCTGCATCGCGGGCATTTCGGCCAGAACGCGCTGCGCCGTCTCCACCGTGCGCGGCAGGCCGCTGACGATCACGCGATCGAAGACGATGTTCTCGTTCGCAAAGGCTTGGCCTGCGGCGCTGGCCTGCCTGCGGCCCTCTTCGTTGAGCGGCACGGTTTCGGGCAGGACCGGGCGGCCGGTTGCATCGAAGTACGTGACGGCGCCATGGCGCATCAGATAGACGCGCCGACGGTTCGGGGTCGGGAACGGAACCATGCTCAGCGGTATTGGGGTTTGCGCTTCTGCAGAAAGGCCGAAATGCCCTCGTTGCCATCGGCGTGGTGCAGGGCTTCGACAAAGCTGTGTTGCTCGGCCTTGAGATGCTCGTGCAGCGAGGCATCTTCTGCGTGCGTGATCAGGCCCTTGATACGCCCTACGGCGTGCGGCGATTGCGCCGCGAGTCGTTCCGCCAGCGCGAGCGCGTGATCCAGCGCTTCGCCCGGCTTGACGACTTCATTGATGAGGCCGAAATGTGCAAGCCGCTCGGCGCCGACGGGTTTACCCAGCATGATGATTTCGCTGGCGAGCGGGCGCGGCAGGAAGCGCGCGATGTGCCACGAGCCGCCGCCGTCCGGCGTGAGCGCGACATTCACATACGCCATCACGAACTTCGCATCGGATGCGGCGACCACAAGGTCGCACGCCAGCACGAGCGAGAAGCCAGCGCCCGCCGCTGGTCCTTCCACGGCCGCAATCACGGGCTTGGGAAACGTGCGGATGGTTTCGATCCAGTGGTTGAGCGCGTCGATGCCCTGTTCCTGCACGCTCCTGGGTTTGCTGCGGTTTTCCAGCAGGCGGTTCAGGTTGCCGCCGGCGCAGAAGGCCTTGTCGGCACCCGTGAAGATGACGGCGCGGATCTCGTTGTCGTTGGCGGCGCGGTCCAGTGCTTCCATCGACGCGGCGTACATCACCGGGTCCAGTGCATTGCGCGCGTCGGGGTTGGACAGCGTGAGCACCAGCGTCGAGCCGATGCGTTGGGAGAGCAGTTGCGCGGTCATGTCGGCCTCGTCAGGGTGGGTGGGGGCGATCAGGCGTCGGGTGTCAGCAGCGACATGCCAAGACGCGCACGGCGCAGCAGCCATGGGCTCGGGCGGTAACGTGGGTCACCGTAGAGCGCGTAGAGGTTCTGCAGCACTTCAAGAATCGCCATTGCGCCGAGCGTGTCGCCCAGCGCGAGCGGCCCCTGCGGATAGCCCAGGCCCAGCGTGACGGCCAGGTCGATGTCGTGTGGCGTGGCAATGCGCTGCTGTGCGATGTCGCAGGCGATGTTGACGATGCACGCGACGATGCGCTGCGCAACGAAGCCACCCGAATCGCGGATCACCGTCACGGGCACACCATCGGAGGCGAGCAGGCCGTGGGCAGCGTCGCGGTAGGTCGGGTCGGTGGCGGGCGTGGTCATCAGCGTGCGGCGCTTGGTGGCGGCAAACGGATAGAGCGTATCGAGCGCCACGGTGCGGCGCGCGTCGAGTCCCTCGGCGGCCACGCAAGCGGTCGCGTCGACGCCGCGCGGCG
>JAGWNU010000107.1 GCA_028871175.1 Burkholderiaceae bacterium | reverse complement strand
TGCGTGGAAGTAGCGCTAATGAAGCCAACACTTGCGGCTCATGCACGCCGTCGTTTCGCAACCGGCCAACGAGCAAGTTGGGCGACATCATCCACTCGTCGCCAAACTACGTGGGCGCACCGGCGTTTAATTATCCTGACAACATGGAGAGCGTCCCGTATTCGGCGTTCGTATCGACCTGGCGCAACCGGACGCCCATGATTTATGTCGGGGCCAACGATGGCATGCTGCATGGCATCAATGCGTCGACGGGTAAGGAGTCGATGGCCTATGTTCCGGCCGCTGTCTACAGCAATCTGAGCATGCTGACGGCGCCCGCTTACACGCACCAGTATTACATTGACGGCTCCGTTACGGTGGGCGACACGTTTTATAAGGGGGCGTGGCACACGTTGCTATCGGGTGCGCTAGCCGCGGGAGGGCAAGGCGTTTTTGCGCTTGACGTAACGGATCCGTCGAAGTTTTCCGAGTCGACCGCAAGTCAAGTCGCTCGCTGGGAGTTCACCGACGCAAACGACCGCGATATGGGCTACAGCTTTGGGCAGCCGTTGATTGTCAAGACGAACAATGGCAGGTGGTCTGTCATTGTGGCGAACGGTTATAACAGTACGCAACCCGATGGCGCCGCGAGTACGACCGGACACGCTGCATTGTTTGTGCTGGACGCAGAGACAGGCGCGATCACCGCGAAGATCGACACGAATGCGGGTACTACTGCCGCCCCCAATGGGCTGTCGGGGCCTACCGCCGTTGATACCAACGGAGATGGTGTTGCCGACGTTGTTTACGCGGGTGATCTGGCGGGCAACATGTGGAAGTTCGATCTGTCGAGCAGTTCGGTCAGCAATTGGGGTGTCGCTTACGGAACTGCCGCGTCTCCGCAGCCTTTGTTCAGCACGGGTGGACAGCCCATCACGGTGCGCCCCGACGTGACCAGGAACTTACAAGGCAACTACCTTCTGGTCTTCGGTACGGGGCAGTACTTCACCACGAGCGACACCGGATCCACTTCCGCCCAGACGTTCTACGGCATCATCGACAAAGGTGCGACCATCGGTGGTTTGTCGAACCTCCAGCAGCAGACCGTGCTGGGCACAGCAGTAGGTCCTGACGGCAACACGTATCGCATGACGACACACGCGGTCGGAACGCCGAGGTTGGACACCTTGCGGTCCGGTGATGGAGTGATCTCGCTCGGCTCCTACAACAGCGCAAAGCTGGGGTGGTACATCAATCTCCCGTCCACGGGAGAGCGCTCGGTGACCGATGCCACGATCCGCTCAGGACGCGTGATCTTCAATACGGTTATCCCGTCCACGGCTCAATGCAGTGCCGGCGGTACAGGGTGGGTGATGGAACTCGATGTCTTTACGGGGAATCGCCTCGACAGCCCAACCTTCGATACGAATGGCGATGGGGTCATCAACAGCGCCGATTTGCTCCAATATGGCAACGCGCCCGCCAACACAAGTGGCCGCCAAGTCGGGTCGATCCCGGCTGCCCCGGGTTTTCTGCAGCCTATTCAGGCGCCGGGAGCCGCGCCGTTCGAAAACAAGTACGTGAATACCTCTGCCGGCGCGATTCAGGTCATTGGCGAGACGGCTGGCAAAGGATCTCGAGGTCGAGTGGCCTGGCGCCAATTGAATTGAAGAGAGCGGATGAATATGAAGAGACTATTTGTGATTGCCACTTTCGTGTTGGCGAGTCACTCCTCACATGCCGCCCTCGCACTGGGAGGCGGGGAGTCTGGCCACGCAATCCCCCACTTCGGGTCCGGGAGGGTGCAGTCTCATTCGGTTGAGGCGCCGCATATGCTGGATGGCGTGATCACATCGTTCAATTTGAATCACGCTGAGATCGTCATTCACGGCAATCATCTTCGTCTCAGCCCCGCTGTGCGCGTGTTTAACGCTGCAGGTAGCGAAGATCGCCTTTCGTCGCTGCGTGTGGGCCAGGAAATTCACTTTCTCCTGGATCCGAAGGACGCTTCCGAGCGAACGATTTCCATTATTTATCTGCGATGAACACAGAACGCGGAAGTGCTCGCCCTCGTGGCTTCACATTGGTTGAGTTAATGATCACAGTTGCTATTGTGGGCATTCTCGCGGTCATAGCCTATCCGTCGTTCACGAGCTACATACAGAAGTCGAGGCGCGCGGACGGCAAGGCAGCACTGCTCGCTGCGGCCCAAAAAATGGAGCAATACCGCTCGTTAAGCAACACTTACGCAGGGGCAACGCTGGGCGCCAGCGGCGTCTACGCCAGCAGGTCAGAGAATGGCTACTACGCGCTGAGCTTTTCGGTGGCGCCCACGCAGACGCTTTACACGATTCAGGCCGCTCCGCAGGGCGGGCAAGCGACAGATGCCTGTGGCACGTTCAGCTACGATCAGGCCGGAAACAAGGCCGTCTCGGGGGGCACATTAACAGCATCAAGTTGCTGGTAGGGTTGGCCGCACAACCTTACTTGCGCACATTCGTCGCCGCGACCTCGTCCAGCACGTCGCGAAACTCCGCCAGATCCTCAAAGCTCCGGTACACCGACGCAAACCGGATGTACCCGATCTTGTCCAGCCGCTTGAGCTCGCGCATCACGAGTTCGCCGACGCGGTCGCTGCCGATTTCCTTGTCGCCGTGGCTGAGGAGCTTTTCTTCGATGCGGGCGATGGCCTCGTCGATGGCCTCCGCGGAAACGGGGCGCTTGCGCAACGCCAGGCGCATGGAATCCTTGACCTTGTTGCGGTCGTAGTCGACGCGGCTGCCATTCTTTTTGACGACTGCCGGGAAGAACAGCTCGATGCGCTCGTAGGTCGTAAAGCGCCGGTCGCAGGATTCGCAGCGACGGCGGCGGCGTACGGTGTCGCCTTCTTCCGACATCCGGGTCTCAATTACCTGGGTGGCCGCGTGGCCGCAAAAGGGGCATTTCATGCCGGTGGTCTCCTCGGCAACCTCAAACACGCACTGCGCTAAAAAAACAACGCCGCGATGGCCTTGAGGCGCATCGCGGCAGGGTACTGCATGGCCGTGGGTGTGTGGGCCCCGACCGGGGTTGGATGCCTCAAGCGTAGACCGGGAACTGCTTGGTCAGCTCGGCCACCTTGGCGCGAACGGCGGCAATGTTCGCCTCGTCGTGCGGGTTATCCAGCACATCAGCGATCAGATGAGCCACCTTCACGGCTTCGGCTTCCTTGAAGCCGCGCGTGGTCATCGCCGGGGAGCCCAGGCGGATGCCCGAGGTCACGAACGGCTTTTCCGGATCGTTCGGAATCGCGTTCTTGTTGACGGTGATGTGTGCGTCACCCAGCAACTTCTCGGCTTCCTTGCCGGTGATCTTCTTGGCGCGCAGATCGACCAGCATCACATGGCTTTCGGTGCGGCCCGACACGATCCGCAGACCACGGGCCATCAGCGTTTCGGCCATGGCGCGCGCATTCTTCACCACTTGCTCCTGGTAGGCCTTGAACTCCGGCGACAGGGCTTCCTTGAACGCCACCGCCTTGCCGGCGATCACGTGCATCAGCGGGCCGCCCTGGATGCCCGGGAAGATGGCCGAGTTGATGGCCTTCTCGTGTTCAGCCTTCATCAGGATCACGCCGCCGCGCGGGCCGCGCAGGCTCTTGTGCGTCGTCGTCGTGACGAAGTCGGCGTACGGCACGGGGTTCGGGTACACACCCGCGGCGATCAGGCCGGCGTAGTGCGCCATGTCCACCATGAAATACGCGCCGATCGACTTGGCGACCTTGCCGATGCGCTCGAAATCGATGCGCAGCGCAAAGGCCGATGCGCCGGCAATGATCAGCTTCGGCTTCTTCTCTTGCGCCAGCGCCTCGAGCGCGTCGTAATCGATGTCTTCCTGCGCGTTCAGGCCGTAGCTCACCACATTGAACCACTTGCCGCTCATGTTGAGCGCCATGCCGTGCGTCAGGTGGCCGCCTTCGGCCAGGCTCATGCCCATGATCGTGTCGCCCGGCTTGAGCACGGCGAAGAACACGCCCTGGTTGGCCTGCGAGCCCGAGTTCGGCTGCACGTTGGCGGCTTCCGCGCCAAAGAGCTGCTTCACGCGGTCGATGGCGAGCTGTTCCACCACGTCCACGTATTCGCAGCCGCCGTAGTAGCGCTTGCCGGGGTAGCCCTCGGCGTACTTGTTGGTAAGTTGCGAACCCTGCGCGGCCATCACCGCCGGCGAGGTGTAGTTCTCGGAGGCGATCAGCTCGATGTGGTCTTCCTGACGCTGGTTTTCCTTCTGGATGGCGGCGAAGACTTCGGGGTCGATCTGGTCGATCGTGTAGCGGCTGCGTTCGAACATGGCGAGTGTCTTGGTAAAAACGAAACGGAAACGGCGGAGGTCGGGCGAGGCGGGCGGGCATCGGGAAACGCGCGCGGCTTGGACACTGCGTCGGCGTTGGCCGATGGCAGCGGGTGCCCAAGTCACCCTGCTTCCCATTCGCTGCCCAGGCGAGCGGCAGGCGTCGTTGTGCATGACGCCAGAAACCTTGCGCTTCCTCGTGGTCGCTGCCCACATGTCGAGGCTGCTTGGAGCAGTCTCAGGATTCGCCAGTCGCGCAAGGTGGAATGGTTGCTCGCGAGTGTACGACAGCGCTATGGCCGCCGCAAGAAGCGGGCGCGCAGATCCGCACATTCCGCAGCAACAGTGGCCGATGCTTCAGGTAAACTCTGTCCTTCGTTTTTTTCTCAGGCTCGGAGACACTCCCATGATCGTATTCGTGACCGGCGCGACTGCCGGCTTCGGTGCAGCCATTGCGCGGCGTTTCGTGCGAGAAGGGCATCGCGTGATCGCGGCTGGTCGCCGGCAGGAGCGTCTCGACGCGCTCAAGGCCGAGCTCGGCGACGCGCTGCTACCGATCATCCTGGACGTGCTGGACCAAGACGCCGTCGCCGCGCTGCCGGGTTCGTTGCCCGAGGGCTGGCGCGAGGTTGACGTTCTGGTCAACAACGCGGGTCTGGCGCTGGGCCTGGAGCCCGCCCAGCGGGCAGACCTGACCGACTGGGATCGCATGATCGGCACGAACTGCTCCGGCCTGGTTCATATGACGCGCGCGTTGCTTCCTGGCATGGTCGAGCGCAACCGCGGGCACATTGTCAACATCGGCTCCATTGCCGGGACGTACCCCTACCCAGGCGGGAATGTATATGGTGCGACCAAGGCGTTCGTGCGCCAGTTTTCGCTGAACCTGCGGGCGGACCTCACCGGCACCCGCGTGCGCGTGTCGAACGTCGAGCCCGGCCTGTGTTCCGGCACCGAATTCTCCAACGTCCGTTTCAAGGGCGATGATGCCCGCGTGGAGAAGGTCTACGAAGGCACCGAAGCCCTGACCGCCGACGATATCGCCGAGGCGGTTTACTGGATGACGGCGCTTCCGGCGCATTTCAATGTCAACGCAATCGAGCTGATGCCCGTTTGCCAGTCTTTCTCCGCCACAAGCGTGACGCGGGGCATGGCCTGAATCCCAGTGCAAGCCCTCGCCCGGCCGGCGGATGGCTGGCCGTCACTTGCGCCTTGGTAAAATCGCCGGATGTCTTCTTTTGACTGGAACCTGCGCGTGTATTGGGAAGATACCGATGCAGGGGGTGTGGTCTTCTACGCCAACTACCTGAAATTTTTTGAGCGCGCCCGCACCGAGTGGCTGCGCGCGCTGGGGGTTGACCAGCAACTGCTGGCCGACACGACCGGAGCCATTTTTGTGGTGCGAAGCACTGCAGTGGACTACCGCGCACCTGCTCGCCTGGATGATTGGTTGCAGATTCGTTCGCGTATGGAACGCGTCGGGTCGGCGTCGGTCCAATTTGCCCAGGAAAGTTGGCGCGGCGACGTTCTGCTCGCTGCAGGCACGATCCGTGTCGGATGTGTCGACAAGCTCACATTCCGGCCGACCCCGATTCCCGCCCCCGTACTCGCAACCATCAAAGCTGCCGCATGAATCCCGTCGAGGTCACCCAAGATCTGTCGATCGTCTCGCTGGTGCTGCACGCCAGTGTCCTGGTCCAATTTGTCATGGGCCTGCTGCTGATGATGTCGCTGTTTTCCTGGACATACATCTTCCGTAAAGCCTTTGCGCTGCGCGCGGCACGCAGCCAGACCGAATCGTTCGAGCGCGATTTCTGGGCTGGCGGCGACTTGCAGGCGCTGTATCAGAGCGCAGCCAACAACCGCCACACCACCGGCGCGCTCGAGCGCATCTTTGAAGCTGGGATGCGTGAATACCTCAAGACGCGTGAACAGCAGCGGGGCGCCGTCTCCGATCCGAGCGCCATTCTCGATGCGGCGCGTCGTGCCATGCGTGCCGCCTACCAGCGCGAGATGGACTCCCTCGAATCGCACCTGCCCTTCCTGGCGTCGGTCGGCTCGGTCAGTCCGTACATTGGTCTGTTCGGTACGGTGTGGGGGATCATGAACGCCTTCCGCGGTCTGTCCAACGTGCAGCAGGCGACACTGTCGGCCGTCGCGCCGGGGATTGCCGAGGCGTTGGTCGCCACCGCGATTGGCCTGTTCGCGGCAATCCCGGCCGTGATCGCCTATAACCGATACGCCACCGAAATGGACCGCCTGGCCAACCGGTTCGAGAGCTTCATGGAAGAATTCTCGAACATCCTTCAGCGCCAGACGCGCTAAGGACGGACCACCATGGCTACCATCCAGCGAACACGCCGTGCCCGACGGGCCAAGGCAGATATCAACGTCGTGCCGTACATCGACGTGATGCTGGTGCTGCTGGTCATCTTCATGGTGGCGGCGCCCGTGGTCAATCCGGGCGTGGTCAACCTGCCGTCGGTGGCCAATGCCACGCCGCAGCAGACCCAGCCGCCCATTGTCGTGACCATCAAGAGCGACGGCACGATCCTTGCTCGAATCAAGACGGCTTCCGGGGCGACCGAGCAGAAGCTCGCAAACAACGACGAGCTGCGCGCCTTCGTGAAGCAGCGCACCGACGAGAATCCCGATCAGCCAGTGGTCATCGCCGCAGACAAGTCCGTTCAGTACGACCGCGTGCTGACCGTGATGAGCGTGCTCAAAGGTGACGGCGTCAAGCGTGTCGGCCTGATGGTGAAATCGTCATGAGCGTGTTGAACAATCAAGGCGAGGCAACCTGAGCGTCATGGCTACGACGTCGTTGCACCGTTATGAGCCTGTGCGCGAGCGCGGTACCCTGCGCGCGTTCGGGCTGGCGGTTCTGACACACCTGCTGTTGATTGCCTTCCTGTATTTCGGCGTGCAGTGGCAGAGCAGCACACCGCGCGGTGAAGAAGCCGAGTTGTGGGATGAGGCTGCGGTCCAGCAGGCCGTGCAGTCGGCACCGCCGCCCGAGGTGAAGCCTGAACCAGTCGTTCAGGCGCCGCCGGCCAAGGTCGAAGAGGAGGCCGACATCGCGCTGGAGCAGCAGAAGCGCAAGCGCGAGCAGGAGGCTGCCGCGGCTCGCGAGGCCGAGGCGGCCCGCCGTGCCGCGGAAGAGCGTGCCCAGGAGCAGCGGCAGGCACAGCTCAAGCAGCAGCAGGCTCGTCAGGCGGAACTTCAGCGTAAGGCCCTGGCCGAAGAGCAAGCCAAGGAGAAGGCTGCGGCCGAGGCGCAGGCCCGCAAGAACGCGCAATTGCAGGCGCAGGCGGAAGCCAAGGCCAAGGCCGAAGCCGAGGCCAAGCAAAAAGAATTGAAAGCCAAGGCTGCGGCGGAAGCCAAGGCCAAGGCAGATGCCGAACGCAAGGCCAGCGAAGCGCGTGCCAACGCACAGCGGCAGGCCCAGCTGAATCGCCTGCGCGCGATGGCCGGTGCGGGCGCAGCAGGCACCGTGGCCGGGTCGGGCGGTGGTGTCGGTAACGCCATGGGCACGGGTGGTACGGCGTCGGCCGGTTACGCGGAGCGTGTGCGCGCCAAGGTCAAGCCGAACATTGTGTTCGACCCGTCGGCCATCTCCGGCAACCCGACCGCTGTCGTGGCGGTGCAGATGGCGCCGGACGGTTCGATTCTGTCCAAGCGCTTGACCAAGTCGAGCGGCAATGGCGCCTATGACGAAGCCGTCCTGCGAGCGGTGGATCGCTCCGATCCGCTGCCGCGCGACACGAATGGCAAAGCGCCGTCGAGCGTCACGCTGACATTCAGGCCGAAGGAATAACGCGCCAGCATCGCCTCGGCGGCGCTGGCTCCAGTTCTCAGTTTCGAGACGAACGATGAACATGATGCGAAAGATGTGGATTCCGATGTTCCGGCGTGCCGTACAGGCCATGCTGTTCACTGCGGTGTGTTCAGGTGTGGCACATGCACAGCTCAACGTGGAGATCTCGGGCGTCGGCGCCAGCCAGTACCCGATCGCCATCGCCAACTTCCAGGGTGAAGCGCAGGCGCCGCAGAACCTCTCGGCCATCGTTCGGGCGGACCTCGTGCGTAGCGGGCGCTTCTCGAACGTGGACGTGGCCGGTGCGGTGGTGCCGGAAAGTCCGACCCCCGACCTGGGGGCCTGGAAGACTCGTGGGGCGGCGGCCTTCGTGGGTGGCAGCGTGTCCCGGAACGGCGACCACTATGAAATCCGCTTCCGGCTGTATGACACGGCCAAAGGCGAAAGCCTCGGTGGCCTGTCGCTGACGCGCCGTCCAGACCAATTGCGTCTGGCGGCCCACGAGATTGCCGATTACATCTACCAGAAGCTGATGGGCGAGCGCGGTGTCTTTGCGACGCGCCTCTCCTATGTCTCGAAGGTCGGCCGCCGCTTCCAGTTGCAGATTTCCGATTCGGATGGCGCCAATCCGCAGGTCGCGCTCACGAGCAACGAGCCAATCATTTCGCCTGCGTGGTCGCCGGATGGCACCAAGGTCGCCTACGTGTCGTTCGAGAGCAGGAAGCCTGTGGTGTACGTGCATGACCTGGTGGCCGGGCGCCGCACGGTCATCTCGAACCAGAAGGGCAACAACTCGGCGCCATCGTGGTCGCCGGATGGCCGGCGCGTGGCGGTGGCGCTCTCGCGTGACGGCAACACGCAGATCTATTCCGTCAATGCGGATGGCTCGGGCCTGCGCCGCCTGAGCCGCAGCAGTGCGATCGACACCGAGCCGTCGTTCTCGCCCGATGGCCGCTTCATCTATTTCACCAGCGACCGTGGTGGTGCGCCGCAAATCTATCGCATGCCTGCCGAGGGTGAAGAGGCCGGCAGCGCCCAGCGCGTGACCTTCAAGGGCGGATATAACACCAGTCCGCGCGTGTCGCCCGACGGCAAGCTGCTGGCTTACATCTCGCGTGTGGGTGGTGCGTTCCGTCTGTATGTGCAGGATCTGACAAACGGCGACGTGAATGCGCTGACGGATACGTCGCACGATGAGTCACCGAGCTTTGCTGCCAACGGCAAGTTCATTCTGTATTCCACGCGAGTGGGTGGTAAATCGGTGCTGGCAGCCGTGTCGACCGATGGTCGTACGCGCCAGGTTCTTTCCCTCCAGGCCGGCGAGGTTCGCGAGCCGGCGTGGGGTCCTTTCATGCAATAACAAGGCCGTTCCTTTAGGAGAAATCGGACATGTCGAAGTCCCAAACCATGATCAAACTTGCAGCGATTGCCGCGCTGCTGGCCCTGGGCGCTTGCAGCTCGGGTGTGAAGCTGGATGACACGGCGAAGAATGGCGCGGGCGGTGCCGGCACGGGCGCCGATGCGCGCACCGTGACGCCGGTGGACGTTGGCCGTGACGAACTGACCGACCCGAACAGCCCGCTGGCCAAGCGCAGCATTTACTTCGACTTCGACAGCTATTCGGTCAAGTCGGAATACCAGGGCCTGCTCTCGCAGCACTCGCGCTACCTGCAATCGCACAATCAGCGCAAGGTGCTGATCCAGGGCAATACCGACGAGCGTGGCACCAGCGAATACAACCTGGCACTGGGCCAGAAGCGTGCCGAGGCTGTGCGCCGCGCGCTGTCGTCGATGGGCGTGCCTGACAGCCAGATGGAAGCCGTGAGCCTCGGCAAGGAAAAGCCGCAGGCTACCGGTCACGATGAGGCGTCGTGGGCACAGAACCGCCGCGCCGATATCGTTTACTGATCGGCCCAGTTTGAAGGTGCACGCGCCGGCTGCGTTGTTGCGGCCGGCGTTCTTACGTTGGCAATCCTATGAACACGATGATGAAACAGCGCGTCTATCGGGCCATCCTGGCAGCGACGCTTGTCGCAGGTGGCGCCTTGACCACGGCCAGCCCGGCGGCAGCAGGGGTGTTTGACGACGATGAGGCGCGTCGCGCCATCATCGACATGCGCGACAAGTTCAACACCTTCCAGTCCAGCGCGGCACAGCGCATCGACCAGAACAGCAAGAACCTGATCGACGCCCAGAACCAGATCGAGACGCTCAAGTCCGAGGTGGCGCGTCTGCGTGGACAGAATGAAGTGCTGCAGAATGCGGTCGATACGCTCACCAAGCAGCAGAAGGACTACTATGCCGACCTCGATGCGCGCTTGAAGAAGTTCGAGCCGCAGCAGGCGACCGTTGATGGCCGAGAAGGCATGGTTCAGCCTGGCGAGAAGGACGAATACGATGCCGCCCTGAAGACATTTCAGTCCGGCAATTTCAAGGGCGCGGGCAACCAGTTCTCCGCGTTCGTGAAGAAATATCCGCAGAGCCCTTACGTGCCGCTGGCCCAGTTCTGGCTGGGTAACGCCCTGTATGCGCAGCGCGACTACAAGGGTTCCAGCTATGTGCTGGAGAACATGGCACGTACCAATCCGCAGCACCCGAAGGCGCCAGACGCGCTGCTTCAAGTGGCCACCAATCAGGGCGAATCGGGGCAGAAAGCCGCGGCACGCAAGACGCTTGAGGCCGTTGTCGCCCAGTACCCGGGTACCGAGCAGGCCAAGACCGCCCAGAGCCGCCTGAAGACGATGCGTTGATCGGCACATCGCTTCCTGTCAAGCCCGGACGCCCGCCGTGATTGCACAGGCGGGCGTTTTTCATGGCCGGATCGGAATGGCTGGCATGTGCGGCCCGCGGCGCGAGCATGGTCATGCCGCGCTAGAATGCGGCCTTCCCCGATTCGCTTCACAAGGCTTCGCCCATGAAAAAACGTGCCATCGTCCTGCTCTCAGGCGGGCTCGACTCTGCCACCGTGCTCGCCATGGCCAATGCAGATGGCTTCGAGACCTATGCATTGTCGATGCGCTATGGCCAGCGCCATTCGTCTGAACTCGAAGCTGCCAAGAAGGTGGCTGCCGCGCTGGGCGCCGTGCGTCACGAGATCATCGATCTAGACCTGCGCCGGTTCGGCGGCTCCGCACTGACGGATGACAAGATCGACGTGCCGACCGACGGCGCACAGTCGGGCATTCCCATCACCTACGTGCCAGCGCGCAATACCATCATGCTGTCGCTGGCCCTCGGCTGGGCCGAGGCGGTCGGCGCGCGCGACCTGTTCTTTGGCGCCAATGCGGTCGACTACTCCGGCTATCCGGACTGCCGCCCCGAGTACGTCGCGGCTTACGAAACGCTCGCCAATCTTGCTACCAAGGCGGGCGTGGAGGGCGACCGCATCCGTGTGAACGCGCCCATCATCGCCATGACCAAGGGCGAGATCATCCAGGCTGGCACGCGACTGGGGGTCGACTACAGCCTGACTGTTTCCTGCTACCAGGCCGACGAGGACGGCCGCGCCTGCGGTGTGTGCGACTCCTGCCGAATCCGCAAAGCCGGCTTTGATGCCGCCGGCGTGCCAGATCCGACCCGCTACGCTTGACGCACCATGCCCGATATCGACCTCAACGCGCTGTCGCACACCGTACTGTGGGCGACGTTTGCGCTCACGTTTGTTTTTGGCGCGATCCTTCAGCGCACGCACTTCTGCACGATGGGTGCGGTCTCCGACGCCGTCAACATCGGCGATTGGTCCCGCATGCGCATGTGGGGGTTGGCCATCGGCGTGGCCACGATCGGCACGGGCGTGCTGGCTTGGCTGGGCCTGATCGATACGAGCAAGACGATCTATACAGCGAGCCGGTTGCTGTGGCTGTCGTCGCTGGTGGGCGGCCTGCTGTTCGGCTTCGGGATGGTGCTCGGTTCCGGCTGCGGCAGCAAGACGCTGGTTCGCATCGGCGGCGGCAATCTCAAGTCCGTGGTGGTGTTTGTGTTCCTCGGCCTGTCGGCGTACATGACTCTCAAGGGCGTATTTGGGGTCGTGCGTGTGGCGACGGTGGACAACGTCGCCGTGGCGTTGCCGACATCGCAGGATCTGCCCAGCGTGCTGGGCCATGCGCTGTCGATCGACGTGCGCATGCTGCGCCTGGCGCTCGCCCTGGTGATTGGCGGGGCGCTGTCGCTGTGGGCGCTGCTGGGGCGGGATTTCCGCACAGCAGACAACCTGCTGGGTGGGATCGGCGTCGGGCTTGTCATTGTCGGCATGTGGTACGTCTCGGGCCACATCGGCTACGTGCAGGAAGATCCGAA
>JAGWNU010000106.1 GCA_028871175.1 Burkholderiaceae bacterium | reverse complement strand
GAAGTGCGGTCGTGTCATAACGTGTCTCCGTAAAGCTGTCTGTTGTTTTTACCGGATGGTATCCGAACGATCGTTCTATTTTCAACCGTTGTCAGGACAACCATTTTTTTCCGGAGGGCAGCGCACGCTCACACCCCCAGTAAAATGCGCAGGCTTCGCCGGCACGCTTTGCCGCCGGCGACTCACTTTGTTTCCCCTGGAGAATCCCGACGATGAGCGACGTCACCTCGCAGAATTTCGCGCAGGAAGTGATCGAAACATCTCGCCAAGTTCCGGTGCTGGTTGATTTCTGGGCGCCTTGGTGCGGCCCATGCCGCACGCTCGGCCCGATGCTGGAAGCGCTCGAAGCCGAGTATGCCGGCAAGTGGAAGCTCGCCAAGGTCAACTCGGACGACAACCCCGAGTTGTCGGCGCAGTTTCGTGTCCGCAGCATTCCGTTTGTCGTGGCCTTCGTGGACGGCAAACCTGTCGACCAGTTCGTCGGCGTGCTGCCCGAAGGACAACTTCGCGCCTTTCTGGATCGGGTCATCCCGCAGCCGTCCGACGTGGCCTACCGCGAAGGCCTGGCGGCGCGGCAGGCCGGCGAAACGCAGCGCGCGCGCGAAGCGTTCCAGAACGCCCTCGCCTTCGACCCGGGTTTCTATGCAGCGCGCTTCGAGCTAGTCAACCTGCTGCTCGACAATGGCGACGCACAGGCCGCGCAAGATGAGTTCACGCTGCTCTCACCGAAGGCGACGCTTGATGCGCGCTACACCCCGCTGCAGACACGCCTGAAGGCCGCCGAACGCGCCGACGCGTTGCCCGATGCAGATGTGCTGCGCAAGCAGATCGAGGATGACCCTGGCAATCTTCAGGCCCGCCTGGACCTGGCCCAGCAATACATTGCCGACCAGCAATACGAAAGCGCGCTCGAACAGCTCCTCGCCGTCGTGGAGCGCGACCGCACGTTCCGCGACGATCTTGCGCGCAAGACCATGGTGTCGGTCTTCGACATGATGCGCGACGCGCCGCAGGCCGTTTCGCACTGGCGCCGCCAACTCGCTTCCAGACTGAACTGACCATGCGCCTAATCTATGTCGCCGACCCCATGTGCTCCTGGTGCTATGGATTCGGCCCGCAACTCGCCGATCTGCGCGAGCGCCTTGCCGACACGCTGGGCGCACCGATACCCGTTACGCTCATCACGGGTGGCCTGCGCCCCGGCCAGCGTGAGCCGCTGGCGCCCGAGAAGCGCGAGGAGATCCTCCACCACTGGCATGCAGTGGCCGAGCGCAGCGGCATGCCGTTCAACCCATCGCCGGATGTGGCCATGCGCCGCGATGGCTTCGTCTACGACACCGAGCCCGCTTGCCGCGGCACCGTCCTGGCACGAGAGCACTGGGGCGAGCACGACGAACGCGTGCTTGCGGTCTTTCACGACATCCAGCGCGCCTTTTATGCCGAGGGCCGTGACACGACGCAGGCCGACGTGCTGCGCGAGGTTGCGGTCGCCCACGGCATCGACCCAGCCCACTTCGACGCGGTATTCGACACCGAAGCGCTGCGCCATGAAACGCGCGAAGACTTCCGCCTCTCGCGCCGCTGGGGCATCCATGGCTTCCCCAGCCTGCTGACCGAACTGGATGGCACGCTGTATCAGATCGGGCGGGGTTATGCGCCGTCGGAGGCGCTCTATGCACGTGCCGTGGAAGTGCTGCAGCAGCATCCCGCGCCACGCACAAACTGATCCGTTTGCCCGGCATCAAACCGGGACGGGTCAGCCGTCGCTAAGCTGATCCCCTCGTCCACCTCATTCCACCGCCCGCCATGCCCGTGATCGAATGGTCCGAGGCGCTCCAGCTTGGAGATGCCGCCACCGACGCCAACCACGCCGAATTCTGCGCGCTGCTCAACGCCGTGTCCGACGCCTCGGACACGGACTTCATCCCTGCGCTCGATGCGTTCATCGACCACACCGAACATCACTTTGCTGAAGAGAACGGCTGGATGGATGCGGCGGATTTTCCTCCGCGCCACTGCCACCACGGTGAGCACGACAACGTGCTGGCGCTCTGTCGCGAAGTCCGCAAGCGCGCGGCCGCGGGCGAAATGGAACTGGGGCGCCGACTGGTCGCGGAATTACCCGCGTGGTTCGCCCAGCACGTGGACGTGATGGACCGGATGATGACGATGTATCTGGCGCAGATGCGCGATACAGCGCACGCGGGCTGAAACCCGGGGCATCGATCGTCTGCGGCGTGCCAACCGCCGCCAGGCGCCTCCTGCAACAGCGGGCTTGCTATACGGCGGCCATCGCCCGCAGCGCCGTCGACGCCGCCACCATGCCAAACACGGCCGTCACGCACACCGACGAGCCGAAGCCTGCACAGGCCAGGCCTTGCGGACCCTGCGCCGGCTGCGGCGCCGGCGGGACATTCACCACTTCAATCGCACCTGCCGCGGCCAGATCATCAATGCCGGCATGGCTGGACTCGACCGGCACCTCGACAGCGCACGCCTGCTGCTCGGGCTCGGGATAGCGTAGCGGTTCGTCCGAGTACACCGCATCGATGCCGAAGCGCACCTTGGGGTCCCGCGCGAAACCATGCTGGCGGCGCAGGTTACCGCGCACCTTGGCCAGCAGCGGGTCCTGGATCGTGCGGGAGAGGTCTGTCACGCGAATGCGCGTCGGATCCAGTTGGCCACCCGCCGCTCCGCATGTCACCACGCGCTTGCCGGTACGCTTGCAGAACGCGACGATGGCGGTCTTGACCTTGACTGCGTCAATGGCATCGATCACATAGTCGAACGGATGGCCGAGCAGCGCCTCGACGTTTTCCATGGTCACGAAGTCGTCAATGCGACTGATCTCGGCGCGTGGATTGATCTGCAGGATGCGCTCGGCCATGGCATCGACCTTGGCCATGCCATAGGCGTCTCCGAGGGCATGAATCTGGCGGTTCGTGTTGGAAACGGCGATGTGGTCGAGGTCGATCAGCGTGAGCTTTCCGACACCGCAGCGGGCAACGGCTTCGGCCGCCCACGAGCCCACGCCGCCGATGCCGATGACGCAAACATGCGCTGCCGCAAACCGCTCCAGCGCCTGCGGGCCGTAAAGGCGGGCAACACCGCCAAACCGGCGTGCGTACTCGTCGTCGAGGATGGGCGGATGCGCGGGCGCGCTGATTGCTACGTGGCTCATGACACAATTGGATCGGAACTGCGCCGAACTATATATCAATGCGCGCAGTCGGATTTTTGTGTGCGGCATCCCAACAAGAACATCATGCGGACTTCCGGCAAGCTCGCCCTCGGACTGGTCATCACACCCGTCGTCATCGTGGCGGCGGCGGTCATCTTCGTGCTGACCTTCGACTGGAATCGCGCCAAGCCCTACCTGAACGACCGTGTCTCGCAGGCCATCGGACGTCCGTTCGCCATCAACGGCGACCTGATGCTCACCTGGAAGAAGCCCGACGGCGAATCGGGCTGGCGGGCCTATGTGCCGTGGCCACGGCTGATCGCCAACGACATCACCATCGGCAATCCGGATTGGGCCAGACAGCCGCATGTGGCGACGATCCACCAGCTCACGTTCGTGCTAGAGGCGCTGCCGCTGCTTGCGCATCGCATCGTCATCCCGAGCGTCACGCTCGATACGCCCGCCATCGCGCTGGAGCGCGACAAGCAGAACCGCAACAACTGGACGTTCCACCTGGCCGGCAGCGAAGGCAGCGATGGCAAGCCTTCAGACTGGAAACTGGACTTGCGTGAAATCGCCTTCAGCAAGGGCTCGCTGGCGCTGGACGATGACCTCAAGCGCATTCACCTCGCCGCCACCATCGACACGGTCGACCGCCAGGCGCTGTACGCCGCGGCCAGCGGCACGACCATCAGGGGGGAAGACCCGCCGGCCAAGGCGCCGAACGGCCCCGACGCTGCGGCGTCCGGCGCCGAGGCGCGGGAGCGAGTCGCGCCCGATCTGCGGCAGCCCTACGGCATCGCATGGACGGTCAAGGGCACATATAACAACGCCGCGATCAAGGGCAGCGGCAAGGCGGGTGGCGTGCTGCGCCTGCAGGACGCGCAACGCCCGTACCCGCTGCAGGCCGATGTGACCGTCGGCAAGACGCGCGTCGATCTGGCCGGCACGCTGACCAACCCCGCCAGCCTGACGGCATTGGACCTGCGACTGCACCTGTCGGGCGCCAGCATGGCGCAGTTGTATCCGCTGACGGGCGTGGTGCTGCCCGATACGCCGCCGTTCGACACGCGCGGCCGCCTCATCGGCGAACTGCGCCAGCAAGGGTCGACGTGGCGCTATGAGAAATTCACGGGCCGCGTGGGCGGTTCCGATCTGGGCGGCACCCTGAACTTTGCAATGCGAGAGCCCCGGCCGCAGTTGACGGGCGAACTGGTCTCGCATCAACTGCTGTTTTCTGACCTCGCGCCAATCATTGGCGCCGACTCCAACGCCAGCAAGGCCAAGCGCGCCGATCCGAGCGCAGACCCTGACGACAGCAAGACCGTGCGCCAGCCCGCCGACAAAGTGCTGCCGGTCGAACCCTTCCGCACTGATCGCTGGAACGCCATCGATGCCGACGTGAAATTCACCGGGGAGCGCATCGTCCACACCGCGGATCTGCCGATCGATCACCTCGTCACGCATATCAAACTGCTGGACGCAGTCCTCACGCTCGATCCGCTCAACTTCGGCATTGCGGGTGGCACGCTCGCCTCGAACATCCAGCTCGACGGCCACGCTACCCCGATGCAGGCACGCGCGGCGCTGACGGCACGGCACTTCAAGATCAAGCAATTGTTTCCGAAAATCGAATCCATGCGCGCGAGCGTGGGCGAGATCAACGGTGACGCACGACTGTCCGCGACAGGCAACTCCGTTGCCACGCTGCTCGGCTCGTCCAACGGCCAGCTCAAGATCCTCGTGGAGCAAGGCACCATCAGCAAGTTCATCCTCGAAGCGATGGGGCTGAATGTCGGCAACGTGATCCTGACCAAGCTCTTTGGCGACAAACAGGTCAGCATCAATTGCGCAGCCGGCGATTTTGCCGTCAGCGACGGGCTGGCGCAGGCGCGCACATTCGTAGTGGACACGCAGGACGCCGTGATCGACGTCACGGGCGCGACAAGCCTCAAGAAAGAGACCCTCGACTTCACCATTCACCCGGATTCAAAAGGGCTGCGCGTGTTCTCGCTGCGCACGCCGCTGTACGTGAAAGGCACGTACAAACGTCCGGATGTGTCGGTCAACCCCGCCGTGGTGGCTCTGCGGGCGGGCGGCGCGGTCGCGCTGGCGTTCGCCGCACCGGTGGCGGCGGTGCTACCCGTGCTCGAACTCAAGCCTGCGCCGGATAGCCCATGCGGCAAGCTCCTGGCCGAAGTGCGCCAGCGCCCGACCGCGCCCCCGCCGGGCAAGATCGAACGCGACACGAAACCGGCCCGCACGCCAAAGGGCGCCCCGGGAGCGGCGCCCGCCAATCGCGACACCGCTCCGCCTCAACGCCCCACCGCCCCCACATCGCGTGACCCGCTTACCAGCGGAGGGTGAAGCGCCCTTAATTGGCCGAACGCCGCTTCGCGATGTCCTCTGCCGTCATCTGAGGCGTGGCCGGGTCACCGAACTGGCGCGTCACGTAGTTGGTCAGCGCGGCGAGCTGCGCGTCAGACAGCTCACGTCCGAACGCCGGCATGCCGATATGGCGGTCACCCGCCTTGCGCGCGATACCGAACAGCATGACCTGCACGAGGTTGGTGGTGTCGCGCGCGCCCACCGTGGAGTTGTGCAGCAGCGGCGGATAGTAGCCGTCGGGCGTGCCGCGCCCATCGGCCTGGTGGCACGTGGCGCAATTGCCGAGATAGAGCCGCGCTGCATTGAGGGTGGTCTCGATCGGCGTGCCGCGCAGTGCAATGACGTCCGTAGCCGGCTTGCCCCAATCCTGACGCGCACGCTCCAAGTTGTCGCTCACCGCCGGAACGCTGCGCAGATACTCGGCGATGGCCCCCAGGTCTTGCGTCGTCATGCGCGAGAAGCTGTGCTGCACCGCCTCGCCCATCGGCCCCGCTGCCTGCGCCACGCCCGACACGCTGCCGGTACGCAAGTACTGCACGATCTGTTCGGACTTCCATGCGCCAATGCCGCTGGTCGGGTCCGCGGTGATGTTGAACGCTGTCCAGCCCGCGAGGGTGGACCCGGCCAGATACCCCTTGCCGCGCTCGTCCATGGCCTTCTCTTGCATGGCGATGCCGCGTGGCGTGTGGCAAGTGCCGCAGTGCGCGAGCCCCTGTACGAGATAGGCGCCGCGGTTCCACGTCGGCGGCTTGTCGCCCCTGGGGATGTACGGTTCGCGCTTGAGGAAGACCAGGTTCCACAACTTCAGCGGCCAACGCATGTTCAGCGGCCAGCGGATCGTGCCCGGCGGTGGATCGTTCTGCACGGGCGCCACGCCATCGCGGAAGTACGCGTAGAGGTCGCGCATGTCCGCGTCATTGATTTTCGCGAAAGACGGGTATGGCATGGCCGGATACAGGTTGTTGCCTTCGTCGTCCACCCCCTGACGCACAGCCCGCTCAAAGTCTTCGTAACTCCAATTGCCGATGCCGGTCTTTTCGTCTGGCGTAATGTTGCTCGTGTAGATCGTGCCCAGCATCGGGATCTGCATCGGCAAGCCGCCGGCAAAGGGCTTGCCGCCGGGCGCCGTATGGCAGGCCGCGCAGTCCGCCGCAATGGCGAGGTATTCGCCGCGCTTGATCTGCGCAGTGTCAGCGGGCGTGTCCTTGGCCCAGGCATTGGCCACCAGACCGGTCAGCAACAGCAGCGAGAAAGAAGCGATCGTCTTCATCTCACGCCTCCTTCTTCAGTTGGTCAGCAATGCGCAGTGCCAGTGCCGCGATGGTCAGCGTCACGTTGACGGTGCCCACGGTCGGCATGGTGGAGCTGCTGCTGATGAACAGGTTCGGGTGGTCGAACGTCCGGCAATCCTTGTCGACCACGGAGTCTTTCGGATCGGCGCCCATGATGGTTGCGCCGGTGATGTGGTTGTTGGGCGCGAAGTCGTCGTGGAACTCGACATTGGTGCCGCCCATCACCTGCGCCGCCGTGGCGTAAACCTCGCGCGTATGCACGGCGCTGCGTTTGACGTAGTCGTCAATGTGGTACGTGATCTCCGGACGCGGAATACCGATGGCATCGACCTCGGTCGCGCTGGGCACGATGCGGTTCTCCGGCAGCGGCAGGATCTCGTGAAAACTGTCGAACTGCACGTAGCGCGCGGCCTGGTCGCGGATGCGCGCATCCAGTTCAGCGGGCTTGATGAGCTTACCTTCCTTGAAGATGCGCTGCGTCTCCTGCTCAATGCGCGAGATGTTCGACAGGTGCAGTTTCTTGCCGGCCTGCGTGGCACGGAACGGCCCATCGCGAAAGCCGATCAGCGAGGTCATTTCCTGTGGCCCGCGCCCCGGCCATAGCTTGCGGTCGGCATAGAAACTCACGCCGGTGCCAGGGTGGTCCATCAGGTTGCGCCCCACCATGTCGGAGCTGTTGCCCACACCCTTCGGAAGATCCTGGCTGGTGGACATCAGCATCAGCTTGGGCGTTTCGATGCCGTTGGCGGCCAGCACGAACCACTTACCTTCCACGCGGTGCTCGGCGCCTTTCGAGTCCTTGTAACGCGCGGCCACGATGCGCTTGTTGGGGCCGACTTCGAGCTTGAAGACCACGGCGTTCTCGATCAGCCGGGCGCCGGCCTGCTCGGCTTTCTCCACGTGCACGATGCCGTTGTACATCGCGCCGATCGGGCAGATCGGCATGCAGTTGTTGTTGCCGCAGCAGGTCGGGCGGCCGTCGTACGGGCGGCTGTTGCGCGCCACCGGCTCGGTCACCACGTGGAAGCTTGCGTCGTGCGCATTGAGCGCGTCCTTGATCGTGCGCTCATTGAACGAGAGCGGCAGCGGCGCCATGGGATACGGCTGGCTGCGCGGCGAGCCCAGGTCTTCGTCGTTCGGGCCCCATACGCCCAGGGCCTCTTCGGCCAGACCGTAATAGCGTTCAAGATCCTGATACTGGATCGGCCAGTCGCGCGCGATGCCGTACACACTGCGCAGCTTGAAGTCGTTCGGCAAGAAGCGCCACGTCGATGCGGCCCAGTGCCAAGTCGTGCCGCCCACCGCCCGGATGTACTGCGAGTTGAACTGGTGCTCGCCCTTGAGCACGAGGTAGTTGTTGGGCGGGCCATATTCCGGATGCGGTGCCCATGGCGTCGACGGATACGGCGCCATGAAATCCATCTTGTCGGCCTGGTTGCGGAAGCGCTCGACGATCTCCCAGCGCGGCAGGCGCGGGCCGGCTTCGAGCATCAGCACCGACTTGCCCGCACGCGCCAGCTCGTACGCCACCAGCGCCCCGGCCACGCCGGAGCCCACCACCACGATATCGGCTTGTTGGGTATCGGCCATCAGGCTTGCCTCTCGACAGGGGGTTCGGCCCAGAAGCCGGGCTGGTTGGGGCAGTATGTGCGGATGACCAGCGTGTCGGAGACCACGCTGTACATCAGCGCCTGCTCGTACGTGACGACATTGCCGTCGACCACACCCAGGTACCACGCTTCCAGAATCTGCAGCGCGGTCTTCTGCTGCGCATCGGAAAGCGAGCCCGCCGCCAACGCCTGCGCCAGCGGCCGCAATTGCGCGGCAAAATCGGCACTGGATTTGCCCAGCGCCGCCAGCAATCGCGTGCCAACGGCGCGGTCCAGTGCAGGCCGCGCCGTCAGCGCCTGTGACAACGCCATGAAGGCATCGAGCGATTCAGTCGGGGCCTGGGCGACCGCACGCAATACCTGCGAGCCCGCCAGCCCGGCCGCGGCCAGCGCCAATGTGCCCTGCAGCCACTGACGTCGCGTCAGGCCGGCAGCGGTGTCGGGAAAATGGGAACGGGGGGCCATTTCGACATCCTGTTGAAATTTTTGTGGGGAAGATGGCAGGCGCCGCCAGCCTGACGCCCTTGACTAGCCAATATAGGCGGCGCCCAGCGGACCGCCAGAACAGACGCGGAAGCGCAAAACGTGCCAGCCTGTGCTTGCGCAGGCGCAAACGGCGGCCGCCGATGTTTGTCTATACTCGGCCCGTTTGCCCGACGATCCCTTGCCGCCCATGACATCCATTGCCGATATCCGCACCGAATACGCCCGCGCCTCGCTCGACATCGTCGATGTCGACGCCAACCCGCTGCGCCAGTTTCACCGCTGGTTCGACGAAGCCCTCAAGGCGGAGGTAGCCGAGGTCAACGCCATGGCGCTCGCCACCGTCGACGCGCACGGCCAGCCAGCGGCGCGCATTGTACTGCTCAAGAATCTGGACGAACGCGGCTTCACCTTTTTTACCAATTACGCCAGCCACAAGGGTGAGGAGCTGGCTGCCAACCCCCGAGCGGCACTGCTGTTCCACTGGGTGGGGCTGGAGCGGCAGGTGCGCATCCAGGGCATCGTCGAAAAGGTGAGCGAGGCCGAGAGCGACGCGTACTACCATTCGCGCCCGCTCGGCTCACGGCTGGGCGCCTGGGCCTCGGAGCAGAGCAGCGAAGTGCCCAACCGCGCCACGCTGGAAGCACGCGAAGCCGAATACAGGCAGCGCTTTGGCGATGCGCCGCCCCGCCCGCCACACTGGGGCGGCTACCGTCTGCTGCCTGAGCGGATGGAGTTCTGGCAAGGCCGCCCGTCCCGCCTGCACGATCGGCTGGAATACCGCAAGCAACCCGACGGTGGCTGGACCATCGTCCGTCTGGCACCCTGATCGGCCAATCTGATAACGCGGCGCAAGGGACAATTGCGCAGCGCGGCATTCCGGCACGGCATTTGCTGCCCCAGCAAATGCCGTGGCCGCGCCCGCAAGACCCGCACAGCACAATGGAAAAGTTTGTCGTAAGCTGAAGTGATCCGCTCGGGCGGTACGCCGTTGGCCGCGCCCGAATCCGTGCACCGTAGGGAGGCATCGACATGTTTTTCCAACAGGCGATTGACCGCAAGCTCGAACAGTGGATCAAGGATATCCGCGACTCTGCCAACCTCCCGATCCGCCTGCGCCTATGGAATGGCGATCAATACGAGCTGGGCCGGTTCGATCAGCCGCGCGTCACGCTCACGGTGCGCGAGGCGAGCGCCCTGCCGCTGCTGCTCTCCCCCACCCTGAACAATCTCGGCGAAGCGTACGTCCAGGAGAAGATCGACCTGGATGGGAAGCTTCCCGACATCATCAACGTGGGCTACGGCCTGGCCGCCGCCGCAGCGGCCGGCAGCGGTAACGCGCTGGCTCGCGTGGTACGCCACTTTTCCCATACGAAAGACGGCGACAAGGAAGCGATCCAATATCACTACGACGTCTCCAACGACTTCTACAAGGTGTGGCTGGACGAAAACATGGTGTATTCGTGCGCCTACTTCGAAAACGGCGACGAGACGCTCGATGACGCGCAGCTCAAGAAGATCGACCACATCCTGACCAAGATCCGCCTGCAGCCCGGGCAGACGCTGCTCGACATCGGCTGCGGCTGGGGCGCATTGGTGCTGCGCGCCGCGCAGAAGTACGGCGCGCGTTGCGTGGGCGTGACGCTGTCGCAAAACCAGTACGACCTTGCGCGCGAGCGCGTGAAGGCGGCCGGCCTGGAAGACCGCATCGACATCCGCATTCAGGACTACCGCGATCTCACAGGCAGGTTTGATCGCATCACCAGCGTCGGTATGTTCGAGCACGTCGGGCGCAAGAACCTACCGGCTTACTTCCGGCGCATCCACGATCTGCTCGCCGACGATGGCGTCGCCATGAACCACGGCATCACGTCGTCCGATACGGCGGGCGGCGAAAGCTCGATGGGCGGCGGCGATTTCATCGATCGCTACGTCTTTCCGCAAGGCGAGCTTCCTCATATCTCGCAGGCGTTGAGCGCCGCACAGGATGGTGGCCTGGAAGCGCTTGACGTCGAAAGCCTGCGCCGCCACTATGCGCGCACGCTCGAGCACTGGGCCGAGCGCTTCGAGAGCAACCGCGAGACCATCCGCACGATGGTCGGCGAAAAGAAGTACCGCATCTGGCGTGTCTATCTGGCCGGCTGCGCGCACGCCTTCGACACCGACGAAATCTCGATCTTCCAGACGGTCCTTCAGCGAGCCGGCAAGTCGGCGGCGTCGATCCCATGGTCGCGCCGCTACATCTACGCGTGACCCTTTGACAGCAAGCGCCCCCATCGACGATCTGTTCGGGTCGCCACCCACACTCGGTGACCCAGCAGCAACCCAGCCAGCCAACCTTGCCGCCAAACCCAAGCGGCTGCCGGCCCGCCAAGGCGTGCAGCCAGCCACGGTCGCGCCTGAGGTGACCGCGCTCGCGCAGCGCCTGCCGCGCGGCCTGCGCATCGGCACGTCGTCGTGGTCGTATCCCGGCTGGGACGGGCTGGTGTATGCGGGCGAGTATTCCGAATCCATGCTCGCGCGCAAGGGGCTGGCGGCCTATGCGCGGCACCCGCTGCTGCGCACGGTCAGCATCGATCGCGGCTTCTACGCGCCGATCCCGCTCGCAGACTACGTCGCGTACGCGGCGAGCGTGCCCGAAGACTTCCGCTTTGCGGTCAAGGCGCCGGCCGCCGTGTGCGATGCGTGGATCCGCGAACTGGACGGGCGCGGGCGCATGGCCAACCCAGCGTTCCTGAATGCGGAATTCGCGGTACGGGACTTCGTTGAACCCGCCACGCGCGGCTTGGGAAGGCGCTGTGGGCCGCTGGTGTTCCAGTTGTCCCCCCTCGGCGCGCTGGCTGAAGATGCCCTTGGCTTTGTTGAACGGCTTGGAGCCTTCCTGCGTGCGCTGCCGCCGCTCGACCCGCAGCTCGGTCCCGATGCGGTCTATGCAGTGGAGTTGCGCGACGCCACCCTGCTCACGCCGCGCTTCATCAAGATGCTGCGCGCGGCCGGCGTACGCTACTGCGTCGGCCTGCACGAACGGATGCCTGCCGCAGATCGGCAAGCGGCCGCCGTTGCCCTGCTGGATGAAGGCGCAGGCGGTCCGCTGGTGGTGCGCTGGAACCTGAACAGCCGCTATCGATATGCGCAGGCCGAGGCGGCCTACAAGCCATTCGACAAGCTGGTCGACGAAGATCCGTTCTCACGCGACACCCTGGCCGACATGGCCGTCGCAGCGCTGGCAGCGGGGCGCACGGTGACGATCCTGGTGAGCAACAAGGCCGAGGGATCATCGCCCCTGTCGTGCATCAAGCTGGCAGAGGCCATCGCCGCGCGCCTGCCAGCCGGTACGGCGTAAGCCTCCTCTACCCTTGCAGGCGGTTGGCGAACTGCCTGCGGAACTTCGCGACCTTGGGCGAGATGACGAAGGCACAGTAGCCCTGCGCGGGATGGTCGCGGAAGTAGTTCTGATGCTCGTCCTCCGCGCGCCAGAAGGTCACCTTGCCATCCGCGGCATCCACCAGCTCCGTGACGATCGGCGCCCCAAAGATGTCCTGGGCGGCGAGCTCGGCAACGACGCCTTGCGCGATCTCCCATTGCCCGGGCGTTTGCGCAA
>JAGWNU010000337.1 GCA_028871175.1 Burkholderiaceae bacterium | reverse complement strand
GTGGTGCCCGCTTCCGTATCGGGGAGGGTGCGCCAGGGCTTGGCGCTCAACGGCGGGGGCGGCGGAATGACCGCGCCGGCCACCGGATTCCGGAGCATGCCATGCAGCAGCAGCGACACCACATGCCGGATGAAAGCCTTGGGTTCCAACGCCCGGTGCGAGCACGGGCCGAACGAATGCTTCCACATCGTCAGGAAGATCATCGGCGCGACCATGGCCAGGGTGGTCAGGTCGATGTCGGTTTCGCGGAAGTCACCGCGCGCCACGCCGCGCTCCAGGATGCGTGCGAACAGGCGATCGCAGCGCTCGATGACTTCTTCGTGGTAGTACTGCGCGAGATCCGGGAAGTTGCCCGACTCGGCCATCAGGAGCTTGGTCAGGCCCGAGGCCGGCGATTCGCCGATCAGCTCCCACCAGCCCATCAGGATCTCGTGCAGGAGCGCTTCGCTGGTGCCGTCGAAGCTATCGATCAAGGCCTCGCCCTCGGCCAGCGCAGGCAGCAGGTTTTCCTGCACCACGGCCTTGAACAGCTCTTCCTTGTTGGCGAAATACAGATAGACCGTACCCTTGGAGACGCCGGCAGCCGAGGCCACGTCTTCCAGCCGCGTGGCCGCGTAACCGCGTGCCACGAACAGGTTCAGCGCGGCGGCGACCAGTTCTTGCGGACGGGCCTCCTTACGGCGGGTCCAGCGTTTGGCGGAAGACTCGGAATCTCGATCGGTCACGGCGGCAACTGCGGCAGGAGTGTTGGCCAGCGCGTTCTGTCACTGACCCACAGATAACTTACTTTCGGGTCATTAATGTACGCATGCGGCGATCATGGGTCAAGCGGCATCGGAACGGGCAATCGGACCGGGCCTTGAATGCGCTGGTGCACAATAGCGGTTTTCCCCGCGATTTCGTCGAGTGTCACGCGCATGGATTGCCGACCCCACTGCGGCGCGTGCTGTATCGCGCCCTCCATTTCCAGCCCCATTCCTGGTATGCCCGGTGGCAAGCCTGCCGGCGTGCGCTGCGCGCAACTGGATGCCGCCAACCGCTGCCGCATCTTTGGCAGCGCAGAGCGGCCGGCGGTGTGCGGCAGCCTGCGGCCTGAACCCGATATGTGCGGTGCGTCGGCTGCGCATGCCATGACATTCCTCACCCGTCTCGAAATCGCCACCGCGGCGCAATGACTGCCATGACTGACCTCTCGACGCCCGCTGTTCGTTCAAACCGCACCTGGTGGTGGGCAGGTGCAATCGCGGTTGCCGTGGCGATTGCCGCCGTCCTGGTCGCCTGCATGCCAACCGGCTGGACGGGTGATGGCTACACGTTTTCGCGCGGTCAGATGCAGGACGCGCTGGTGCAAAAATTCCCATTCCAGCGGCGCTTCCTCGGTTTCTTCGATGTCACGCTGACGAATCCGCACATTGCGCTCGACCCGGCGCGCAACCGCATCGCCATCCAGGCCGATGCGCAGGTGGAAAGCGGCCTGTTCCGCCAGCCGCTGACTGGGCCGCTGGCCGTCTCCAGTGGACTGCACTACGACGCGCCGACCCATTCCATCCGCCTGGATCAGCCCAGCGTCGACCGCTTCGATCTGCAGAACGTACCGGGCGGTGTGGGCCCGCAGATCAGCGCAATCGGCTCATTGATCGCCGGCCAGTTGCTCAATGACTACGCCGTCTACACCTTCAAGCCCGAGCAGTTGAAAGTGGCTGGCATTGCCGTTGAGCCCGGTACAATCACGGTTTTGCCCGAAGGCGTGCACGTTCAGGCCAAGCGGCCTTGATCGTTTCCGCACGCCCAGCGCTTCGTTTTTTTTCTACCTGTTTGCTCACTGCATGGACATCGCACTCGCCATCAAAGCGCTGATTCTCGGCATCGTCGAAGGCCTCACTGAGTTTCTTCCCATCTCCAGCACGGGCCACCTGATCCTCGCGGGCCAATTGCTCGATTTCAATGACGAGAAGGGCAAGATCTTCGAGATCGTGATCCAGTTCGGCGCCATCCTGGCCGTGTGCTGGGAATTCCGCCACAAGATCGTCGAAGTGGTGAAGGGCCTGCCCAACGATCCGCGTCAACAGCGCTTCGCCATCAACGTGATCGTGGCGACGATTCCCGCGATTACGCTTGCGCTGATCTTCGGCAAGGCGATCAAGGCGCACCTGTTCAACCCGATCGTGGTGGCGTCGGCGTTCATCATTGGTGGCTTCGTGATCCTGTGGGCCGAATGGCGCGAGCGCCATCGCGGCGAGACGCACGACCCGCGCGCCAATGCGCTGCTCGAGGCCGCCAAGGCTGGCGCGCCGCGCATTGAAACGCTGGACGACCTGCGGATTTCCGATGCCATCAAGGTGGGCTTCGCGCAGTGCTTCGCGCTGATCCCGGGGACGTCGCGTTCAGGCTC
>JAGWNU010000336.1 GCA_028871175.1 Burkholderiaceae bacterium | reverse complement strand
TAGAGCTGCTCCGCCGTGGGCTGCGGTGGCATGCTCTCAGGCGTATTCGGCTGGGAAAAGGCGGCGCTGCACATCAGCAGCAGGAACGTCAGTGCAATTGCCAGCGGCCTGACCGATCGCGCTTTCATGGACTGCCTCCGCAAGCGCGGGAACCTCGCGTCCGGCACAGACGGGTTCCCTGTGCGTTTCATATTCGGCCAACGGGGCGGTCTGCGGTTGATACGCGTCAACGCCCGCGCAGACGACGGGCACGCGTGGAGCGCATGGATGCCCGGGCCACGGCGTACGCCGCTTGCGATGGCGCAAGTCATGCAGGGCACCGTTGCATAGACTGGTTCTGCTCGCGGTTGCACACATCGGAGTCCATCGCCCATGTCCCAGCCTCTGACCCCTTTCCTTGGCGTGCGCGAGGCGGCCAGCCGCCTGACGGGCGGCGCCACCGACTACGAGCGGCTGCTCGAGATGGCGCGCGACAAGCGCTATGTGCTGCTCGGCGAGGCGACGCACGGAACGCGCGAGTTCTATCAGACGCGGGCGGATATTACGCGGCAGTTGATCGGGCAAGGTGGCTTTGACGCGGTCGCCATTGAAGGCGACTGGCCGGACGTCTGGCGCATCAACCGCTATGTGCAGGCAGAGAGCACCGACACCGCTGTCGAGGCATTGGCCGACTTCCAGCGCTTTCCCGCCTGGATGTGGCGCAACCGCGAGGTGCTGGAATTCATCACATGGCTGCGTGATTACAACGCGCCATTACCCGCGCCGGAGCGCGTCGGCGTCTATGGGCTGGACCTGTACAGCCTGTACCGCTCGGCGGAAGCCGTCATCGCGTACCTGGAGAGGAACGACCCGGACCAGGCGGCCGCCGCGCGCGAGCACTATGCGGCGCTGGACCATGTGCGAGAGCCCATGACTTACGGCTATGAGGCCGCTTCAGGGCTAAGACTGCCTGCGCAACGGGAAGTGGTCGAACAACTGCGCAGGCTTCGTACCAGCGAGGCCAGATTGATCGAGCAGGATGGCATGGCTGCCATGGACGCACATTATTTTGCCGAGCAGAACGCCATGGTGGTCGTCAATGCGGAGGCCTATTACCGCGAATCGTTCGGCCGCCGCGTCAACACATGGAACTTGCGTGACGCGCACATGGCGCAGACGCTGTTTGGCCTGGCCGCCTATCGGCAGCGCCGCGGCGGTAACGGGCGCGTGGTGGTGTGGGCACACAACTCGCACCTGGGCGACGCGCGTGCCACGGAATCGGCCAGTCGACGTGAATGGAATCTCGGCCAACTGGTGCGGGAGCAGGCGCACGATGCGGCGCTGCTTGTCGGTTTCACGACGTACACGGGGCGGGTCTGCGCGGCATCCGAGTGGGGCGGCGATGCCGAACAGAAGTGGGTTCGGCCGGCACGCCCCGACAGTTGGGAGTTTCTGTTTCACAGTACGGGCCTGGACCGGTTCTTCCTGCCCCTCGGGCCTGCGGCGCGCGACGTGTTCCATGAACCGTTACTCGAGCGCGCTATCGGTGTGCTGTATCTGCCGAAAACCGAGTACGCCTCGCATTACTTCGAAGCCGTCATCGGCGCACAGTTCGACGCCTTGTTCCACCTGGACGAAACCACCGCGATCGAACCCTTGAGCGCAGCGTTGCCTGCCTGACGGCCACGGCGGGAGTTGCGCCACATCAACGCGTTTCTGCGCGAATGGACCATTGTGGCTAGAGGAATGCGCTGATCTTTCTAGGAGTCCATGATGCTTCGGATACGTCACCCACTGCATGCCGCGCTGGTCGCGGTGTCGCTCGCGTCAATGGGCGCGGCACTGGCGCAGGCGCCGTCCCCCTTGCCGTCAACGCCGCCCGATCAGCAGCGCGATGCCACTGCCGACTTTTGTACGCAACTGCGCAATGCCAGGACCCCCGCGGAGCGTCGTGCCCTGATGCAGCGTATGCACGACATCCCGGGGGCGAACGCTCCAGGCCGCCTGAATCAGCGACCTCGGGAGATGCCGCGCGGCACGATGATGGACCGCCGGTCGTGGCGGGCCATGCACGAGATGGGCTGCCTGGACGAAGGGCCCCGTACCGGCACCCCGGTCGCGCGGAAGCAGGGGAGCGTGGCCTATGTGTCCGGCGGGATCGGTCAGGATGATGTGGAAGCGATGCGCAAGATCGCGCCGCAGTACAACGTGCGGCTGACTTTCACGGGCAAGAGCGGCGAATATCTGTCCGATGTCGATACCCACATCCGCTCCGCAGATGGGGCCGTCGCGCTGGCCGTTGTGTCGGAGGGCCCGTTGCTCTATGTCCGCCTGCCGCGCGGCAGCTACCGGGTCAGCGCGTCGTACAACGGCGTGGTCCAGCAGACGGCAATGACCGTCCCGGCAAGCCAGGCGGTCGTGCGCACGATGACCTGGCAACACGAATAGATGTGACACGC
>JAGWNU010000335.1 GCA_028871175.1 Burkholderiaceae bacterium | reverse complement strand
CACGCCGTCGCCCTGGCAGGCCTCGCAGCGGCCGCCCTTGACGTTGAACGAGAAGCGGCCCGGGTCGTAGCCGCGTTCCTTGGCCGACGGCACACCGGCAAACAGCTCGCGGATCGGTGTGAACAGCCCCGTGTACGTGGCCGGGTTGGAGCGCGGCGTGCGGCCGATAGGCGACTGGTCGACGTTGATGACCTTGTCGAAATGCTCCAGCCCGTCGATGCGGTCGTGCGCGGCCGGCTCGGGCGTCGAGCCATACAGATGGCGCGCCACCGCGTGGTACAGCGTGTCGTTGATCAGCGTCGACTTGCCCGAGCCCGACACGCCCGTGATGCACGTCAACAAGCCGACCGGAATGTCGGCCGAGACGTTCTTCAGGTTGTTGCCCGTCGCGTTGAGGATGCGCAGCCAGCGCTCGTCATCGGGCGCGGTGCGTTGCTTGGGCACCTCGATGCGGCGCTTGCCCGAGAGGTATTCGCCCGTGAGCGACGTGGGCGACTGCTCGATCTGGCTCGGCGTGCCTTCTGCAATGATCTGGCCGCCGTGCACGCCAGCGCCGGGGCCGATGTCGACCACGTAGTCCGACGCGCGGATCATGTCTTCGTCGTGCTCCACCACCAGCACGGAGTTGCCGAGGTCCCGCAGATGCTTGAGCGTACCGATCAGACGATCATTGTCACGCTGGTGCAGACCGATGGACGGTTCATCGAGCACGTACATCACGCCCGTCAGGCCCGAGCCGATCTGCGAGGCCAGCCGGATGCGCTGCGCCTCGCCGCCCGAGAGCGTATCGGCGCTGCGCTCGAGCGACAGGTAATCGAGCCCGACATTGTTCAGGAAGTTCAGCCTGGCCGTGATTTCCTTGACGATCTTGTCTGCGATCTCGCGCTTGGCGCCATGCATGTTGAGCGTGAGGAAATACGTGAGCGCGTCGCGCAGCGGCCAGCCGTTGATCTCGTAGATGCCGCGCGCCTGGTCGTCATCGCCAATCTTGACGAAGCGCGCCTCGCGGCGCAGGCGTGTGCCGTGACACTCGGGGCAGGCCTGGTTGTTCTGGTACTTGGCGAGCTCCTCGCGCACGGCGATGGAGTCGGTCTCCTTGTAACGCCGCTCGAGGTTGGGGATGATCCCCTCGAATGCGTGTTCGCGCACCGTCGTGCGCCCGCGCTCATTGATGTACGTGAACGGGATCTGCTGCTTGCCCGAACCGTGCAGCACGATGTGCTGGATCTCCTGCGGCAGTTCTTCGAACGGCACGTCGATATCGACGTCATAGAACGCCGCCAGGCTCTGCAGCATCTGGAAGTAGAACTGGTTGCGGCGGTCCCAGCCCTTGATCGCGCCCGAGGCCAGCGACAGGTTCGGGAAGGCCACCACGCGCTTCGGATCGAAGAACGTGATCTGGCCCAGGCCGTCGCAGTGCGGGCATGCGCCCAGGGGGTTGTTGAACGAGAACAGCCGCGGCTCCAGCTCCTGCAGCGAATATGAGCAGATCGGGCAGGCGAACTTCGAACTGAAGACGTGCTCCTTGCCTGTCTCCATCTCCACGGCCACGGCGCGGCCGTCAGCCAGACGCAGCGCGGTCTCGAACGATTCGGCCAGACGCTGCTTGAGTTCCGGGTTCACCTTGACGCGGTCGACTACCACGTCGATGGAGTGCTTGTCGTTCTTTTTCAGCTTGGGCAGATTGTCGACGTCATAGACCTTGGCCTCTGCCTCGTGCGCGGTACCGCCGCCCGAGCGGACGCGAAAGCGCACGAAGCCTTGTGCCTGCATCGCCTCGAACAGATCGACGTGCTCCCCTTTGCGGTTGACGACCACGGGCGCCAGGATCATCAGCTTGGTCTCGGCCGGCAACGCCAGCACGGCGTCCACCATTTGCGACACGCTTTGCGCCTCGAGCGGCTGGCCGTGATCGGGGCAGTAGGGCGTACCGGCGCGCGCATACAGCAGACGCAGGTAGTCGTGGATCTCGGTAACGGTGCCGACCGTGGATCGCGGATTGTGGCTGGTGGCCTTCTGCTCGATGGAAATGGCCGGCGACAGCCCTTCGATCAGGTCCACGTCCGGCTTTTCCATCAGTTGCAGGAACTGCCGGGCATACGCCGACAGCGATTCCACATAGCGCCGCTGCCCCTCCGCATACAGCGTATCGAACGCGAGCGACGATTTGCCCGACCCCGAAAGCCCGGTGATCACGATCAGCTGGTTGCGCGGCAGATCGAGGTTGATGTTCTTCAGGTTGTGGGTACGGGCCCCACGAATCTTGATTTCGTCCATGTGCGGCTGAATGCGGCTGAATGCGGCGTCGGGCTGCGAACCGCCTGCGGCAATCGGCGGGAGGGGTCAAAAAGGTAAGCCTGCTAATATACCGAACTTCGGTTTTGCAGGTATTTGCCCCCGGACGGGGCAATCCGTATAACCGGCCGAGTGTTCTTTCCGTC
>JAGWNU010000105.1 GCA_028871175.1 Burkholderiaceae bacterium | reverse complement strand
TGGCGCATGCGCGCGCGCGGGGCGCCCGCATCTACGCCGAACTCACCGGCTTCGGCCAGAGCACCGATGCCGGCTCCATGGTGTCGCCCCGCGCGCAAGGCATCGCCCGCGCCATCCGGGACACCCTCGGCGAGGCGCATATGCCGCTGGACTACATCAATACGCACGCCCCATCGACGCCCGCCGGCGACGTGGAAGAGCTTCTTGCCCTGCGGGCGGTGTTCGGCGCCAAGGTGCCGCCGTTCTCGTCGACCAAGGGGTTGACCGGCCATCCGCCCGGCGCAGCAGGCGTGCACGAAGCCATCTATACGCTGCTGATGATGCGCGACGGCTTCATCGCGGGTTCGACGAGCATCGAAGCCGCCGACCCGGCGGTGGGCGATATGCCGCTGGTACGGCAGACGCGCAGCGCGCGCATCGAACGGGCGCTGTCCATTTCCTTCGGGTTCGGCGGCAGTTGCGCCGGACTGATGTTCGACGCCGCCAACGGCGAATCCTTCACGCAACAACAACAAGTACAGGAATGCTCTCGATGAAAAACCGACTGCTACTGGCCGCCAGTACGCTCGCCATGCTCACCCCGGCGGCGCATGCGCGCACCGAGGTTGTGACCTACCCCATCCAGCCCGTGCTGCAATCGCAGCCGTTCGCACCCGGCGTGGCACTCTATTTCGGTAACCAGGCGCACCCGGCGGTGTTGTCCACCCTGGGCGAAGTCACCAAATCGGCGCATCCGCCGCGCAAGACGGCCACGCAGGTGGAGATCTGCAATGCCACATTGGCCGACGCCCTGCGCCAGCTTGCGAACACCGCACACGACCGTGGCGCCAATGCCGTCATCAACATCAAGACGAGCTTCCATTCGAACGAAAGCAATGACGAGACGAACTACACCTGTGGCGTCAGCAGCGTGTCGGCCGCGCTGCGCGTGCGCGGCGAGCTTGTCACCGTCGATCCGGCCAAGTAACCCGTCGTCGCAGCACCCTTCCCCAACCCTCGATATCCACCCACCAAGGAGTCTTGAATGAAACGTCACCTGATGCTTGCTGTCCTGTGCGCGGCCACGATGAGCACCGCCTTCGCCCGTAACGATGTCCGCACGTATCCCATTGATGCCGCGCTCAAAAGCGAAGGCGCAGACAAGGTCGGCAGCGACATCGCGCTGGTCTTTGACGGTCAGCAGCACGCTGCGGTCGTGAAATCGATGGGGGAAATCGCCACCAACAAAAAGACCAACGGCGTCGGCCGGAGTGACGAAGCTGCATGCCAGCACGTGTTTCTGTCAGCGGTGCTCACCTTGCAGGAGCGCGCTCGCGAGATGGGCGGCAATGCCGTCATCAATATCAAGAGCAACTACAAGAACAATCTGACTTCCAGCGCGACTGATTTCACATGCGGATCGGGCGCCATCATGTCTGGTGTGGCGCTCAAGGGCGAGGTCGTGACGCTCAAGAAGTGAGCCGCATGGTTGCGCTGCCTGCCAGCCCGACGGGCCGGCAGGCGTCAGGCAAGAGGTTTGACAGCGGCGACGTTGACCAGCGTCTCGCGCCGCTTGCCAGGCTTGGGACGATGCAGGCCCAGACGCTCGAACAAACCAAAGTCGGCTGCCCGGCTCCACCAGAGATACGGCAGCGAAACATGACGCGGCTCGAAATGAAAGCCGCCCGTGCGCAGCATCTGCAGATAACCGTCTGCGCTTTTCTGCACATGCATCGGATGCCGGAACAGCAAGCGGATCACCCAGGATTTGATATACGCATCCGTGGATTCGGCAAACAGCAGCAAGCCGCCCGGTTTCAATACGCGGTGAAACTCAGCCAGCGCGCGCTCCTGCTCGACCAGATGATGAAACGTCTGATGGCAAAACACGATGTCGGCGCACGCATCCGGCAGCGGCAGTGCCGCACAATCGCCCTGCAGGATGTCCACTGGTGTACCGATGGCGCGGGCGGCTTCACGCGCCGCGTCGAGGGATGGCGCGTGACAGTCCACACCGACGATGCGCTGCGGAGCAAACGCTTGCTCCAGCAGGCGGAATGAGATGCCCTGCCCACAACCCACGTCCACCATGACGGGTGCGGCGGGCAGCGGGGTTGTGATCAAACGCCTGAGGTCGTTGATGGCCACACGCAATACATGATGCTCCCACGTGTGCGTGCGCAGAAACCAGACGCCAAATGCGGTTTCCGGAATAAATGAACCAACATGTGCAGGCGTAGACGTAGTTTCCATAATCGAAAAATGACGTGGTGAAAATCGGCGAAGCATGTAAGGCCGGCGCATTGTACCGACAATGAACAACGGTTTTCAAAGCCCATTGAACGACGTAGCATCGCGTTTTATCCCGGCACGCCACCCAACACAATCCATTCACAAATCATCAATGCGTCCAGATATTTCCAACATCGAGAAACACGAGCACATCGACGTCGCCATCATCGGGGCGGGCCCTTCGGGTGCGGTGGCGGCGGCCCTGCTGCGAAAGGCGGGGCGCAATGTGCTGGTGCTCGAACGTCAGCATTTTCCACGGTTCTCGATCGGCGAGAGCCTGCTGCCGCAAAGCATGGCGTATCTGGAACAGGCAGGAATGCTGCAGGCGGTGGTGGAAGCCGGATTCCAATACAAGAACGGCGCGTATTTTGTCCATCATGACAAAAGCGCTGCGTTTGATTTTCGCGATAAACATTCGGCGGGCTGGGGTACGACATACCAGGTCGAGCGCGCGACGTTCGACCAGGTCCTGATCGACTGTGCTGTGCAACAAGGTGCGGAGGTACGCTTCGGCCATACCGTGCGTGCCATGCACACGGGTGATGCCCCCGTGCTGGAAGTGGAGGACGAGGCAAGTCAGGCCTATGCCGTCCACGCCCGCTTCGTGCTGGATGCCAGCGGCTTCGGCCGGGTGCTGCCGCGCTTGCTGAACCTGGAAGCCCCGACCGGCATGCCGACGCGCGCCGCGCTGTTCTCGCACGTGCGCGACGCCCTGCCCGCCGGCAGCACCGACCGCGACAAGATCTGCATTGCCGTGCACCCCGATCGTCGCGATGTCTGGTACTGGATGATCCCGCTGGCCAACGGCCGCTCGTCTATCGGCTGCGTGGCCGAAGCCAGCTTCCTCGATGTGCCGGAAGCCGAGCGTGAAGCGACGTTGCGTCGCCTCATCCAGGCCGAGCCGAATATCGGCGCACTGATCGGCGATGCGCCATTCCTGATGCCGGTGCGGCAGATTGGCGGCTACTCGGCCAACGTCGAGCGCCTGTATGGCCCTGGCTATGCGCTGCTGGGCAATGCGGGGGAGTTTCTCGATCCGGTGTTTTCCTCGGGCGTGACGATTGCGCTGCGCTCGGCGGAACTGGCTGCGCGTACCCTCGTGCGCCAGCTCGATGGCGAGGCCGTGGATTGGCTTGCCGACTATGACCGCCCGCTGCGCAAGGGTGTCGACACATTCCGTGCCTTCGTCGAGCGCTGGTACACGGGCGAACTGCAGGACATCATCTTCCACCCGCGCCACTCGCCTGGCATCCGCCGCATGATCAGCGCGATCCTGGCCGGCTATGCCTGGGACGAGACCAATCCGTTCGTCGCCGACCCGGTGCGGCGTCTCAATACGCTGCACGAAGTCTGCCGGATGGAAATGGCCTGACAGGCCGACCCGCAACGCTCGCCTGGCCGGTCGCGGCCTGGGCGCGCTTACCGACGGCGTGCCAGCAAGTCATCCACCACCGGCACCACGGCCAGCAGCATCAGGATCGACGCCAGCGGAATGGTGGCGGCATAACCCAGGTGCTTGAATCCCAGCGCGCCCGTCACCCCGCCCACGAAGAACATCGCCAGCAACGAGGCCAGCAGCCGCAGCTTGGGCCGGTTGGCGACCACGGCGGGCAGATTGCGGTGGCCTTGATTCCAGTACAGCGCCTTGCCGATCTCGATCCCGATGTCGGTGGCCAGCCCCGTCACGTGCGTGGTCCGGATCTCAGCCTTCGAGATTTTCGTGATGATCGCGTTCTGCAGGCCCATCATGAAACACAGCAATGCCACCGTGGCCGGTACGAACACCACGCGGTATTGCCCGAGCGACGTGCCCATCAGACCGAAGAGCAGCAACAGCCCGGCCTCGAGCATCAGCGGCAATGCGAATTCGCTGTGCGTGCTGCGGCGGCGTCCCCAGTTGACCATGACGGCCGTGCAGGCTGCGCCGCACACGAACGCCAGCAGCGAGGCAAAACCCGCCAGCACGAGGACCGCGTTGCCCAGAACGAGATCGTCCGCCATCGCCGAAACGATACCGGACATGTGGGACGTGTACTGCTTGACCGCGAGAAAACCACCCGCATTGGCGGCACCGGCCACGAAGGCGAGCGACTGCCCGAGGCGCCGGTTGGCGTCGTCGGTGCGCTCGGTGCCCGTCAGGCGTCGGAGGTATTGGATGGGCATGACCAGTCCAGGCGGTAGTGGAGCCGACATTATGCGCCGCGCCCTGTCACCGCCTCGTCAGGTCAGGGGTTGATGTACTGGAACAGCGACATGCCCTGCATGGCGGTAAACGTCTTCTGCGCAGCCTGCAGCGACACCTGCTGCTGCGAGAACTGCGAGATGGCGCTCGTGTAATCCACCGACTGCAGCTTGGAGATCTGCTCCTTCAACTGCTCGCCGTAGTTCGAGCCGCTGCTGTTGAGCGTGGTGATCTGCGCCTGCTGCGTGCCCACCGTCACCTGCGCCTGCAGTGCGACCTGATAGGCATTGTCCAGATTGCCCTGCGCCGTCTGCACGGCCTTCTGCAGGCTGGCAACGTCAGTGGCCTGGGTGGCGGCGTTGATCGGGGTCGAGAGCGCCGTGATCAGGTTTTCGTATGTCTTGAAGATGCTCTGATTGGCCGACGGATTGGCAGGGTCGGTATTCGGTATGCGCACGAACACGGAATCGCCCGCGACCGAATTCGGCATCGAGATGTTCTGCGAGACCTGCACCGTGGGAGGCTGGCCGGTGCCGACATACTGGACCGAGCCGCCCGAGCTGACAAACGGATCGGTCGTGCCGTTGGCACCGCCGAACAACGCCACGCCCGACGGATCACGCTGGTTGGCGATCGACAGCAATTGCTGATACTGCTGCTTGACCTGCGCCAGCACGCCGATGCGTTGCGAATCCGTCATCAGCGAAGTGTTGGCCCCCACCATCGACTGCTTGCCCTGCTGCAGCGTCGTCACCAGGTTGGTCAACGCCGACGAGACGTTCGTCAGCCGTGCGTCCGTTGCGTCACGGTTGACCTGGTATTGGTCATTGGCGTCCTGCGTCTGCTGCAGTTGCGCCATCTGGCCAAACGCGCTCGGGTTGTCACCCGCGCTATTGAGCGCAATGCCGCTCGCGAGCTGCTGCTGCAACGTCAGCAGGTTCGATTGCGTGTTCTGCATTGAGGCGCTGGACAGCGCAAAGAACTGGGCGGTACTGACTCGCATGATCGATCCGGGCGGATGGCTATAGAGCGTGTAATCGGCAGTCTGGCGTGATTCTTCAGTGGCGCGATCAGCCGTTGGCGATCGACAGCAGCGAATCGAACAGCGAATTGGCCGTCTGCATGACCTTGGCCGCTGCCTGATAGGCCTGCTGGTACTTCATCAGGTTCATCGCTTCATCATCCAGATTGACGCCCGAGACGGATTGCTGCTGCGACGTCGAGCTTGCCAGCAGCGCCTTCTGCGACGTCAGATTGGTACCGGCCGTGTTGGCCTGCACACCCACCTGCGTGACCAGACTGTTCCAGGCCGTACCGATGGAGGCGGTGCCACCGTCGAGCAGCGTGGCGTTGCGCAGACTGGCAAGCGCACTGGCGTTGCCGTTGTCGGTACTGTTGGCCGTATTGGCCGAGATGGTGAAGGTATCGCCGTTGCCGGGCGTGCCCGAGAGCGTCATCTGCACGCCGTTGAAAACGTACGTCGCGCCCTGCGTGTAAGGTGCGGTGCCGCCGGTGTAGGTGGTGGACGTGCCGTTGGCAGTCACCGTCACGGTGCTCGGAAAGCCCGAGAGTGACCCGCCCACGGCAGAGCTGTAGGTCAGGCTGATCGGCGAGGTGAGCGGCAAGCTGGCGTACGCGCTGTTCACGCTGAGGGACGACACTGCTGCGCTACCCGTGTTGTTGCTGCCCTGGGTGAGCACCACCGGCGTGGCGGCCGCCACGTCGTGATAATCGGTGGTCAGCGTCTGCATCGTGGCGGCGGCGTCGGCAGTCGGACGCACGAGGAAGGAGTCGCCGCTGTTCATCGTGCCCGACAGGTTGAGCGTGACGCCGTCGATGGTGGTCGGCCAGCTCGTCACGGTCTGAGACGCAGAGCCGTCCGGATAGTGCGAGATGGTGTAGGCGCCGCCCTGGTACTTGACCTGGTAGTCGTAACCCTGGCCCGCGTTGGCGTTGGTGATGCTGGCCGTGAGGGTGGCGCTGCCGGTGTTGTTGCTGCTGGCTGCAACGCTGGGCCCGGCCACCGAGAACAGATCGGTACCCAGGTTTCCGTTGGCATCCATGCCCAGCTTGTTCTGCGTGTTTACGTCGGCCGACACGGCTGCGGCGAGACGGCCGAGGCTGTTTTGCGCCGGAATGAGCGTGTTGCGGCGGAAATCCATCAGCCCGCCCAGCGCGCCACCGCCCAGTTGGCTGTCATCGATGGTGACCGTACCGGCCGGACTCTTGTAGCCCACCGACAGTTGCGTCGGGTCGTACTCCGACGGCACTGCCGTCAGCTGATAACTCTGGTTGCCCTGCACCAACGCCTGGCCGTTGCCGACGTAGATGTTGTATTGCCCGTCGCCGGTCTGCACCACGCTCGCCTTGATCGACTGGTTCAGCGTCTGGACAAGCTGATCGCGCTGGTCACGCAGATCGTTGGCAGGCTGACCGGTGGAGGCCTCAGCCTTGGCAATCTGGTCATTCAGGGCGGCGATCTGCTGGGCGGTGCCGTTGACGGAGCTGATCTGCGTCTGCACCTGCGTATTCACCTGCCCGGACAACGCATTCAGCTGCCCGGCGATGGAATTGAAGCGGCTCTGCAGACCGGATGCCCCGTTCAGAAACACCTGACGCGCAGTCGTGCTGGATGGGTTGGAGGCCAGCCCATCGGCGCCATTGAAAAAACTGGTGAGCGCCGAACTGAGGCCACTGTTGGAGTCCGACACGTATTTGCTCAACCCCGAAAGCAGGCTATTGAGCTGGTCAGCCGCGCTCGTGGCGGCCTGGCCGTTCTGCACCTGCGCGGTCAGAAACTGATCGTAGATGCGCTTGACGGTCGTGACATTGGCACCCTGGCCCAGATAGCCAACGCCCGCGTATAGCGGAATATTCTCCGTCTGCACGGCTTCCTGCCGCGAATAGCCTGGAGTATTCGCGTTGGCAATGTTGTTGCCGGTCACCTGCAAGTTGATATCGGCAACCCGCAGGCCGGTCGCGCCAATGTTCAGGAGGGAGCTGCTCATGGTTGTCTCTGTGCGGGCGGCACGATACCGCCGGGATGGGCCCTAGAAACAAGATCGGCCGGCTCAGGACAAACTTGAGTCGGCCGACGCAATTAAATGTGATCAAGAATCAACTTCAAACGATCTGTCTGAGCACCGCCATGATCTTGTTGGCGTAATTCGGATCGGTCGCATAGCCCGCCCGCTGCAGGCCCTTGGCGAATGAAGCCGCGTCGTTGCCGTTGCCCGCCGCCACGACATGGCTGTAGCGCGGGTTGTTGGCCAGCAGGTTCGCGTAGTCCTTGAAGGCTTCCGCATACGAGCCGTACGCACGGAACTTCTCCTTGACCTTGTGCGCGACGCCGCCGATGTATTCGGTGGTGGTCACCTCGGCCGTCTTGCCCGTCCATGATCCACCAGCCTTGATGCCGAACAGGTTGTGCGTGTTGCTGCCGTCCTTGGCATGGATCTCGCGGCGCCCCCAGCCGCTCTCCAGCGCGGCGTGGCCGATCATGAAGTTGGCCGGAATCCCCGTTTCCTGCGCCGCCTGCGTGGCGTGGCCGATCAGCTTGTTGTAGAAGCTCGTCATGCGTTCGCCGCGCGGCTCGGATGCCACGGTGGACAGATCCACGTCGGGCGGTGCGCTGGCGGTGTTGCTTTCGGCTTCAGCCTGCTTGCGCAGGGCTGCCAACGCGCGCTGCACGCGCGCTTCCAGGCCAGGTCGCGGCACGGTGCTGATCCCCGAGCCATCGTCTTCCACGCCGGAGGCGGCAGATGCCGCCATGCTGTTGAGCGACGAGCGCGCGATCGCCTTGGCCGCGTCGGTGGCAGAGCCGCCCGCGCCGGGCAGTGCGGTATTCGTTGCCGTCGTGCCCGACAGGGCTGTATTCACCGGCCCGCCGGCATCCGGGTTCACTCGGTTGGCCTGGCGCAGCATCTGCTTCAGCAGTTGATCCGCCACGCCCACGCCGCGCGCGGCCATGGTCTGCGAGAGCTGCTGGTCAAGCATCGACGTGTACATCTTGCTCGAAGACGAATCGAGCAGCCCAGTCTGCGGCGACGCATCGCGCATCTGCTTGAGCATCATGTTCACGAAGATCGCGTCGAACTGCTTGGCGACGGTTTTGGCTGCGCCGGTCGGGTCCGTACGCGCCGCCTGCTTGAGCGACTCGAAACCCTTGGAATCGAGCGCCAGACGGCCGGTGAGGTCGGTCGGGTTCATCTTGGCCTCCCCCGCGTCAGATGATTTCCAGGTCGGCGCGCAGCGCGTTGGCCGCCTTCATCGCCTGCAGGATCGAGATGAGGTCTTGCGGGTTGGCGCCGATCGCATTGATGGCCTTGACCACATCTGCCAGGTTGGTACCGCCCTTCACGTTGATGAGGCTCCCTCCCTGTTGCTTGACCTCGATGTTCGAGCGTGCCGCGGCCACGGTCTGGCCTTGCGAGAACGGCGCAGGCTGGCTCACGACCGGTTCGGTGCTGATGGTGACCGAGAGATTGCCATGGGCCACCGCGCAGGGTTCAAGCTTGACGAGCTGGTTCATCACGACCGAGCCGGTGCGAGCGTTCACCACCACGCGTGCCGCAGCCAGCGCTGGCGTGACTTCGATGTTCTGCAGCTTGGCAACAAACCCGACGCGGTCGGAGGCGAGCGCCGGTGCGCGCACGTTGATCGTGCGGCCGTCGGCGGCCTGCGCGGTGTCCATGCCAAACTGCTTGTTGATCGCGTTGACGATGTTCTGCACCGTGCCGAAATCGGTCGTGCCAGTGTCGAGCTGAATGCTGCCGGCCTCACCCACCGAGGCCTGCACGGCACGTTCCACCGTTGCCCCGTTGGCGATGCGGCCAGCGCCGAGCTGATTGATCTGTACCTTGCTGCCATTGGCTGCCGCGCCTGCGCCGCCAATCACGACATTGCCCTGTGCCAGCGCGTAGAGCTGACCGTCCACACCCTTGAGCGGCGTGAGCAGCAGCGTGCCGCCGCGCAGGCTCTTGGCGTTACCGATGGAAGATACCGTCACGTCAATCGTCTGGCCAGGCCGTACGAACGCCGGCAGCGTGGCCGTCACCACCACGGCAGCCGTGTTCTTGAGCTGGATGCTCGCCCCGGCCGGCACGTTGATGCCGAACTGCGTGAGCATGTTGTTGAAGCTCTGGATCGTGAACGGCGTTTGCGTGGTCTGGTCGCCGCTGCCGTCCAGGCCGACGACGAGGCCGTAGCCGATCAGCGCGTTGTCGCGTACGCCGGCAACGGTGGTCAGATCCTTGATGCGGTCAGCGTGTGCCGTGGTCGGAACAACCGCCGAAATCGCGCTCAGTGCCACCAGGGCCGCGCCGATGATGCGATGCAAATTCATGGCAGCTTCCTCAGAACGGCGACACGGTCAGGAAGAACCGCGACAGCCAGCCCATCTGCTGCGACTCGGCCACATAGCCCGTGCCGCGATATTCCATGCGTGCGTCCGCCACCTGGGTGGACAGCACGGTGTTCTGGTTGTTGACGGTGGTGGGGTTGACCACGCCCGAGAATTTGATCGACTCGGTGCCCTGGCCCACGGCCATCTGCTTTTCGCCGCTCACCACCAGGTTGCCGTTGGAGAGGACCTCCACGACCGTCACGGTGATCGTGGCGGTGAAGTTGTTCTGCGCGCCATTGGCGCCCTTGCTGTCGAACTTGTTGGCGTCGCTTGCCGACACACCGAGCAGCGAAAGCACGCCCGCGTTCATGCCGGCGAAGGTCGGCACCGAAGCGCTCATGCTGCCGGTGCGGTTGACGCTGCCGGAGGTCTGCTTGCTGGCCGCCGTGTTCTCGGTGATGACGATGGTGATGGTGTCGCCGACCATGTGTGCACGGCGGTCTTCGAACATGCCCCGGAAGCCTCCGCTGCCCGACGCCACCTCCTGGTAGATCGCCCCGTTCTGGCGCGGCGCCATCACCGGCATCGGCGGGCGCGCAGTGGTCGGGCCCTGCACGATCGGCGCCGGCGGTGGCAGCATGCCGCACGCCGTGGCCAGCAAGGCGGCCGTGCCGAGCACGGCGAGTCGAACCATCCGCAACGGGGACACAGCGCGGCCGCTGTGCGTGGGCGAGTAAACCGGGGGGGTATGCATCGCAGAACTTCCTTGAAAACAACGCCGCCCAGCTTAGAGCTGCGACAGCTTCTCCAGCATCTGGTCGGAGGTCTGCACCGACTTGCTGTTGATCTCGTACGCGCGCTGCGTCTGGATCATGTTGACCATTTCTTCCACCACGTTCACGTTGGAGGTTTCCACGTAGTTCTGGTTGAGCACGCCCACGCCGTTCGATCCCGGGTTGGCCAGGTTGGCCGTGCCGGACGCTTCGGTCTCGGCATACAGGTTCTCGCCCATGCTGCGCAGGCCGGCCGGGTTGATGAAGTTGGCCAGCTGGAACGTGCCCACCTGCGTGTTATTGACCGAGCCCGGCGTGGTCACCGTCACCACACCGTCCTTGCCGACCGAGAAGCTCGTGGCGTTCTGCGGCACGGTGATGGCCGGTTGGATCGGGTAGCCGCTGGACGTCACCAGCTGACCCTGGGCGTTGACCTGGAAGCTGCCGTCACGCGTGTAGGCCAGCGTGCCGTCAGGCATCTGCACCTGGAAGAATCCGTTGCCGTTGATGGCCACGTCGGTCGCATTGCCGGTCTGCTGCAGGTTGCCCTGGGTGTGCAGGCGCTCGGTGGCCACGATGCGCACGCCGGTACCGATCTGCATGCCCGAGGGCAGCGTCGTCTGCTGCGACGACTGCGCACCCGGCTCGCGCACGTTCTGATACAGCAAGTCTTCGAACACGGCGCGCGAGCGCTTGAAGCCGGTCGTGTTGACGTTCGCCAGGTTGTTCGAGATGACATCCAGCTGCGATTGCTGGGCGTCCATCCCGGTCTTAGAAATCCACAGGGAGCGAATCATGTTCGAGTCCTTGGTTGATTCAAATCAGGCCCGCCGTCAGGCGTGGCGCAGCAGTTCATTGGCCGACTGGGCATTCGTGTCGCTCGTCTGCAGCGATTTCATCTGCATCTCGAGCTGGCGCGAAATCTCGATCATGTTGACGAGCGAGTCGGTGAGGTTCACGTTGCTGCCTTCCAGTGCCCCGGGCGTGATGCGTACGTTTTCGTTCACGTCGGCATCCTGTCCGTCGCGCTGGCGGAACAGGCCGTCGGTGCCGCGGTCAAGGTTGGAAGGATCGATGCTGACCAGCTTCAGCCGACCGAGAGACACAGGCGGCGTGACGTTGTCGGCACTGATCGCATTGACCGTGCCGTCCTTGGCGAACTGCACCGTCGTGTTGGGCGGCAGGGTGATCGGACCACCATCGCCCATCACCGGCTGGCCAGACAGCGTCACGATGGTGCCGTCCGGGTTCAGCTGGAACGTACCCGCACGCGTATAGGCCTCGGTGCCATCGGGGGCTTGTACGGCAAAGTAGCCTTGCCCGTCGATGGCCACATCCAGCGCACGACCGGTGGTCTCGATCGGGCCGGGCGTCACGTCCGTGCCGATGGCCGAGGCCATCACGAAGCTGCGCGTGGGCGAACCGTCGCCCTGCACGCCCACCGTATGGAACGCATCGATCTGCGCCTTGAAGCCGGTGGTGCTGGCGTTGGCAAGGTTGTTTGCGCTGGCCGCCTGTTGGTCGAACAGGTGCTTCACGCCAGTCATCGATACGTAGATCGAGCGATCCATGCAAGGCTCCTTGGTGGGCGGTCAGACGATTACATGGTCACCAAGGTCTGCAGGATGGTGTCCTGCGTCTTGATGGTCTGTGCGTTGGCCTGGTACGAGCGCTGCGCGATGATCATGTTCACCAGTTCCTGGCTCAGATCCACGTTGGATTGCTCCACCGCGGAGGACTGCAGCAGACCAAACGAGCCCATGCCCGGCGTCCCGAGGTTGGGGGCGCCCGAGTTGGACGTCTCGACCCACTGGTTGCCGCCGATGTTCTGCAGGCCTTCCGGCGCCTTGAAGTTGGCCATGGCGATCTGGCCCAGCGTGGCGGTACGGCCGTTGGAGTAGCGCGCCGTGATGATGCCGTCGGTGCCAACCGAGTAGCTGGCCAGGCGGCCCGTGGCGTAGCCGTCCTGCGTGACGCCGGGCGCGGTGTCGTTGTAGCCGCCGCCGTACTGCGTGGTGCCCGTGAAGTCCATGCTGGCGATGCTCATGCCGGCAAACGACACGGCGATCTTGCTGGGCGTCGAGGTCAACTGGCCGTTGCTGTTGAACGTGAGCGTCGTCACCGGGTTGCCGCCGGTGGGGTTGTTGCCATCCACCTGCGAGTACACATTCCAGCCGGTCGCGGTACGCACGTAGTAGTTGGTGAGCATGTGCGCCGTTCCCGTGCCGTCATACACCTGTTCCGACACGGAATGGTTGAACGTGGCCGAGTTGGTGGGCGAGAACGGCGTGGTGGTCGGTGCGGTCGCTGCAGCGTCGAG
>JAGWNU010000104.1 GCA_028871175.1 Burkholderiaceae bacterium | reverse complement strand
TGCATGAAGACCCAGGGGACAGTGGAATCACCGGACCGCCGCGATGACGCTGACAAACCCACTGGCCAACACGCCAAACGGATTGACTGCACGACATCGTCCGCCGTGGCATGCGCCGCACGATCGCGCCGACGCATGGCTCACGCTTCATCGACCCTTCGGAGAAACATCATCCGAACGTGAGGGGGCGGCCAGGGCGGCACTCAATTGTCTCCCCCTCCATCTCACCTACCGTTCCTCAGGCTACTGCTTCAAGGACCTAGTTGCATGTCTGCGTGCCGGCGGGAACCGTTGGTGCGCCTCCCGCAAAGCGGCTGGACAAATACTGCAATGCGCTTGGTGCGCCGGCTACCAGATAGCTGATGTGATCGCCACCGACCGGATCACGATAGTAGTTGACGTGTGCACCCGCTGCGCACCAATTGCTGACCATCGCATCCGCACCCGCAATCGGGATCAGCTCGTCGGTCTGCGAGTGATAGACAAACATATTGATTGTCGGGGTCTCACCAGAACTCGGTAGCGAGATCAGCGGACCGACAGCGGTCACCGTGGGGTTATTGAGCGGATCGGGGATAGTCGTGTAATCAGCAAAATGGCCCGTCGGAGCAAGCGAGCCGTCCGACGTGTCCCCCACACAACCGTTGGCCAGTGAAGTGAACGCACTCTGGCCTCTCGCGTTGAGTACTGGCGTCAGGAACTGTGGATAGGCACGATTGACGCCTTCAGCTGCGGACAAGATGAGTGAAAAGAAGGCAGCGTTGATGGCCGGGTTGGTATCGACATTGCGCAGGACGCCGAGGACATCTGCGGGCGTCCCGCCCGAGGCAGCGCCAACGATATTCAGCTCTGGCGCATAGCGGGGCTGCAAGGACGCTGCCCAGGAAGTTGCAATGGCGCCGCCCGAGTAGCCCCACATCCCAACCGGCGTGTGCACATCGAGTCCGAGCGGAGCAAATTGTTCAGCCGCACGGATGCTGTCGAGCGTAATCTGCCCGGCGAGCCGGCCGGCCGCATACGACGAGCTGGGTCCCTCGTGGTCCGGATAGACCAGCGTCCAGCCCATCGTGTTCAAGCCTACGAGCGGAAGTGAGCTCTCTGCCTGGCTATTACGGTCGCCGGTGAAGCCTGTCGTTGTATGCGACGGCGCGCACTGATTGCCAAGCGCATCCTCCGCATACTGGTACGCAACCAGCGGAGCGACGCCTGGCGCTGGGGATTGCGGCTTGACCACCGTGGCTACTGCCGCAATCGGACGTCCGTCCGTATCGCTCGACATGAACTGCAATTGCCACGCAGCGTTCGGCAACGGGGTACCCGCCACGGGCGCAAACGTCACGGAGCGCGACTTGAGGATCGTGCCTGGTGGTACGTTGGGCATCGGGTTGGGCTGTTGGTAAAACGGATCGTTATCGGGCGCGGGGGGAAACGGCACCGTCACCGCGAGCGGTGTTGCTGTCTGTGCGCCATCACTCCCTCCGCCTCCACAAGCGCCAAGGCACCCGATCAGGGTTGCAGCAACGGCGCGCACAAGCGTCCAGACTGCGCGGCTCTTGCGTGAAGAGTTGGTCGTTACAGGATGCATGCCTTCGCCTCTATCTCTTGGCCGCCGCAGTGTGCGTTCGCCGCCTTCGTTTCTTCCGGGTAAGTCTCGACTTGTCCAGCCGAGCAAATTCTCTTGAAATACCCCGCACGATTTCATCGTGATCGTGCGCCAGTCTAGGAATCAAACGCGGGCGTACCACTATCCCAACCCAGCCAATTGAATGACTTGAACATGCCAACCCTGACCGTGACCCGGGGCAGCTCGTCCGCCTGGCTCAAGGGCGTGACCAACATGTTTGCGTCCGAAGGACTGGACGTTTCGCGCCTACTCGCGGATGTCGGCATTGATAAGGACCTGCTCGGCAGGCCCGACGCACGATTCGGTGCTGACCAGATCACGCGTCTATGGGATGTGGCCGTGGAGTGCTCGGGCAATCCCGTGCTGGGTCTGGACCGGCAACTGGCGGCCAGGCATGTCGACCTCGATGTGGTGGGCTATGCGATGCTCGCCAGCTCCGATCTGCGCACAAGCCTGCAGACGTTGGCCCAATACATGGCGGTGATTTCCAACGCCGCCACATTCGAACTTGCGCCGGAGGGGCGGCACTGCTGGCTGGTGCTCGGGCACGTCGGCAACACGCTGCGGGTTCCGCGCCAGCGGCAGGAATACGGACTGCTGTCGATCCTTGCCTGGTGCGAGTGGTTGACACGCCAAACCATCCACCCACTGTGCGCGGAGTTCGTGGCAGGTGACCCAGCCAACATCGCTCCGTATCAGCGCGCGTTTGGCTGTCCGCTGCGCTTCGGACAGCACCGCACCAGACTGCTGCTGGCGCAACAGGACCTGGACAGAGCCCTCCCCTCGCACAACCCATCCTTGCTGGACGTGCATGGGCGCCTCATGCAAGAGCGCTGCGCTGACCTGGGCGCCCTTAGCGTGCGCAGCCGGGTCACCAGCGAAATTCAACGCCGGCTGCACCTGGGCGAGCCGCGCCGTGAAGACATCGCGGCTGGCCTTGCCCTGACCGACCGCACGCTGCAAAGACGCCTGCAGGCAGAGCGCACGTCGTTTCAACAGCTACTCGATGAAGCACGCCGAGAGTTGGCCCATAAGCACCTCGCCGACCAACGGCACAGCCTGGCAGAAGTTGCCGACTTGCTGGGCTTCGTGGATCAAAGCAACTTCTTTCGCGCGTGCCGCCGATGGTTCGGCTTGCCGCCCGGACAATACCGCCAAAGATCGGCGCATGCGACCGAGGGCATGCGATGAGCCTGTCCTCGCGACCCAATGATGACGCCAGCCGATGCGCTGTCCGCGAGAGAGGGGCAACGTAGTGGTTCGCCCTGCCCTGCCCCAGGGGTATCGATGTAAAGCCCATCCGCCCCGCATACTCTTCCCGCTCGCTTGCGCCTCGAGTGAACCGGTATCGATCGACAAAGCGGCGATCGGCTTGCGCGGGAATGCCGATGAATCCCGAGGCGCGCGCCGAGATGACAAGCGCAAAAGATAAGCAGCCGTTTCATCCGCATGGAATGGTTCGCGCGCCTCGCATGCAGATGTACGTGGCGCTCACCCCAGCACCATCGAAATGTCATTGGCCAAGCTGTGCGCTCGGATGCAAACACGCCGGGCTTGCGCTGGCGCGAAGGGATCTCATCGAATTCCCATCTCGTAGCGAGCCGAGCGAAGCCATGAAGCACATATACCTGGACGATCTCGATCAAACACCATTCTCGATTGGAGTGACAGCATGAAGGATTCAAGCAGTGCCGCGGCCAAGACCAAGATCGTCGTGGGAGCGGCAACCCAGGTTGCATTGACAGCCGGACTGGTCGCCGCGACGGCAAGTCGGGCGCCGCAGGCTGGGTCGTATGTGACGGTCATCGCGATCGTCCAGGCAGTGCTGGTGATCGGCTACGCGTGGTGGATCGCGAGCCGCTTTGTGACACCGGTAGATCGGTTGGTTGCCATCGCCAAAGACATTGCGTCGGGTAACTTGCGGGACATTCGTTGGGAGGCAGAAAAAGGCAGTCTCTCAGCGCTCAGTGCCGAACTGCAGGGAATTGCCGACACGCTCTTCCAGATCGTTTTGCGCGTTCGCTCCGGCACGGCTGCCGTCGCGACAACATCGAGCTTCATCTCGGCCGACAGCAATGCTTTGCTGCAGAGTACGACCACCCAATCGGGCGCGCTCGAGTCGACAGCGTCGACAATGGAGCAACTGACTGCGACGGTTCAACTGAATGCCGCCAACGCGGAGCAAGCCTACCAGCTCTCGACGCATGCTTCGAACGCCGCGAAGAATGGCGGCGAAGCGGCTGACCGCGTGGTCAAGACGATGAGCACGATCATGGAAAGCTCGAAGCGCATTGTCGAGATCATCTCCGTAATCGACGGCATCGCCTTCCAGACCAATATCCTGGCGCTGAACGCCGCTGTCGAAGCTGCGCGTGCCGGGGAACATGGCCGTGGCTTTGCCGTGGTGGCGGCCGAGGTGCGTTCGCTCGCGCAGCGCGCGTCAACAGCGGCCAAGGAGATCAAGCTCCTGATCGAAGACTCTGTGAGCCGCATCCACGAAGGCAACGTCCAGGTCATGGAAGCTGGCGGCGTCATCCAGGGCATCGTGAACAACACGCAGAATCTGATGAACCTGATGGCGGACATCTCTTCCGCCAGCAAGGAGCAAAGCGATGGGATCGTGGCTGTGAATGAAGCCATGACCCAGATCGACTCGATGACGCAGAAGAACACCACGCTCGCAGGGGATTCCACCAAAACCGCAGTCAGCCTGATCGAGCAAGCCCGGCATCTCTCACTCGCTGTTGCCGCGATCAAGCTCGGCGCCGGCGAATTCGGCACCCGCGACGAGGCGGTACAGATGGTGAAGGAGGCCGTCAACTTCGCGCGTGAACATGGTGCGGACGCGCTGGTGGAAGAAGTGGGCAAACTGAACAAAAGCCGCTTCGTGGACCGAGACCTGTATTGCAGTCTCTACGACGTCGAATGCAAATGCCTCGCAAACGGAGCCAACCCGCGATACGTCGGCATCAACGGCAACACGTTCAAGGATTCGGACGGGAGGTTCTTCGTCAAGGAGATCGTCGCGAAAGCCGCCAAAGATGGAAGCGGCTGGGTCGATTACAAGCATCCGCATCCGGTCACACGCGAGTCGCAGCCAAAGACGACGTACTTCGAGCGGATCGGCAACATCGTTGTCTCGTGCGGCTTCTATCGCCAGTGACGATGACGCTCTGCCGCGGGCGCGGCGCGCCGTCATGACTGCGGACACCACGCTCACGCACCTGGTGTTCCAGGTGGATTGCCACCCTGGCTCGCAAAGACAGCAAGCAGCACGATCACGCACCGTGTCCCGGCGTATCGCGTGGCATCGCGCGCACGTAGATTGGCTGGGAAGTGCAACGCGTTGACGCCGATCAGGTCGCCGGCGCGCCCATTCCTGCGCAGGGTTGTTCGGCATGCCCCAAGCGCGCGCCATTCCTGACGCTCGCAACAAAAATAATGACAAGAGGAGACGCACATGGATCGCAGACAATTCATACGGAGTTCAGCCGTGCTCGGGGGTGCCACGCTGCTAGCGCCGCTCGCCCGCGCAACCGAACCTGGTGTACACCCCGACAAAATCGTCTTCGGGCAATCGGTAGGCTTCGAGAGCATCTGGGGAGACGGCTACCACAACTACACCAACGGACTGCTCGCTTGCTTTAACCATATCAATGCGCAAGGCGGCGTTCACGGGCGCAGGCTGGAGCTGCGGCATCTGGAAGACAACTACATCCCGGAAAAGACGGCCGCAAACGTCAATGCGTTTCTACACGAGGACGTCTTCGGACTTGCCTGCTTGGGCGGCACCGGCAACACGGTTGCTGCATTGCCCCTCATCGAGCAGCACCGCCTACCGACCGTGGGCACGCTGACTGGCGCCCCTGCAGTGCGTAAGGCAAGCGCCCCGCTCTTCCACACACGCGCAACCTATAGCGACGAAGTGTCCAGGATGGTGCAGCACGCAACCACGATCGGGCTGAAGCGTATCGCGGTGGTTCACCTGGACAACGCGTTCGGCGCCGCATGCGCACAATCGGCCCAGGAGGCAGCGCAAAAGTTTGGCGCCCAGATCGTCTCAATCATTCCGCATAGCGTGCAAGGCGACGACATCGACGCTGTGGTGCAGAAGATCAACGAGGCCAGACCCCACACGACACTGCTGTTCACCTCGCCGCAGTCGGTGGCGAACATGCTGCTGCGCTATCACGCGAAGTACGGCCCCCTGCCACTGCCACAGCCCTGGATTCTTTCAGTCACGACGGCCAAGATCGTCTTCGAAAAAGCCGGGCCGCTCTCGCATGGCGTGGCGATCACGCAAGTGGTGCCAGGCCCCAACGAGCGCTCGGTGCCGCTGGTGCGGGAGTTCCGTGAGATCAATGACAACTACGGCGTCAAGACCAACCAGACCTACGAGGCGATCGAAGGTTTCCTGACCGCCAAGGTCATCGTGGAGGGGCTGCGCGCATGCGGAGCCAACCCGACGCGCGAAAGCTTCATCAATTGCCTCGAGGCGTTCGGCACGCGGGATTTTGGCGGCGTACGCGTGCACTACGACCACGCCAACCATGGTGGCCTTGACTACACCGCCGTCGCGATGATCGGCGTGAACGGGCGCATCGTCAGCTAAAGCGACAAAAGGCGATCACGGGGTACGGATGGCACATGCACGGCGGGTCGCCCTGTGGCAGACGCTCCGCTCTGTTTTGTGGGGGATTTTCTGGCGGCGGACGGCAGCCCCTTCGCTTCGCCAACATCAGAGGCCCAAGCATGCGTTGCCTGGGCCTTTTTGTTTTACAGGCCGGCCAGTCTGAAGCGATCGATGTCGCCGCGAGGACAACAACATCCATGCCGTCCTCGTCATGGCACTCTCCATCACCTCCTGGCGCACGCCGGCCCGTCCCCAGCGTTTCAATGCAACGTAGCGTTGCCCTGCGTCACATACGCCGCAACTGCATCGCCGCCTGTCTGCAATGTCTGCATCACCGTCGCGCGGATCGACTCCGCCTTCATCTGCAGGCGCAGCGCGATGTCGGCGCCGCGGCTTGCAGCCACGTGTTCGATGAAAGCCATGCGGGCGCGCTCGTTCAGCGTGGCGACGTGCGCGGCTTCAGACCACACCCGCCAGGCAGCAGGTTGACCGGCGAATTGCTGGCGGCGGCGCAGCAGGTCCGAATCGATGGCAGCCGCGATTTCGACGTCCTGGATGGTGCGGTTCATGGTGGCCTCTTCTGTCTGTGGTCTGTGCGTGGCGCCCTGTCCCGGGCGTGTCTACACGGTTCCATGCAACGTCCATGCCAATCCGAGTGCGCGCATTTTTCCCGCTGCGCCGCCGGTCCGGGAGACGCCAGCCACCTGTTTGAAACGCAAGCGGGGCGTGGCTTTCCGGAGACCGCCCCCACATCGGTGGGGTGCGTTTCTTTCGCCTGAGAAGCGCGGCGTTACGATCGCTCGTTACCTCGCACGTTACGTAACACCGGCGATGCTTCGCGCCAAAGACACGCGCACAAGGCCGACGCCATGCGGACCTTGCGCTGTAGATCGACGGGCACAGTTGCTGCTTGCTGTCCCTGGCCAAGCCTGCTGACGCAGGGTCGGTCGTGACACCCACCCGTCTCTGCGTCGGTCCTTTCGCTTGCTCGGCTTCCTGATCGGAAGCGATCTGCCGCGTGCCGCCCCCTCGGCATGCCGCCCCCCCCACAGAACAGAAACGACAGTACAGAGGAGACACCCCATGCAGATGGGTACCCTACGCGCGCGGCCAGTTCGCCGGCTGATCTTGCCGCTGCTGTGCGCCGCGCTTGCGTTGTCCGGTTGCGGCGGCGATGGCGCTTCAAGCGTCGCCACACAAAACACGGCACCGGCCGATTCAAACGCCACGTCAACGTCGGCCGTGCCTGGCGCGGCCAACTGGACCACGCTCGGCACACGGGCCACACTCGCGCAGCCAGGCACGTCGATCACCAGCAATGCCGGGGCCAGATGGGTCGATTACAACCCGCCGATGCAATATGCCGGCGTCGCACGACAACCGACCCAGTACGTCACGATGCCCGACGGCACCAAGCTCGCCGCTTATGTGACATTGCCAGCCGACGCCGCTGGCAACCCGGCGGCCGGCCCCTTTCCGACGGTGCTCGTGCAAACGTCGTACAACGGCGGCAACGCGCAGTACGAAGCCTCGATCGGTGCCGCACTGGGTGCGGCGGATCCATACATCGTCCAGCATGGTTACGCCACCGTCGTCGTTGACGTGCGCGGCACGGGCCAATCGCAAGGCTCATGGGATGCGTTTGGCGCCGATGAACAAAGCGACTACGGCCATGTCGTCGACTGGGTCACGCAGCAGCCGTGGAGCAACGGCGCCATCGGCCTGTACGGCGTGTCGTACCTCGGCATCACAACGGTGATCACGGCGGCGCAAAACCACCCGGCGGTCAAGGCGGCGTTTCCCATCGTGCCCATTGGCGACGGCTACCGCGACATCGTCTTCACCGGAGGCCAGACCAATCTCACGTTCATTCCGGCCTGGTTTGGGCTGGTCTCCGTGCTGAGCCTGACCGACCCGACGCTGGTGACCGACCCCGCGATCGGTCTACCGACGGTCCTGCAGCACCTCGTGTCTGCGGTCACGACCTTCCAGTTGCCAACCATGCTGCAAGCGCTGGTCGGCACAACGGCCACGGCTTACGACGGCGCATTCTGGGCCACGCGCTCGCCGCTGGAGACCGACGGCAAGATCCAGGTGCCGACCTTTGTGGTGGGCGGTCTGCATGACCTCTTCCAACGCAGCGAGCCGCTCACCTACGAGACCATCAAGACACAGGCCCCCGCCAAGCTCCTGATCGGTCCGTGGACGCACTTGCAGGCGGCGATCGGCAGCGGGCTGCCGGCCGACGACGTGCCACCGCTCAACCACATCGAGTTGCAATGGTTCGATCAGTATGTCAAAGGCATGGCCGCCGGTGCCGACGCATTGCCCAACGTCACGCAGTACATGACGGGCTATGGCCACTACGCCACGGCGACCGACTGGCCCCATCCGCAGGTGCAAGCGCTGCCCTTGTTCCTGCGCGGCGACAGAACCCTGTCCGCCACGGCGCCGGCTGCTGACGAGGCCTTCAACCTGGTGCCGCAGGTGCCGCTGAACGGGGCGTGCTCGATCAGCCTGTCGCAGTGGACCGCGGGCCTGACCGGCTTCATCCCGCTGCCTTGCCAGACGGATGACACCCTCGCCGAGGCAGCGGACGTGAAGTTCGAGACGCCTCCCATGCAGACGGACATGGTCATCAACGGACCGATCGAGGCCGATGTGTGGATCTCCACCACGGCGCTCGATGCTGGCGTATCGGTGCGCATCGATGACGTGGACGCCGCCGGCAACGTCACGCCCCTCACCGATGGCCTTCAGACCGCCTCGCTGCGCGCGGTGGATGCCACCCGCTCGCGCACCATGAACGGCCTGATGATCCAGCCGTGGCATCCGTTCACGCCAAGCTCCGCACAACCGCTGATGCCGGGTCAGCCTGTTCTGGTGCCAGTGGAGGTGTTTCCGAGTAGCGCCCTCATCGCGCGCGGCCACAAGCTGCGGGTGGCAGTGGGCGCAAGCAACCTGCCGCAAGGCGTGCCACCGCTGCCAACGTTGCTGAACTCGCTCGCTGGCGTGCTGACCATCTACAGCGATGCGGCCCATCCGTCGAAGGTCGTACTGCCGGTCGTACCCGCATCCGTTCTGCAGTAACTGCGCTCCATCCGTCCGAAGAAGCCCGCCTGCATGGCGGGCTTTCTCTCATCAGTTCGACCGATAGCGGAAATCGCTAATCGAATGCATCCGGCTCGCTTCAAAGCGGCATTGGAAGCGCCGTCTGGTTTATTCAAATTAGCGATGCGCCTCGCCCGAGGTGATATTAGCGAAATCCATCACACTATCCGGAATTCCACGAAGGCTGACACCCCACAGCCCAATAGCCCCAAGCCACGGCGACCGTCAACAGAACTCAAAATAGTTAAGTAGAAACCTGAACAAAATGGTTATTCAGGATTTGATCTGCCCGCCGATACAACCCTATAGCGCGCCTCAAGCAACCAATGGGCTTTTGCCGGCGCTTCCATAACGAATCCGCTTCGACGTCAGCTACAACGGCAGCAACACGGTGGCAGGTTTGCCGACCGCGCACTCGACGCAGGCCAGCCATGCCGATCACGACCGCACCATTCTTGTAGACCGGAGGACGCTGTGAACCTTACCCAGATGACCATCAAGTCCAAGCTGACCGCAGGTTTTGGCGTACTGGCCGCCATTGTCGTCGTGGTATCAGGCATGTCATTGCGGGCGCTTTCCGAGTCCACAGAAGGCTTTTCAAATTTCGTACACGGCATCAACGCACGCGCCGATGCGGCCAACGCCGTGCGAACGGCGGTTGATCGGCGTGCCATTGCTGCACGCAACCTTGTACTGGTGGTCACGCCGGAGGATCTGGAGCTGGAAAAAGCCGAGGTGTCACGCGCTCATGAGGACGTCAAGGCGCGGCTCAAACTCCTGAACGACCTGGTGACCAACACCAAGGACGCCAACGATCGCGCGCGTGCGCTGGTCGCTGACATTGACAGCGTGGAAATGCGCTATGGACCGGTAGCGACCGACATCGTGGCGCTGGCGCTCGCCGGCAAGCACGAAGACGCTATCCGAAAGATGGACAACGAGTGCCGTCCGCTGCTGGCTGCGCTCATCAAGGCCACCGGCGCCTACGCCACCTACACGCACGAGCGTCAGGAGCAGCTCGTGCAAGCCTACGAAGCGCAGTACCGCATGCAGCGCAATATCCTGATCGGCCTGTCGATTGGCGCCGTGTTGCTCGCGGTGATCGCGGGCATGGTGATCACCCGTTCGATCACGCGGCCCATCCGCACGGCCGTGGATGTTGCCAAGACCGTGGCCCGCGGCGACCTGAGCAGCCGCATTGAAGTCCACGGCAAAGACGAGACGAGTTTCCTGCTCTCGGCCCTGCGTGACATGAACGGCCGACTCACGGAGATCGTCGACAAGGTGCGCGTGGGCAGTACCAGCGTGGCCGGCGCCGCCAAGCAGATCGCGGCGGGCAATGCGGACCTGAGCCAGCGTACGGAAGCGCAAGCGTCATCGCTGCAGCAGACCGCAGCCAGCATGGAAGAACTCACCTCCACGGTCAAACAGAACGCCGACAACGCTCAACACGCGACGGCGCTGGCGGCGACAGCGTCTGAGGTGGCGCATCAGGGCAGCACGGTTGTCGGCCAGGTCGTGGCAACCATGCAGGACATCAGCGATCGCTCGAGCAAGATTGCCGACATCACCGGCATCATCGAGGGCATTGCCTTCCAGACCAACATCCTCGCACTGAATGCCGCGGTCGAGGCTGCGCGTGCCGGTGAACAGGGCCGCGGCTTTGCAGTGGTAGCCAGCGAAGTCCGCAGCCTCGCGCAGCGCTCTTCGACGGCGGCCAAGGAAATCAAGGAGCTGATCGCCTCGTCGGTGGAGCGCATCCACGATGGCTCCACGCTGGCGGGCGAAGCCGGTCACACCATGTCGGAAGTCACGCAGGCCGTGGCGCGCGTCACGCACATCATGGAAGAGATTGCGGCGGCCTCGATCGAGCAGAAACGCGGCATCGAACAGGTCAACCAGGCCATCTCGCAAATGGATGAAGTGACGCAACGCAACGCGGCATTGGTTGAAGAAGCGGCCGCGGCGTCGCAATCACTGCAGGATCAGGGGCAGGAACTCAACGCGGCGGTGGCGTTTTTCCGCATTTAGGCGCGGTGCGGCACCGCCTGATGCCCGACTTCTGACGCCATGCCCCCTCGCCTTCCTGGCATCCGCGCCTGCCAGATCGCGGCCCTTGTGAGCGCTTGGCCGGACCCACGCGGCCCGATACAAGGGCGCGCATCAGAACGGCCGCCGCCTACAGAGGATCGCGGATATAGCCGACCAGCTTATCGATGACCGGCCGGTTCGGCCGGGTCAGCAGGCTGACGACGATGGCCACGGCAAACCCTGCCGGCACGCCGAAGGCGCCGGAGGCAATCGGGTCGACGCCAAACCATGGCTGGCCCAGCACGCCCGTCATGCGCGTGAAGAATGGATAGTTGGCGATGATGTAGTACACGCTCACGGCCAGCCCCGTCAGCATGCCTGCGATGGCCCCGGCGCGGTTGGTGCGTTTCCAGAACACCCCCAGCACCAGCACCGGAAAGAAGCACGACGCTGCCAGCGAGAACGCCGCGCCGACCAGGAAGAGGATGTTGCCCGGTTTGAGCGAGGTCACATACGCCGCAAGCAGCGCCACGCCCAGCAGCACCACCTTGGCCCCCGTCACGCGCCGCTGGTGGCTGGCAGTGTTGTCGATCATGTGGAAATACACGTCGTGTGACAGCGCATTGGCAATGGTCAGCAGCAGGCCGTCGGCGGTTGACAGCGCCGCCGCCAGCGCCCCTGCGGCGATCAGCCCCGACACCACATAGGGCAGGCCCGCGATCTCGGGGGCGGCCAGCACAATCATGTCGGGCTGCATCATCACCTCCGCCCACTGCACGATGCCGTCGCCGTTGATGTCGTGCAGTGCGAAAACGGGCGGGTCCACCTTGCGCCACGGCACGATCCACTGCGGCAGATCGGCAAACGGCGCGCCCACCAGGTGCTGCAGCAGGTCCAGCTTGACCAGTGCCGCCAGAGCGGGAGCCGACACATAGAGCAGCACGACGAAGAACAGCGTCCAACTCACCGAGTTGCGCGTCTCCCGCACGGACGGCGTGGTGTGAAAGCGCGTGAGGATATGCGGCAGGCTGGCCGTGCCCACCATCAGGCAAAAGACGAGCAATACGAAGTTCAGCCGCTCGGTGCCGCGCTCCGCTTCGGATTTCGACGGAAACGGCTCGGCGGACGGGGGCTCCATGCGGCTGCGCGCGAGCGCATCCTCGCGCTGCTGGTTCCACATGATCGCAGCGGTGTTGGCATCGGGCGGAAACTCCTCGCGTGCACGTTCGAGCGCCTTGATCTCGCGCAGCGGTGCGTTGCGCTCGCGGGCGAGTGTCAATCGGGTGTTCAACGCCTCGCGCGCATCCACAAAAGACTGCGGCAAGCCTGCAATGCGGTCCTGAAGCGCCTGTGCCTCGTTCAGGAAGTGGTCGCGCACGCCCTGCTCCGCCGGGTCATGTGCAATGCGCTGCTCCTCCTTCTCGATCTGACGCAGCAGGTGTCCGGTCGAGAACTGCGGCAGCGGATCGTGATACCGATGCCAGCCGATCAGCCCGACCACGCCCAGAAACGACACGATCATGATGATGTACTGCGCCACCTGGGTCCAGGTGACGGCGCGCATGCCGCCCAGGAACGAGCACAC
>JAGWNU010000334.1 GCA_028871175.1 Burkholderiaceae bacterium | reverse complement strand
CCTCTCGGGCGAGGCGCAAGCCGAGATCGATGACAGTGCCTTCATGGTCCGTGCGGGGGATTTCCTGGCCTTTCCGACCGGCGTCGCACACCATCTGCGCAACTGCGGCAAGGACGATCTGCTGTACCTGTGCGGCGGCGAGCATCTCAACATCGAGATTGCCGATTTCCCGCGACTGGGCAAGCGCATGCTGCGCCGCGGTGAACAGGTGGACATCGTGGACATGCATCCGCAACGCGAGCTGACGCCCTTTGGCGCCTAGAGACACACCATGCGGATTGCGCGCGGCGCCAAGCGCACTACAATGCCGCGCATGACTCGCCGCGCCGACCGTCTCTTCCAGATTGCGCAAATCCTGCGAGGCCGCCGTCTGACCACGGCGGCCATGCTCGCGGATCGGCTTGGCGTTTCCGAGCGCACCGTCTATCGCGACATCCGCGATCTTTCCATCTCGGGCGTGCCGATCGAGGGCGAGGCGGGCATCGGCTACCGCATGCGCGCGGGTTTCGACCTTGCACCGCTCATGTTCACCCCCGATGAAGTCGAAGCGCTGGTGGCTGGGGCACGGATGATCAAGGCGTGGAGCGGCGGCGCCATGGCAGGCTCGGTGGAAGCCGCGCTGGAAAAGCTCATGGGCGCCCTGCCCGCCGAGCGGCGCACCGAAGCCGAGACCACGCGCATCTTCGCGCCGGGCTACGGCATGAACAGCGAGGTGAAGCACGTCTTCGACGCGCTGCACGCCGCGCTCGGCCGCCAGGCGGTTGCAAGACTGGCGTACCGTGACGCGCAGGGCCAGTTGACCGAGCGCTGCATCCAGCCACTGGGGCTGTTCTTCTGGGGGCAGGTCTGGCTGGTGGCTGCCTGGTGCGAGCACCGCCAGGATTACCGGACGTTCCGCCTCGATCGCTGCGTCAACGTCGAGATTCTGGAGCGCCACTTCGCCGAATCCGCCGAGCGCTCGCTGGCGGATTTCATGCGCAAGGTCCGAGGGTCGTCAGACTAAGTCGTCAGAGCGGATCGGGCTCGGCCAGCAACGTTTCGATATCCCCGGCAATTTCCTCGGGCTTGGTCAGCGGGGCGTAGCGCTTGTAGACCGTGCCGTCGCGGCGCAGCAGGAACTTGGTGAAGTTCCACTTGACGGCCTCGGTACCCAGCACGCCGGGCTTTTCCGACGTCAGCCACTTGTAGAGCGGATGCGCGTTCGCCCCATTCACGTCGATCTTGCTGAACATCGGGAACGAGACGCCGTAGTTCTTTTCGCAGAATGCGCCAATCTCATCCGCTGCGCCCGGCTCCTGCTTGCCGAACTGATTGCACGGGAAGCCGAGCACTTCCAACCCCTTCTCGTGCAGGCGCTTGTACAGCGCCTCCAGCCCCGCATATTGCGGCGTGAATCCGCACTGGCTGGCGGTATTCACAATCAGCAGCACCTTGCCCTTGTACTGCGACAACGGCACGTGCTGGCCCGTCAGGGAATCGGCTTCGAATGCGTAGACGTCGCTCATGGTTGTTCTCCGGCACACCGCAACAACGCGGCGCTCATACGGCCGATTGTAAAACGGCCGCAACTGCTGGCGGCCGTGTATGGGTTGTGTGTGGATTATTTGTCGGTGTTGGAGAACCAGTAGGTTCGCTTGCGTCTGCCCAGCCCCTTGGGCGTGACCTGGACTGGAGAGAGCGCCGACCCGCCGCTACCTGTCCCGGTCTGATTGCCGCAGCCAAAGCAGACCGGCACGGAAGAGGTTGTACCGTTGCCATTATTGATCAGGACAACGCCATACACCGAGGAGGGCGGGAAGCCGCCGCCATCGAGTACAACCGAGCGGTTCGGATTTTGCCCGGTCCCGGTCAGGAAGCCGACCGAGTAGGCGCGCGCGATACCCAGGTTCGGATAGCACTGGCCTGAGGTGGGAATGGCCGGCGTGTTGGTCCCGAACGTGGTGTAGCCGGCAACCGTCAGCGGAGCGTTCACCACCTTCTCGCCGGGGTTGGGCAGCGTGATGAAGAAGCCTGAGCCCGAGCCGTCGTACGCCAGCGTGGACGCATCGAACAGGTTGGCTTCGGTGATCGGCGTCCAGTTCGCGGGCATGCTGCCGAGATTCGGGTCCTTCACCATGTAGAACCGGTTGACCACGTTGTAGGCCGTGCCGGGCGTCGTCGAGGAGGAATACAGCGGGTGCTCGCGATCGCCAGTGCCCGCCATGACGGCGTTGTAAGCCGAAGTCGGCACCACATCGGGGGCATAGAGGAACTTGCGCGCGTTGTTGGTGTTGGCGGCGCCGCCCAGGCTGGCGAGTTTGGTGATCGTCCAGTTGGACGGCGTATTGCCAGCGGGGGTCTGGAAATCCACGCGCCAGATGTTGCCGCCGACGTCTCCGGCGTAGGCCATCTGGATATAGCCGCTACCTGTGCGATCGACCACCGTGACGTCAGACGGAATGGACCGCGTCAGACCGGTGTTCTTCAC
>JAGWNU010000333.1 GCA_028871175.1 Burkholderiaceae bacterium | reverse complement strand
TCGGCTTCGGTCAGCGCCTTCTTGCATTCCATCATCGGCGCGTCGGTCTTCGCGCGCAGTTCTGCAACCATGCTTGCGGTAATTGCCGCCATTCTCATGCTCCTTGTTTCAGATCGTCGTCCGGTCGCAAGCGAATTCATCGCCCCGCGCCGGCCTGTCGTCCGGTTTCCATCCGGCCGCCCCACGAAATACGACGTGCGTGGGACATCCGCATGACAAATTTCAAAAAAAAGGGGCGTTTGTTACGCGCCCCTGTCTGGCCATCAGCCCCGGTGCGTTGCACCAGGTGCGGCCTGGCAGCGTCCCGCGCAACCAAGCCGCGGGCGCACGCCTTCTTGTCTTTAGCCTTCTTGGACTTCGACGAAGTCGTCGCCGCCACGAGCAGCCTCGACCACTTCCTGGACCGCGTTGGCGCGGCCTTCGAGGATCGCGTCGGCCACGCCGCGCACGTACAGTGCGACAGCCTTGCTCGAGTCGTCGTTACCCGGAATGACGTAGTCGATGCCTTCCGGCGAGTGGTTCGTGTCAACCACGCCGATCACCGGAATGCCCAGCTTGGCAGCTTCCGTCACGGCAATCTTGTGGTAGCCGACGTCCACCACGAAGATGGCGTCCGGAATGCCGCCCATGTCCTTGATGCCGCCGATGGACTTTTCCAGCTTGTCCATTTCGCGCTCGAACATCAGCGCTTCTTTCTTGCTCATGGTTTCAGTCGCGCCGGCTTCCTTGGCGGCTTCCATGTCCTTCAGGCGCTTGATGGAGGTCTTGACCGTCTTGAAGTTGGTCAGCATGCCGCCGAGCCAGCGGCTGTCGACGTACGGCATGCCTGCGCGAGCGGCTTCCTCAGCCAGGATCTCACGCGACTGGCGCTTCGTGCCGACGAACAGGATGGTGCCCCGGTTGGCTGCCAGTTGGCGCACGTACTTCAGTGCGTCCAGGTACATCGGCAGCGTCTTTTCCAGGTTGATGATGTGAATCTTGTTGCGATGGCCGAAGATGAAGGGGGCCATCTTGGGGTTCCAGAAGCGGGTCTGGTGGCCAAAGTGGACACCGGCTTCCAGCATTTCGCGCATGGTCACGGACATGAAATTCTCCAGTCGGGTTAGGTCTGAAGCCGCCTCAGACATCCGTTGCATGCGTTACGACGGACACCCGCGGTGAAGCGGCTCGCGATTTCAAGCGCCACCGACCACACGGTCGGCAACTGCTTAGCCGATGATTATAGCGGCAAAAACCCAATCAACTCAAGACCTTCCATGGACGCGCCCCAATCCACTCAAGACCCGGAACGCGCGCGCGGCAGCCCCGACCGGGTCGCTTTGGTGCGATAATTCAACCTTTAGCCAATACGCAGCGCATTGCGCATCTGCGTGCAGAGAAAGTCACAGTATGGCCGTTATCATTCACACCGCCGAAGACATCGCGCAGATGCGCGTGGCCTGCCGGCTGGCGTCCGAAGTTCTCGACTACATCACACCGTTCGTGAAGCCGGGCGTCACCACCGGTAAGCTGGACGCCCTGTGCCACGCCTACATGCGTGACGTTCAAGGCACGGTGCCGGCCCCTCTCAACTATGCCCCCCCGGGTTACCCGCCGTTTCCTGCGTCGATCTGCACGTCGATCAACGATGTGATCTGCCACGGCATCCCTGGCGACAAGGCGCTCAAGAGCGGCGACATCGTCAATCTGGACATCACAGTCATTACGAAGGAAGGCTATTACGGCGACACCAGCCGTACCTTCATCGTCGGCGAAGGTTCCATCCTGGCCAAGCGCCTCACGCAAGTGACGTTCGAGTGCATGTGGAAAGGCATCGTCGCGGTGCGGCCGGGCGCCCGGCTGGGTGACATCGGTCACGTGATCCAGCAGCACGCCGAGGCAGCTGGCTACAGCGTGGTCCGCGAATATTGCGGCCACGGCATCGGCAAGAATTTCCATGAGGATCCGCAGATCCTGCATTACGGCCGCCCGGGCACGGGCATGGAACTCAAGGCCGGCATGATCTTCACCATCGAACCAATGATCAACGCGGGCAAGCGCGACATCCGCACCATGCCGGACCAGTGGACCGTCAAGACGCGCGACCGCAGCCTGTCGGCGCAGTGGGAACACACCATTCTGGTGACGGAGACCGGCTACGAAGTACTGACGGTGTCGGCGCTGACGCCCCCGCCACCGGAATTCGTCCGCGAAGGCGCCCCGGCCACGGCCTGATTGAACGCGATGCGGGCGCGCCGCAGCAGTTGCGCCCGCCCCAATCCCTGCAGCGACCGGACGTCCGCGCCGGTCGCTGTTTCATTTATGCTCGATTCATGCACACCGCTGCCGCCGCCCCCGCCGAGATGTCTCCGCGCGACGCCCTGAAGGCTGAACGCGCGCACCTGTTCGCGCAATTCGAGCAGCACGCCAATGTGCATCAGTTGGTCACCAAGCTGGCCCGGGCGGTGGATCACGCGCTGATCCAGCTCTGGCAGGACGA
>JAGWNU010000103.1 GCA_028871175.1 Burkholderiaceae bacterium | reverse complement strand
TTTGTCGATGCGCTGCCCAAGTCCGGCACGGGCAAGGTAATGTGGCGCACGCTGCAAGAGCGGGAGAACGCAACAAGCGAGGCAGCGCAGAAGCCTGCTGTGGCATAAATGAAAAGGGGCCGAGAGGCCCCTTTTTCAATGCCCGCGCGCCTTGAACAGCAGCGCGCCGATGCCGTGGAATCCGCGCTGGCGAGCGTGGCGCATCGGCGTGACGCCTCCCCGGTCAGGCAGGTTCGGGTCTGCGCCGGCATCGAGCAGCAGTTGGACGGTCTTCTCGTACTTTTCGCTGCCGTCTCCCAGGGCCACGGCTTCGATCAGGGCGGTGAGGCCCAGATTATTGGTGGCATCGGGCGGTACGCCCGCTTTCACGAGTTCGTTCACCACTTCCACATAGCCGCGACGCGCAGCCGGTATCAGTGCGGTGTCGCCATCGGCGTTGGTGGCGCGCACGTTCGCGCCGTGTGTGAGCGCCAGGCGCACGGTTTCCGCATCGCCTTGAATGGCGGCCAGGAGGAAGGCACTGTTCTGCGCATTGTCCTGCAGGTTGACGTCGGCGCCGGCCTGGATGAGCAGCCGGGCGGCGGCCCCCATGTGTGCGTACACGGCAGCGATGAGCGCGGTGCGGCCGTCGGCATCTCGCGCCTTCAGGCTGGCGCCGTCCGCCAGCAAAGACTGGATGGCCATCGTGTTGCCGGTCTGGGCCGCCACGATGAGGTCGCGGTCGCGCGTGGCGGGGTTGCTGCCGTGACGAGACGGATGCGCGACGGGGGCCGCGCCGGGTGCGGCCTTGGCGCTGCTGGCACCAGCTGCGGTGCGCAGCATCGGCAGATGCTGTTCCTGCCAGGCATTGGCCACGTCGCCGGCTGCCAGTGCCACCCCCAGCATGACGCCGATGAGCTGGTTGATCGCAGGACGCGTGGCAAGGAGCATGGCGGGCGCGCGCTCAGGCGCTCAGGTAGGGGTCGGGCTGCGCAGCCGGTTCCGCAGCCGCGCTCGGCGCGTTGGCGGCATCCATCGCTTGCAGGCGCGCCCACAGTCGGTCCAGATAGGGATCTTGCAGTCCGTTGCTGGCCAGTCCGACGAGTGTGCGCTGCAGGTATTCGCGCGCGGGGCCATACAGCCCAACCGCTTCACGCAGGCAGGTGACCACGCGCTCGTCGGGCAGCCGGCCTGCATAGGCCTCGTGCGTGCGATTCATGACAAAGGCCAGGGCACAGACGCGTTGACCGTTGATCTCGGTGGGAAGCCAGCGGGGCAGGTAGGCGCCGGTCAGCATCTCGCGCCGCCACAGGACGCGGAATTCACGCTCGGCGCGGTCTCGCGGCACGCGGAAGGCCACGCCTCGGCAACTGCCGCCACGGTCCAGCCCGAGCACCAGCCCGGGGTTGTCCCAGGTGCCCCGGTTGATGCGGGAGTACAGATAGAAGCCGCGGTGGTATCCATGCACCGTGGCGGGGGCCGCCTCGGTGTGAAAGATCATCGGATTCCAGATGAGCGAGCCGTAGCCGAACACCCAGGCGTCCTGGCATCCGCTGGGCGCAGTCGACAGCCGCGCCAGCGTCGACGCAAGCGACGCTTCCAGCGCAGCCTCGGTCAGCAACGACGACGCGACGGGCGAATCACCCAGGGCGGCGCGCAACCGGTTCTGTTCGAGATCCTCTCGGGTGACGGCCATGTCGCAAGCATAGAGCAATCGTTACGAGTGGTCACGCGGGCGGTCAGCTGATCCCGCAGAAATGGCGCGTTGTGCCGAGCGGGAGCCGTTTGGCTATGGCGCGGCCGCAACGGTGGAAAGGCTGCAACCGGGAAACTGGAGGCGGGGGAACGGAATTGAACCGTCATATACGGCTTTGCAAGCCGCAGCATTGACCACTCTGCCACCCCGCCAGGGGGGGGGATTCGCGATGCACCGTGTGGGGCATCGCACGACGGGCGCGATTCTAGCGCAGGATCAGACTTCCAGCAGGTCGACCTCGAAAAGCAACGTCGCGTTCGGGGGGATCACGCCGCCGGCGCCGCGTGCGCCATACCCGAGTGCGGCCGGGATGATCAGCTTGCGGGTGCCCCCGACTTTCATGCCCTGCACGCCTTCGTCCCAGCCCTTGATGACGTGGCCGGCGCCCAGCGGGAAGGCGAACGGGTCGTTGCGGTCCTTGCTGGAGTCAAACTTCTTGCCGGCCTGGCCGTTGTCGTACAGCCAGCCGGTGTAATGCACGGTGACGTACTTGCCGGCCGTGGCTTCAACGCCGTCGCCGACGACGACGTCTTCGTATTGCAGGCCGCTCGGGGTGGTTACGGTGGTCATGGTAAGCCTCGTGGGTAATGACGGGGTGGGAGAAAAAGCTCAGGCCGCTGCGGCCTTGAGCGTGTCGAGTTGTACGTGGACGTTATCCGCGTCGTTGGCGATCCAGATGTCGCCGTCCTGGATCGTCACCTGCAGGCGCATGGTGCGCTCCACCATGGCCGCCAGTGCGGATACGGTCTCGGGCGCGACTTCGTAGACCGAGAGGTTGGCAAAGCGCGCGACCTTGTTTTCGATCTGCTGCCACCACACGCGGGTGGCGTTGCCGCTATACGTATACACGGCGACCTGGCCGGCGCGGTTGCACGCTTTGCGGATGCGGGTGTCGTCAGGGTTGCCGAGGTCGATCCAGAGTTCAATCGCGTCCGTCAGGTCGCGCTGCCAGAGCTCGGGTTCATCGGGTTCGGACAGGCCACGTGTAAAGGCAAGCGTTTCGCTGGCATGGCGCGCGAAGGCCAGCACGCGCACCATCATGCGCTCGTCGTTTTCGCTGGGATGGCGGGCGACGGTCAGGGCGTGATTGCCGTAGTAGTGGCGATCCATGTCGGCGATCTGCAGATCGACTTTGTAGATCGTGGATTTCAGGGCCATGCGGGTGGGCGATTCTCAAGCAAAGCGCGCATTGTCGCACGCGCGGATGAAGCTGACGGTATCGGCCGCGCGCATTCCCATTGGTCGCGGTTTGCGGTATATGAGCGATGCGTACGCCGCAATGAGTGCGCGCCTCTCCTATCCAAACCAGGACGAGCAAAACGATGCGTTGGATATTCGGAATCTTGGGCCTGCTGTTGGGGGCGTTCTCGGGGGGTGTCGCGGGTGCGTTCCTCGGGGCGCTGATCGGCGTGGGGTTGGCCGCGCTGATCCTGCACCTGGACAAGCGTGCGAGCTCGCGGTGGGCCCAGCCACGCTGCATGCCTGAAGCACTTGGCGGCGGGGCGCGTTCGCAAGCCGATGGAGCGTCTGCCCCGGCGATGCTTCAGGAGCGTGTGACGCGGCTCGAGCATGAGGTGGCATGGCTGCGTCAGCAGGTTGCTGACATCAAGGGCGAGCCGCTGGCGGAACCGGGTTTGCTGCAGGAGGCCGCTGACCTGCCGCCTGCCGTGCCAGCCCCCGTCGTGGCTCCGGCCGGACCCGTCACGCCTGAGCCCATGCCGTCGCCCGCTGCGTTGCCGCGCGAGCGCGACTGGGTTGAGCGGGCTGTCGGCGCGGCGCGTGATTGGCTGCTGGGCGGCAACAGCGTGGTGCGGGTCGGGATTCTGATCCTGTTCTTTGGCGTGGCCTTCCTGCTCAAGTACGCAGCGGACAACAGTCTGCTACCCGTGGAGTTCCGTCTGGCTGGCGTGGCTGTCGGGGCGATCGCGCTGCTCGGCATCGGCTGGCGCCTGCGCGACAAGCGCCCCGGCTATGCGCTCGTCCTGCAGGGTGGCGGGGTCGGCGTGCTGTACCTCACGGTGTTCGCCGCCACGCGGATGGTTCCGCTGCTGGCGCCGGGTGTCGCGTTTGCGCTGCTGGTGGTGATCTGCGCCCTGGCTGCCGGGCTGGCCGTCAAGCAGAACGCGCCGGCACTCGCCATGACCGGCAGCGCAGGCGGTTTCCTGGCGCCGATATTGATTTCCACCGGACAAGGCAGCCACGTGGTGCTGTTCAGCTATTACGCGTTGCTCAATGCGGGCGTCTTCGCTATCGCATGGTTCCGGGCGTGGCGGGCGCTGAACCTGCTGGGCTTCGTCTTGACATTCGGCATTGCCACGGCGTGGGGTGTGCTGCGCTATCAGCCGGCATGGCTGTCCAGCACCGAGCCGTTCCTGGTTCTGTTCTTCCTCATGTATGTGGGCATCGCGCTGCTGTATGCGCTGCGCCGTCACGTCAGCCTCAGGGACTACGTGGATGGCACGCTGGTGTTCGGTACTCCACTGGTGGCGATCGGTCTGCAGGCCGGGCTGGTGCACCATATTCCGTTTGCGATGGCGTGGAGCGCCGCGGCGCTGGCGGCGTTCTATCTCGGCGTTGCTGCCTGGCTTGCGCCCAGGCGAGCCAATCTCCGCCTGCTGTTTGAGGCGATGTTCGCGCTCGGCGTCATCTTCATCACCCTGGCAATCCCGCTGGCGTTCGACGGGCGCACCACCAGTGCGGTCTGGGCGCTGGAAGGCGCGGCGGTGGTGTGGGTAAGCGTGCGCCAGCAGCGTCGTCTGGCCCTGGCGGCGGGCCTGGTGATGCAACTGGCGGCGGGCGTGGCCTTCAGCCTGGGCACGCTGTTCGAGTCGTCGGCATCGATGCACTGGCCTGTGTTCAATAGCCACTACATGGCGGGGCTGCTGATTGCACTCGCAGGGGTGTTCAGCGGCTGGCGCCTGCACGGCAACGCAGAGGCGCGTGACTGGCTGAGGGCGGCCCCAGCGCTGGGGGTTGCCGCGTCGATGTGGGGCATGCTGTGGTGGCTCGGCTGCGGTAGCGACGAAATTGATCGTTTTGCCTGGCGTGCTGCGACCGGGGTCGTCGATCGGCCGGACATTCCGCTGCATGCCGGATTCGCCGTGCTGACGGCATGGGGGGCGCATGCGATCCGCCGCAAGCTCGACTGGGCGCTGGCCGAATGGCCGGCGCTCGCGCTGTCCCCCGCGCTTGCCCTCGTTGCACTGTCCGCGATCGGACATTGGGCGCCGTCGCCGATGGCAGGGTGGGGCGGGTTGGTGTGGTTCGCGTCGATCGTGCTGACCTTTGCGCTGCTGCGCCGTCAGGAGCGCGACGTGAAAGACGCCATCCTCGCGCCGCTGCACACCATTCTGTTCTGGTGGATCTGCGGCATGCTGGCTACCGAGGGCTACTGGCGCCTCGATGCCTACGTGCCGGAAGGTACCTGGAGCTTCGCCGCCTGGGCCTACGGCTATGGCGCGCTGCTCGCGCTGCTGGCGGGCGCGGGTTGGCGCATGCGCTGGCCCATCGCCCGCTTCGAGCGCGCCTATCTGCTCTGGGGGGCGGCACCGCTAGCCGCGTTGCTGTGGCTGTGGAGTCTTGCCGGTGCCGCAAGCGACGGCAATGCCGCACCGCTGTTCTACCTGCCCATCCTCAACCCGCTGGACGTGGCGCAATTGCTGGTGTTCGTGGCCGTTGCACTGTGGATGCGCCGCGTGGCGTTGCAGAAGCTTGTGCCTGAGCCGCTGGTGATTGGCTACGCCGCGGGCGCCACGCTGTTCATCTGGGCCAACGCCGTGCTGCTGCGCACGCTGCACCATTGGGCGCATGTGCCCTACACGCTGGACGCTCTGGGCGATTCGATGCTGGTGCAGGCGTCGCTGTCGATGTTCTGGACGGTGCTGGCGCTCGCGGTGATGGTGACGGCTACGCGCCGTGCGAGTCGCTCCCTGTGGTTGACCGGCGGCGCGCTGTTGGGCGTGACCGTCATCAAGCTGTTCCTGTTTGACCTGTCGCGCGTCACGGGGGTGGAGCGCATTGTGTCGTTCATCGCCATTGGCGTGCTGCTACTGTTGATCGGCTATCTGTCTCCGCTGCCGCCAATGGGCCAGTCGGAAGGCGAGCCCAAGGAGGTTCCGTGAAGAAGGTCGTTCTTGCGATGGCAGTGGCGTCGCTGCTGTCGGCCTCGGCCTGGGCCGAGCGCTTTGCCCTGACCGGCACGCCCGGCGCCGCCTATTACGCCGTCACCCTCACCGAAGACGTCTATGCTCACGCGCACGATGCCAGTCTGGCCGACCTGCGCATCCTCAACGGGGACGGCGAGCCCGTGCCGTTCACGATTGAGTTTTCGCGTGACCCTGCACCGCAGGCGCGCGCGCTGCAAGACGTGCACTGGTTCGCCACGCCCATCGACGATACGCAGAAGCCGGGCGCCGCGGGTGTTGTGCTCGGTGCTGACGGTGTGCTGCGTGCGACCGGCGGGATGCCTGCGCCGGCGCCGGCGCGCGCGTGGCTGGTCGATCTCAGCCAGTTGCATGGCACAGTCACCGCCCTGGTGGTCGGCCTGCCGGCGGCGGAATTCCAGAGCGGTGTGACCGTGCAGGCCAGCGATGACTTGCAGCACTGGCGTCCGGTTGCGCAGGCAACGCTGTTCCGATTGTCAAACCGGGGCAGTACGCTGGTGCAGGATCGCATCGAGTTGACCGACATGCACGCCAAGTACCTGCGTCTGACATGGAAGCACAAACCTCCCGTGCCCGACAGCGTGCGCGCGGAACTTGCCGCAGGCGCGCCCGTACCGCCAGCTGATCGCGCCATCCAGTGGCGTACCGGCCTGGCCCCAGTGCAGGTGCCTGCCGCTGGCGACTACCAGTTCGATACGGGCGGCGTGTTTCCGGTCGAGCGCTTGAACGTTCGCCTGCCACAGGCCAACACAGTCGCGCAGGCCACGCTGTCTGCGCGTGCCGACCCGCATGCGCCTTGGCGGCCGGTCATGCCGATCCGGCTGTTTCGCCTGGCGGGTGCCGGCGGGCAGGACGAACAGGAAAATGCCCCCATCGTCGTGCCCGCCACGGGCGAGCGCTATTGGCGCTTGCAGGTCGACATGCGCAGCGGTGGTCTAGGGGCCGGTGCGCCGCGACTGGCGATCGGGTGGCGTCCCGCCACGGTCACGTACGCCGCGCGCGGCAATGTGCCGTTCGTGCTGGCAGTGGGGGAGGTGGCGCACGGCAGCCCGATCGCCCGCGCAGATCTGCTCGTCGGGGTGTCGCCCGTCGTCGCACTCGCACAACTCGGCGCGATGAGCGAATCTCCTGCGGAGGCCCTCACGGCCGAACCGCCCGGTGGACGCCTGCGCCGGTGGGTGCTCTGGGGCGCATTGGTTGCGGCGGTCGCCGCGCTGGGCGCGATGGCCTGGAGGCTGTTCCGCACGTCTGCGCCGCCCCCGCCTGACGCGTCTGTCTGACCTGCCAGATAAAACGGCGCCACTGGGGCGCCGTTCTTCATGGTCGGACGCGCTGCGTCAGTGGGCGAAAGCCGGCTGTACGAACAGGGCGATGGTGATGCCGTAACCGACCAACCATGTCAGTGAGCGTGGCGTGGCCCAGTCGGCCAGATAGCAGATCGTGTACAGCAGGCGCGCTACGATGAATGCCATCGCCAGCAGATTGATGCGGTCGATCACCCCGCCGCCCAGGATGGCCACCAGCACGGCCACGGCAAAGAACGGGAACGCTTCGAAGTGGTTCTGCTGCGCGGCAGCGGCACGGGCGGGCAGGCCGGTCTGCTGAGCGAGCCATGCGCGCGGATTGTTGTTGTCGTACTTGCGGCCGCTGGCTTTGGCAATGCCAACGCTCACGAGGGGCAACACGGCCGCGATCAGGACGCACCAGAGGGCGATCGGCATGGTCAATCTCCGGAAGGATGATGAAGGTGCCGCACCCTAGCACATACGGCGTTTTCAAACACCTGCAATGCTAGTCGGCCCCGTGCACGGCGATGCGGATGTCGCCCAGCATGACGACCTGGCCAGGGCGGATCTTGGCGGTCTTACGCAACTCTGGTTGCCCGTCGACGGTGACAGCGCCGTCGGCAACCACGGCCTTGCCGGCGCCGCCGCTGTCGACCACCCCCGTGAGCTTGAGCAGCTTGTGCAGCTCGATGTATTCGGTGGTCAGGGCGAAATCGATATTGGGCATGGACGGATTACAGCGGTTGTTGCGAGGTTTATTGAGGCGTGGCTTCCACGCTGATGTCGAGGTCGACGCGGTCGCCCACGTCGGGCAGGAAGCGCGTCATGCCGAACGCGCTGCGGGCAATGGCGAGGTGGAAGTCGCCGCCGCAGACGTGGCGTGTGCTGCCGGGCATCTTCTCGTCGCCACAACTGAAGCGGCGCACTTCCAGCCGCACAGGCTGCGTCACGCCGTGCAGTGTCAGCTTGGCCTCGATGGCGACCAGCTTGCCGCCTTCCACGACAAAGCGGTCGCTGCGCAGGCGGATGATCGGAAATTGCGCGGCGTCGAGAAACTGCTCCGATTTCAGCACACCGTCCAGCACCCGCAGGCGCGTGTTGATGGAGTCGGCATCGACGGTGAAATCGAAGCCGCCCTGGCTGGTGGCTTCATCGAAATTGATGGCGCCGTCGATCTTGTCGAAGCGGCCGCGCATCGTGCTCCGATCAAAATGCGATGCGCCGAAGTTGACCGATGTGTGCGCCAGATCCGGCGCAAATGATGTGGCAAAGGCGGGAGTGGTGAACAACCCCGCCAGCAATAGGATCCATGCACGCATGATGCCTCCGTTATCAGAGGCCCATGGCGTGCATGGGCCTGTGCTTACTTGCCCCAGCTGTCCTTCAGGCCGACCACGCGGTTGAACACGGGCTTGCCCGGTTGCGAATCGACGCGGTCTGCCACGAAGTAGCCGTGGCGCTCGAACTGGAAGCGGTCTTCCGCCTTGGCCGTTGCCAGCGTGGGCTCCAGATAGGCCGTGACAGTCTTCTTGGAGTCGGGGTTGAGCGCATCCAGGAAGTTCTTGTCGCCCGAATCCGGCTGCGGGTCGCTGAACAGGCGGTCGTACAGGCGCACTTCAGCTTCCAGCGCATGTGCGGCGCTCACCCAGTGGATGTTGCCCTTCACCTTGACGCTGTCAGCACCCGGCGTGCCACTCTTCGTATCCGGAATGATGTTGGCGTGCACGGCGGTGATGTTGCCGTCGGCATCCTTGTCGCAGCCGGTGCATTCGATCACATAGCCGTAGCGCAGGCGCACCTTGTTGCCCGGGAACAGGCGGAAGTAGCCCTTGGGCGGCGTCTCGGTAAAGTCCTCACGCTCGATCCACAGTTCACGTGTGAGCGGAAACTCGCGGCGGCCGAGTTCAGGCTGCTTCGGATGCACAGGTGCGGAGCACGGCTCGTTGAAATCGGCCGGCACGTTGTCGAGCACCAGCTTGACCGGGTCCAGCACGGCCACCGAGCGCGGCGCACGCGCATCGAGGTCGTCGCGCACGGCGCCTTCCAGGATGCTCATGTCGATCCAGCTATCGGCTTTCGACACGCCCACGCGTTCGCAGAAGAGCTGGATCGATTCGGGCGTATAGCCGCGGCGGCGGATGCCAACGAGCGTCGGCATGCGCGGGTCGTCCCAGCCATCGACGCGCTTTTCCGTCACCAGTTGCAGCAGCTTGCGCTTGCTGGTGATGGCGTACGTCAGGTGCAGGCGCGCGAATTCGTATTGATGCGGCAACGGTGCGGGCAGCACGCCGGCGTCGCGCAGATGGTCGAGCACCCAGTCGTACAGCGGGCGGTTGTTTTCGAATTCCAGCGTGCACAGCGAATGCGTGATGTTCTCCAGCGCATCGGAAATGCAATGCGTGAAGTCGTACATCGGGTAGATGCACCATGCGTCGCCGGTGCGGTGATGATGCGCATGGCGGATACGGTACAGCACCGGGTCGCGCATCACGATGTTCGGCGCGGCCATGTCGATCTTGGCGCGCAGCACCAGTTCGCCGTCCTTGTACTTGCCGGCGCGCATGTCGCGGAACAGCGCCAGGTTTTCCTCCACCGAACGGTCACGGAACGGCGACGGCGTGCCCGGCTTGGTGAAATCGCCCCGGTTGGCGGCGATCTGCTCGGCGCTTTGGCTGTCGACGTAGGCTGCGCCGCGCTGGATCAGCACCTCGGCAAAACCGTAGAGCTGCTCGAAGTAGTCGCTGGCGTAGTACAGGTGTTCGCCGCCGGCGTCGTTCCACGAATAGCCCAGCCAGTGCACGGCGTCGATGATGGAATCGACGTATTCGGTGTCTTCCTTGACGGGGTTGGTGTCGTCAAAGCGCAGGTGGCAGCGGCCGTTGTAGTCCTTGGCCATGCCGAAGTTCACCCAGATGCTCTTGGCGTGACCAATGTGCAGGTAGCCATTGGGCTCCGGCGGGAAACGCGTGACCACCGGCGGAATGGGCTGCCCCGCAGCGTCCTTGCGGCCGGCGTAGGTGCCTTGTGCGAGATCGCCGTCAATGATCTGGCGCAGGAAGTTGGACGTGGGGGCGGCGGAGGTGCCCGCGCCGCTGGCGTTGTCTTGGCTCATGGGAGTGCTGGATTCGGCAATCCCGGGATTTTACCGTGCCTCGACGCCATCGGCCCCGGACGTCATTTGCGCTGGGCCAGGCCATCAAGCGCCTGGGCACGCAGCCGCTCGTTCGAGGCGGCAAAGGTCTGCTGCCGCAACTGGGCGATCTGTGCTGCGCGGTCGGATTCCGACAGGCCTGCAAAATGGCTGATCCGGTCGCGCTCGCGCGCATAGGCGTCGTAGCGGGCATGCCAGTCGGCGTCTTCGCGATTGCCCTGGATCAGGCGATCCGCCACCACGTCGTTGATGCCCTGTGCGGACAGCCGCTGGCGGATCTGCGCATCACTCAGGCCCTGCTTTGTCCAGCTTGCCATGTCGTTGGCGAGCATCAGGGGGGCGGAGGCGTCGCGGCGCGCCTGCTGTACCGAGGGCGGCAGATTGGCATCGATGGCGGCGATCCTGGTCGCGCGCTGCTCGGGCGTGAGCGACGGGTCGATCATCACCGCCATGCGGTCCAGGGCGGCGGCATCCATGGCATCGTCGTCGCCGTACCAGGCTTGCGCCACGTCCCGACCGAGATATTGCTGCCGCAGCGCTGTGCGGGCGGCGAGCTGTTGACGCAGCGTGCCGATCAGCTCGGGGCGTTGCTGGAGTTGCTCGATGCTGGGCTTTGCGCGCCTGTCCTCGCCCTGTGCGGCGAGTGCCTTGCGGTAGCCGAGGTAGCGTTGCAGCAGCGACTGCGCTTCGGTCAGCGCGGGTGTCGTCAGCTTGGCGCGCAGGTGCGCTTCCGCCATCGCCACACGTCGCGTTTCCGGTAGTGAGGCAGGCACGTCGAGAAAATAGTCGAACACCTCGCGGTTGGCCGCCTCCATGATGAGGTGGCCCTGCGCGTCGACGTGCAGGCCGTCGGGCGCCTGCGTGTCGGCAAGTTCGGGTGGCTGCGCGGCGATGGGGTCCTGGGTGCTGCCGACACTGCCGATGAACGCGCCCCCGGCGCTGGGCGGCGCACTTGCCGAGCGCGCTTGCACGCCGCCGGAGTCATGCCACCAGAAGACGCCGCCCGCCGCCACAGCGGCGGCCAGCACGGCAACGACAAACGTCATGGGCTGCATGGACGGCGAGCGGGTCTTCATGGTGGTGCTCGCTTTACAAGCCGGCCTGCTTCAGGCGGTTCGCCTGTGTGCGGATGACCGCTACCGGGTCGGCTGCCCCCCAGCCGATGAGGCCGAGCAACTGATTCACCTCGTCGAGATGGTTCCATGCGTAGTCGGTTGACAGCACCTGACCGAACTTCGCGCTACAGACGGAAACCAAGCCGTCGTTCGTGCCCGAGCCGCGCGCCTGCATGACGGAGCCGGTAAAGACCAGCGCCGGGTCGAACAGGTCGAGGAAGTTGGTTGCCACCGAACGCCCGGTCCAGGAGTAGAGCTTCTGCACGTTGCCGTTGCGTACATCGATCGCGCTGCCGGTGTCGCACCCGCTGGCCAGGCCCGCTGACGGGAACTGCGCGTTGAATTCCGCCGCGCCCGCGGTCGACAGGATATGCAGCGCGGCAAAGCCATCCTGCGGGTTGTTCGCACCGTTGAACCAGCCGAGCACCGAGCCGAACACGTCCGCGCCCAGGCTGACCAGTGCCTGGAAGGGCTGAGGCGTCGACTCGACAAAATCCGCAAACTCCGAGCCCTTGTGCGGCGTGCCGATGGTCGTTACGGACGCCACGAGGTCGGGCACCACCGCAGCCGCGTAGCGCGAAGTCAGTCCGCCCTGGCTGTGCCCGATGAGATTGACCTTGGTCGCGCCGGTGGTCGCGAGCACGGTACGGATCTGGCTGACGAGCTGTTCGCCGCGCACGGTTTCATCGTTGAAGGCCGACACATCGGCGACATAGACATTGGCGCCATTGGCGCGGAGGTCTTCCGGAATCTGGTACCAGTAGTCCACCACGCCGAGGAACTTGCTGGTGCCGGACAGGCCATGCACAAGCACGATCGGGTACTTGGTGGCGGCATACGTGCTGGCGGCCTGGGCTGGTGCGGCAGCGGCCAAGGTCAGCGCGGATGTGGCCAAGACGGCGGCTGCAGCGTGCTTGCGTAGGAAGCCGCGCACAGCGCGGAGCAGGGTAGGTCGTGACATTCGGTTGTCTCCTGGACATTGGATGGTGTGCCGATCTCTCGGGATCGATCGCCCTCCGTTATCCAAAGTGCGGTATCCGACGTCAACCGAAGTGGAAGTTTGGCTCTAATGGTGCAGTGCCGCGTGCGCAAAGAAAAACCGGAGGGCGCGCCTCCGGTCGTCTGGGATGCAATGCAGCAGCGCCGCTATTCTTCTTGAAACGCTTCCTCACGCTTCTTGCGGATGGCCGGCAGAACAACGAGCAAAACCAGGATCGCCGCAGCAATCAACAGGGCCAGTGACAGCGGCTTGGCCACAAACGTGGAGAAGTCGCCGCGCGAGAGCAGCAGCGCGCGGCGGAAGTTCTCTTCCATCATCGGCCCCAGCACGAAGCCGAGTAGCATGGGCGCCGGTTCGCAGCGCAGCTTGACGAACACGTAGCCGATCAACCCGAAGAGGGCCGTCTGGAAGATATCGAACGTCGTGTTCGACACCGAATACACGCCGATGCAGCAGAACACCAGGATGGCCGGATACAGGAAGCGATACGGCACCTTCAACAGACGCACCCACACGCCGATCATCGGCAGGTTCAGCACGATCAGCATCAGGTTGCCGATCCACATCGAGGCGATCAGGCCCCAGAACAGCGCGGGGTTGCTGGTCATCACCTGCGGGCCGGGCTGGATGTTGTGGAT
>JAGWNU010000102.1 GCA_028871175.1 Burkholderiaceae bacterium | reverse complement strand
TTAGCTCAGTCGGTAGAGCAGTAGACTTTTAATCTATTGGTCGCGCGTTCGAGTCGCGCAGGACCCACCAAATTCCAGAAGGCCTGACAGCAATGTCGGGCCTTTTGTTTTTGGCGCTCTTCCACTTGCACGCCCTTCGCTTGCCCACGCCTATGACTCTGCGTCTCTACCTTGCCGGCCCAGACGTCTTTCGCCCGGATCCCATTGCGCACGGCGATACGCTTAAGACGCTCTGCGGCGAATACGGCTTCACGGGGCTATATCCGCTCGATAACACAGTCGCCCCGCGGGCTGATGGCCCATCGACGGCTGCCGAGATTTATCGCCAGAACATCGCGCTGATCGACGTTGCTGATGTGGTGATGGCCAACGTCATGGATTTCCGCGGCTATGAGCCGGATTCCGGCACGTCTTTCGAGATCGGATATGCCGTCGCGCGGGGCAAGGACGTGTGGTGCTACAACGTCCCGCCAGTACCGCTCATCTCTCAGGTGCCAAACACGGGCGGCACCGACCTCGATGGCTGGGCAGTGGAGGATTTTGGCCTGCCACGCAACCTGATGCTGGCATGCTGCAGTCGCCTCGTTGTCGGCGACGCACGCGCATGTCTGGAACGCATGCGAGCCCATTATGCGGGCGCGTGCCCCGCCGGCTAGAGCCCGGCGTCAATCAGCCGGGCATGGATGCTCGAGAGCGTCAACGCATCTGCAAACAGCCGCGCGAGCGATTGGCTCGCATACTGCGGCACGTCGGGTGCACTGGCCCAGCGGTAATCATCCATTTCTGGGATGCGCCGGCCCGTGTGGTAGCTGTTGAACATCGATGTACATGTCAACGTGTCGAGCGCAATCTCCGCGCGGCGCAGGCGCGTGGCGAACAGGTGAAGCACCTTGTCGCGCCGGTATGGAAATCGACCGAGTTCGATCAGCGTATGGGTGTCGAGCACAAGACCGGTTTCCTCGCGTGTCTCGCGCAATGCGGTCTCCAGGCACGACTCACCGGGTTCCGGAGCGCCTTTGGGGATATCCCAATGGCGCGTTTCCGTGGCGTGGGCGAGCAGCACCTCGGCGTCTTCATTGAGCAGCACGAGGCCGCAGGACACTGCGATCACCATGGTAGCTTTCCTCTGCGTGCTACATGTGGATACCGTGTATGTGGATGTCTTCTCCACGCTATCTGGCCCGACCGGATGCAAAAAAAAGCCGCTTGCCCGCGCTCGCGTCATATGGACCGTCAGGTGCCATTCGGCTGGTTGCGCATCCGGAATGCCTGGCCGGGCACCGTAGTGTGATGCCGGTCTGCGGGTCGCGACGGTCGCGAGGGATGGCCGCCGGCACGGCGTTGCCGGAAGTGTCTTGCAAGATTCGACATGAATACGATGCGTCTATGCATTATGCATATAAGCGGGCGCAGCGGCTCTCCGCCGAATTCCTCTCGCTGCACCGGTCCGAGCATGCGGGCCTCCGCATGGCGACGCGGTCCCCATGCCATGCGGGGCAGTCCCTAGTCTGAATGGTGCAGGCTGAGTGTTCCGACGCACTGTGCATGTCGGATGAATCCGACATCGCATTCAGCGACGGGCCGGTCGCAATTTGCGCATGCCGGGCTTACGATGATCAGACGACGATAAGAAGCGATGGAGGACGCCATGGAGACCGCGAGCAGTGAGGTGATCCACCCATGGTGGCAACCTGGCGTCTTTGCATCGGCGCCTGCGATTTTTCTGTGGGTCTGCGCCGAGCTACCCCCCGACATGTTGGGGGCGATCTTCCACGCGGGCACCTCGCCCGACTCGCTCATGCATGTCGGCGACACCTTGTTTGTCATCGGTTGGACAGCAAGCGGGGTGCTGATGTGGCACGGTCGCCGCCGCGTGGGTCATGACACGGATGTGGCTCCGCAAGCCAGCCTCACCGCTGCGCCGGCAGACGAAACCGCGCCGCAGGCGCACGGGCTGTCTGCCTTGCGCCAGAGCGTGGCGCGTCGATGGGAACGCATGCGGCACCCCATGGCATTGCACTGATCTTCAAGTGTCGCAAAGACAAAGGCCGGATTCCTCCGGCCTTTCTTGTTGGCGCACTTCAGGAAGTGCTTCCCGGGATGATCTCGTTGCTGTCCGGTTCGGGTGCGGAGGCGGACGGCTGGCCGCCCTGCGCCTCCTGCCATTTTTGGTAGCCCCACCATGCGGCTCCGGCCACCAGCCCCACTTTGCCCAGGCGGCGTGCAATCCGGCCCACAACGGTGCGGCGCAATCCCGCATAGGCGAGTGAAATCGCTGTGCCCACGAGTGGATATTCCCGCGCAATGCCGAGGGCGCGCATCAGCGTATTCGGGCGGGCAAGCGGGCGGATCACGCTCGGCAGCAACGCGCCGAGGCCCCCCAGGCTGAAAGTATGGTTGGCCGCGCGGTGCACGTCGCTGCGGGCTTGTGCGTAATCGTATCGTTCCAGTGCAGCGCGCGTGAGCAGAAGTTCCTTGCGCACGGAGAGGGGGAGGCGCGTCTGGCTACCGCGGCGAGAGGGCCGCACATGATGCCGCGCGCTGTCCGTCGATGCTCCGTCGGGGGCTGCGCCAGGCGATGGCGCGTGTTGAGTCGGATCGGTCATCGGCGCAGGATCTCCCGGTCTTTGTCCAGTTCGGCCAGCGTGGCTTCGAACAGCGGCGGCGCGCGACGCAGCGACGTGCGTACTCTCCACAGGCACGCGGCAGCGCCGAACCCGTAGAGCGCGGCCATGATGACCAGCGACTGCCAGCGGTACGTATCCCAGCACAGGATCACCACGAGCGCCGTCAGCGTCATGATGGCAAGTCCGATCAGGCTCACGGCAAGCATGCCGAGGAAAGCTACGCCGAGCAGCCGTTCCTTTTCTTCGGCCAGTTCAACGCTGGCCAGCTCAAGCCGCGTCTGCAGCATCGAGACGATCGTGCCGGCCAGTTTCTTCAGGGAAGCAAACAGCTTCGGGCTGGTGTCGTCGGTCATGAAGGTTCCGGGGGAAAGGGCGAGGCAAAGGCGACGCTGCCGACGCAGCATGCGCCGTGCCCGAAGCGGCACCGCCAGAAGGCAACTGGCCGATGGCGCGACCCATTGTGGGGCACCATCGGCCAGCAAAGTCGCGGCAGGTTACTTGCGGTTGAGAAGCAGCCCGATCAACAGGCCCACGCCTGCCGCCACGCCGACAGCTTGCCATGGATGGTCGTGGACATAGTCGTCGGTCGCACGCGCGGCAGCCTTGCTCTTGGTGACCACAGCGTCTTGCAGGTCCTGCGCCTTTTCCTTGGCTTGGCGCAGCAAGCCCATGCCGCGCTCGCGCAGCTCGGCGGCTTTTTCACCGCTGGTGGATGCAGCTTGCTTGAGCAGGGCTTCTGCGTCGGACAGTACGGTCTTCACGTCGGTCATCAGTTTCTCCTTATTGACGGGGTCGGCCAGGTTGGGGGATGTGTTCGTCATGGTCGGTCACCTTGCTTTGTATCGGCGGAATGCAATCGTCAATATGTCGACGCGCTTATTCGCTAGGATATGTGTGGGTGTCGTGAAACTTCAAGCGCCCACGTTGCGCATGCTGCGATGGATCAAAGCGGTGGCCATTGTCCGGCAACGTGCGCATGCCTTCTACCCTTCCGTCAGCAAATGCCGCGCCTAATGACAAAAAGTGATGTTGTTGTGAATTTATAGTCGTTTTGGTTGGATGGCAATCTGGCTATAGTGGTTCCCAATCAGTGCATGGAGGATGCAATGTCTCTACGTTTGGGCGATATCGCCCCCGATTTTGAGCAGGATTCCAGCGAAGGTCGTATCAAGTTCCACGAGTGGCTGGGCAATAGCTGGGGCGTGTTGTTTTCGCACCCGGCCGACTTCACGCCGGTGTGCACCACCGAGCTGGGGTTGACTGCCAAGCTCAAGGACGAATTTGCCAGGCGCAATGTCAAGGTCATCGCCCTGTCGGTGGACCCGGTCGATTCGCATAAGAAATGGATCGACGATATCAACGACACCCAGAAAACGTCGGTCAATTTCCCGATCCTTGCCGACGCGGACCGTAAGGTTTCCCAGCTCTACGACATGATCCATCCGAACGCGAGCGAGACCTTTACCGTGCGCTCGCTGTTCGTGATCGACCCGAACAAGAAGGTTCGTCTGATCATCACGTATCCGGCGTCGACGGGTCGCAACTTCAACGAGGTGCTGCGTGTGATCGACTCGCTGCAGTTGACCGATCACCACAGCGTGGCCACGCCGGGTAACTGGCAGGATGGCGACGATGTCGTCATCGTGCCGTCGCTGAAGGACGAGGAAGTCCTCAAGCAGAAATTCCCGAAGGGCTACAAGGCCTTGCGTCCGTATCTGCGCCTGACGCCGCAGCCCAACAAGTAACGGGCTCCTTGGTAGTGTGATTGCCGCCCGGCCCTGGCGCCGGGCGTTTTTTGCGTGAGTGCAAGCCGTCGTGCGCCACGCCATATGAAAACCGGCCAGCCCTCTCGGGTCTGGCCGGTTTGTCGTTTGTCGACGCGATGCGGTGCGGTCAGATCGCCCAGCCGCCAGCGTAGAACGTGACCAGGGCCACGGCGATCGCCACGGTTCCCACATTCAGCTTGCGCCATTCGCCCGCCACCAGCCGGCCGATGACCAGCGTGCTGAAGCCAAGCATGATCCCGGTGACGATGTTGCAGGTCAGCACGATGAACACCGCGCAGACCAGGCCGGCGAGCGCGTCGACCATGTCGTCCATATGCAGTCTGCTCACGCTCGAAAGCATCAGCAGGCCGACATACATCAGCGCGGGCGCGGTCGCATACGACGGCACCAGGCCGGCCAGCGGCGAGAAAAACATCACCGCCAGGAACAGCACACCCACCACGACAGCCGTCAGGCCGGTCTTGCCCCCAGCCGCCACGCCCACCGTCGACTCGATATACGCCGCTGCCGGAGCGCCGCCGAAGAACGCCGAGAAAATCGAGCTGATGGAATCGGCCGTCAGGGCGCGGCCCCCGTTGGTGATGTGGCCCTTGTCGTCGAGCAGACCTGCCTGGCCCGCCACCGCCCGGATCGTGCCGGTCGCGTCGAACACGGCGGTCATCACCAGCGCCAGCACGCTCGGCAGGACCGCCGCGGACAGTGCACCGCGAATGTCCATCGCGCCGATCAGCGAGGCATGGCCTGGCGTGCTGAGCGAGGGCAGGGCGAACACGCCGGTGAACTTCACTGCAGGATCGAAGACCAGGCCCAGGATCGAAATGGCGACGATCACGATCAGAATGCCACCCGGCACGCGTCGGCGCTCCATGCCGAAGATCGCGGCCAGCCCCAGGACCGACATCATCACCGGGAAGGCGGTCACATGACCCAGCGCCACGGGGAGGCCGGCCCCGGCGTTCTTGACCACCAGGCCGACGTCGTTCGACGCGATCAGCAGCAGGAACAGGCCGATACCGATGCCGGTGCCGTGGGCCACGCCCGAGGGGAGGTTGCGCAGAATCCAGGAACGCACGCCCGTGGCTGAAATGGCGGTGAACACGACGCCCATCAAAAACACCGCGCCCAGCGCGACTTCGGGCGAGAGCTTCTGTCCGAGTACCAATCCAAACGCCATGAACGCGGTGAGCGAGATCGCACAACCGATGGCGATGGGCAGCTTGGCCCACAGACCCATCAATAGCGAACCAAATGCGGTGGTCAGGCACACCGCGACAAAGACAGCGCTGGTATCAAAGCCCGCCTTGCCGAGCATGCCCGGCACGACGAACACGGCGTACACCATCGCCATGAACGTGGTGATGCCAGCCACCACCTCGCGGCGTTGCGTACTGCCACGCGCGGAAATCTGGAAATAGCGATCGACGGCACGCGCGTCGGCAAAGCCGGCGGCGCCGAGTTCCGTCGTCGACGGAATGGACTGTTCAGCCATGGTGGGTTGTCTCCTGGCAGGACTCCGCGCCGGCCGCTCTGTGTCGTCCGCGTAAGGTGTCCTGTTCTGGTTTTGATATCGGTACGGGTGCCTGCGTACGCGCGCCGGCATTCTCCAGACCGTTGTCTCGCGATTGGTTTTGTCGCGTGGCGCTGCAACCTGCGTGTGGATCGCGCGCCTGTTCTATCGGTGTGAGGGCGTGCCGACCAAACGATCCGTTGGCACTTGGAGCGAAGCATAGACGCGCGCCTACAGCCGTTTCATCCGGCGTGGCGTATCCCGGTCATTTGCAAATTGGTATATCGCGAGGGTGGGAGAACAACCGTGCCCAGGACGGGCGGGAGATGCGGCGACGCGTGTGGCGAGTCGTGCACGAGTGTGCATCAACTCGCCAGAGAAACACAGGGTAATCAGAAGAAGGCCTGAATGCCAGTCTGTGCGCGGCCCAGGATCAGCGCGTGGATGTCGTGCGTGCCTTCATAGGTGTTGACCACCTCCAGGTTCACCACGTGGCGGATCACGCCGAATTCATCGGAGATGCCGTTGCCGCCCAACATGTCGCGGGCCATGCGGGCAATGTCGAGCGACTTGCCGCACGAGTTGCGCTTCATGATCGACGTGATTTCCACCGCAGCCGTGCCTTCGTCCTTCATGCGGCCCAGACGCAGGCAACCTTGGAGCCCAAGCGTGATTTCGGTCTGCATGTCGGCGAGTTTCTTCTGGATGAGCTGGTTGGCTGCCAGCGGGCGGCCGAACTGCTTGCGGTCGAGCACGTACTGGCGCGCGATATGCCAGCAGGCTTCTGCCGCGCCGAGTGCACCCCACGCAATGCCGTAGCGCGCCGAGTTCAGGCACGTGAACGGGCCCTTCAGCCCGCGCACGCCCGGCATCAGGTTCTCTTCGGGCACGAACACTTCGTCGAGTACGATTTCACCGGTGAGCGATGTGCGCAGGCCCACCTTGCCGTGAATGGCGGGTGCGGTCAGACCCTTCCAGCCCTTCTCGAGGATGAAGCCGCGGATTTCGTCCTCACCATTGTCGTTCGGCAGCTTGGCCCACACGACGAACACATCGGCGATGGGCGAATTGGTGATCCACATCTTCGCGCCCGACAGCGAATAGCCGCCCCCGACCTTCTTGGCGCGCGTCACCATCGATGCCGGGTCGGACCCATGGTTCGGCTCGGTCAGGCCGAAGCAGCCGATCCACTCGCCACGGGCCAGCTTGGGCAGGTACTTCTGCTTTTGCCCCTCGCTGCCGAACTCGTAGATCGGCACCATCACCAGCGACGACTGCACGCTCATCATCGAGCGATAGCCCGAGTCCACGCGCTCGACCTCACGTGCAATCAGGCCGTAGCTGACGTAGTTCAGGCCCGGGCCGCCATACTGCTCGGGAATCGTCGGGCCCAGCAGACCCAGCTCGCCCATTTCGCGAAAGATCGACGCATCGGTCTTTTCATGACGGAACGACTCCAGCACGCGCGGCATCAGCTTGTCCCGGCAGTAGGACGCGGCGGCGTCGCGCACCATGCGCTCGTCGTCAGTCAGTTGTTGATCGAGCAGCAGAGGGTCGGCCCAGTTGAAGGCGTTGCGAGCAGTCACGGTGGTAGTCTCCGAGTTATTGTGGTTCCGTTATACGGAACACAGTTTCGAAATTAAGAGCTATCATAGCGCAACCACCGACGATTTCCAGCCGTTTTTTCCCATGAGCACGACACGCCTCGGCGATCCCGAATTTGCCGCCTCGCCCGTTGAATCCGCGGACCCGAACTTCGTCACGGCGCTCGCGCGCGGGTTGGAATTGCTGCGCGCGTTCCGCCCTGGCGACACGCTCCTCGGCAATCAGGAGTTCGTCCGCCGCACCGGTTTTCCCAAGGCAACGGTCAGCCGGCTGGCCGGTACGCTCGTCTCCCTCGGCTATTTGCGCTACGACGAGGCCCTCGGCAAGTACGGGCTCGACGCGGGCGTACTGGCGCTCGGCTTTGCCCATCTGGCGTCTAGCGACGTGGTGCAGCTCGCGCGGCCCCACATGAGCGCGTTTGCCCAGAAGCATGGCGTGTCGATCTCGTTGGGCAAGCGGGATCGCCTCGATATGGTGTATCTGGAAACGATTCGCCATGACAGCCCCGGGATGAGCGGATCGTCGGGGCTGGGTGTGGGTTCGCGGCTCTCGATGCTGTCGAGCTCAATGGGGCGGGCGTATCTCGCTTCGTTGCCCGCGGGGCGGCGCGAGCGCCTTTACGAGGCGTTGCGCACGCAGCAGCCGGCGCAATGGGCAGCGGAAGGCGCGGCGGCAGATGATGCGGTGAAGGCCGGCGTACGCAATGGCTACGCGGTATCGCTACGCGACTGGCATCCGGCCATCCACGCATGCGCCGTGGCGTTCTTCGCGCCCAGCCAGCGCGAGCCCTATGTCGTGAGCTGCAGCGCGCCGCATGCTTCGGCCGATGCCGGGCGAATCCGCGATGAACTCGCGCCTGCGCTGCGCGAGTTCGCGGCGCGGCTCGGCCAGGCGGTCGAGCCCGCCTGAGCCGCCTCCGTCAGAGGTCGGTGCGCAGTTTCCACAGTTCCGGGAACAGCACAACGTCGAGCATCTTGCGTAGGTAGCCCACGCCTTCGGTGCCGCCGGTCCCGCGCTTGAAGCCGATCACGCGTTCGACCGTGGTCACATGGCGGAAGCGCCATTGGCGGAAGGCGTCTTCCAGATCGACGAACTTCTCGGCCAGTTCGTAGAGCTCCCAATGGTGCGTCGGATTGCGGTACACCTCCAGCCACGCCGCTTCGACTGACGCGTTATAGGTGACCGGGCGAGACCAATCCCGCTCGACGCATTCGGTGTCGAAAGTAAAGCCATGGCGGGCCATGTAGCGCACGGCTTCGTCGTACAGCGAAGGCGTTTCAAGCGCCGCTTTCACCTGCTCAACATGTTCGGGTCGGTGGGCGTGCGGCTTGAGCATCGCCGCATTCTTGTTTCCCAGGATGAACTCGATCTCGCGGTACTGGTACGACTGGAAGCCCGACGACTGCCCCAAATGCGGGCGCATCGCCGAGTATTCCGGCGGCGTCATCGTCGCGAGCACGTTCCACGCTTGCACGAGCTGATCCATGATGCGCGAGACGCGGGCGAGCATCTTGAACGCGGGCGGCAGATTGTCGTTACGTACGCAGTCGCGCGCGGCGCGCAGTTCGTGCAGCATCAGCTTCATCCACAGCTCGGTGGTTTGATGCTGCACGATGAACAGCATCTCGTTGTGATCCGGCGAGTGCGGATGCTGCGCGTTCAGGATCTGATCGAGCGCAAGGTAATCGCCGTAGCTCATCGACTGCGAGAAGTCCATCTGCGCGTCGTGCCAGCGCTCGCCTTGTCCACCGTGCATGGGGCAGCCCGATACAGCGGGCGCGGCGGGTTGAGTCGTGTCGGTCATTTCAGGTCACCAGCGTACGTTCGTTGAATTGGGACGATTGCCACGCGCCAGTCTCGAGCACATCGCGCAGCACCTCCACGGCATCCCACACGTCGGCAAAGCTCGTGTACAGCGGCGTGAAGCCGAAGCGCATGATGCGAGGCTCGCGGTAGTCGCCGATGACGCCGCGTGCAATCAGGGCCTGCACCACTGCGTAGCCGTTCGGATGTTCGTAGCTGACATGGCTGCCGCGGATGGCGTGGTGGCGTGGCGTGACGAGCGTGAGCGGAAGGCCGGCGCAGCGCGTCTCGACCAGCGTGATGAAGAGGTCGGTCAGCGCAAGCGATTTGGCACGCAGGGCGGCCATCGACGTCTGCGCGAAGATGTCGAGCCCGCATTCCACCATCGCCATCGACGTGATCGGCTGCGTGCCGCACAGGAAGCGGCCGATGCCCGCCCCGGCGTCGTAGCGCGATTCCATCGCGAACGGCCGCGCATGGCCCCACCAGCCCGACAGCGGTTGCCAGAAGCGGTCGCGAAGTTTTGGTGCGACCCATACGAAAGCCGGCGAACCGGGGCCGCCGTTCAGGTATTTGTAGGTGCACCCGATGGCGTAATCGGCGCCGCCGGCATGCAGGTCGACCGGCACCGCGCCCGCCGAGTGCGCGAGATCCCAGATGGCCAGGGCGCCGTGCTTGTGCGCCAGCGCCGAAACGGCCGCCATGTCGTACATGTGGCCGCTCTTGTAGTTCACGTGCGTGAGCATGGTGACCGCCACATCGTCGCCGAGCGCGCCTTCGAGTGCATCAGGTGAGTCGATCAGGCGTAGCCTGTAACCGTCGCGCAGCAGATCCGCCAGGCCTTCGGCGATGTACAGATCGGTCGGGAAGTTGTGTGTCTCCGAGACGATGATCTTGCGGCCGGGCGCGTCTTCGCGCTGCACGCGAATCGCCGCGGCCAGCACCTTGAACAGGTTGATCGACGTGGTGTCGGTGACGACCACTTCATCCTGGCGCGCGCCAATGAGCGGGGCCAGCTTGTTACCGAGGCGCCGCGGCAGCTCAAACCAGCCGGCCTGGTTCCAGCTGCGGATGAGGCCATCGCCCCATTCGTGGGCGACGACTTCCTGCGCGCGGGCGAGTGCCGCCTTCGGGCGCGCGCCAAGCGAGTTACCGTCGAGGTAGATCACGCCTTCAGGCAAGGCAAAGGCTTCGCGCAGCGGGGCGATCGGATCGGCCGCGTCGCGATCAAGACACGCGTTTCGGGTGATGGTCATGGTGGGTCTGGGGGCGATGAATGCGTTGGTTCTCAGGGGTCAGGGCAGGCTGCGCAGCACGGCGCGCACCGGGCTGGCATCGAGTGTGGCGAACTTGAGCGGCAGGGCGATCAGTTCGTAGTCACCGGCGGGCACCTCGTCGAGCACGAGCCCCTCGAGAATGGCAAGGCCGTGCTGGCCGACAGCGTGGTGCGCGTCCATGGTTTTGGAGCGTTGCGGATCGAGCGAGGCCGTATCGACGCCAACCAACCTGACACCGTGCGCGGCGAGCAGCGCGATGGTTGCCGGCGCGACGGCGGTGAAGTTGTCGTCCCACGCGGTCTGGGGCATCCGGGTGTATGTCCGCAGCAGCACGCGCGGCGGCGTGCCGCTCAGTGCATCGCGCACGTGCTCCGGTTCGACGCGGGCAACGCCCACGCAGTGGATGACGCGGCAGGGCCCGAGGTAAGCGTCCAGCGGGACGTCTCCGATCGGCGCGCCATCGGCCCGGTAATGCAGCGGCGCATCGGCATGTGCGCCGGTATGCGGCGACAGGGTGATGCGGCCGACGTTGACCGGGCACTCGCCTTCGAGCTTCCACGCAATTTCCTGCGAAAACGGCGTATCACCGGGCCACGTGGGGGTCGCGGTCGAGAGGGCGGGGCTGATGTCCCACAACATGCGTTCCAAGGCGGCTCCGATGCAGAAAACGCGTGTGAAAAAACGAGAATCCGTGCCGGAATGATAGGGAAATCCGCGCGCAATGGGTTTGCATATTCGTGCGTGAAAGCGCTTTGATTCGCATAAAATGCAAATTAAGCGAATAGATGAACAATTACATACGACAAATGCAACTCGATACCACCGATCTGCGCATTCTCCAGGCGCTGCAGGAGGACGGCCGCATCAGTAATCAGGACCTGGCCGAGCGCGTGGCGCTGTCGCCCTCGGCGTGCTTGCGGCGGGTACGGCTATTGGAAGAGGGCGGCGCCATCACCGGTTATCGGGCACAACTGGGCCGGGGAGCGCTTGGGCTGGAGCTGGAGGCGATCGTGCAGGTGTCGATGCGGCAGGACGTGACCGGATGGCATGAGACGTTCATGGCCGCCGTGCAGACTTGGCCCGAGATCGTGGCCGCATACATCATCACCGGCGACTGCAACTACATCCTGCGCGTGCAGGCGCCGAGCCTGCAGCATTACTCCGAGTTCATCATCGAGCGGTTGTACAAGACGCCTGGCGTGATGGACATTCGCTCGAACATCGTCCTGCGGACCATCAAGGACCGCGAGGGTGGGCTGGCCCTGCTGATGGAGGCGCGTGGCGTACGGCCGTTGGAGGCCGGGGCGCGCAAGCGCGACAAGGCGAGCTGACTTCTGACGAGGATCAATCCCCTACTGCGAGTGTGCGCGGATAGTCGGCTTATGTTGTCGACCGGAGCCGGGCCATGGCCAAGAAATTCCCGCTGCATCCTGTGCACCCCGAGCGGATCTGCTGGGGATGCGACAAATATTGCCCAACCGATGCGCTGGGCTGCGGCAATGGCTCGGGCCGCACCCAGCACCCCGCCGAACTGCTCGGCGACGACTGGTACGAATGGGGCGATTGGGGCATCGAAACCGAGCCTGCGCACAAGGCGACCGGCCCCGCATGATGCGGCGGGCTACTCGTTGATCGGCCGCAGCGATGAAAACGCGCCGCGATGGAACACCAACGGTGCGCCCTGGGCATCAACCACGCCGCAGCGCTCCACCTCGCCCACGAAGATGACATGGTCGCCCTCGTCGTAGCGGCTGCGGTTATGGCATTCGAACCACGCCAGCGATTGCGCAAGGATCGGCAGGCCGGTCGGGCTCAGGGCATATTCCACGTCGGCGAAGCGGTCGCCCTTGAGCGTGGCGAACCGCTTGCACAGCTCCAGCTGCGACGCTGCCAGGATGTTGATCACGTAGTGCGAACCGCTGTGAAAGAGCGGAAACGAATTCGCCTGGGTGCCCAGGCTCCACAGCACCAGCGGCGGGTCCAGCGACACAGAATTGAATGAACTGGCCGTCACGCCGACATACGCCGGCTTGCCCGGGCCGGCGGCCGAGCGCGTGGTGACGACAGTCACCCCGGTGGCAAACTGGGACAGCGCGCGCCGGAAGTGCGCCGCATCAAAGTCAGGCGGGGCGGCGCGGCCATGCGCAGACGGTGCGCGCGCAGGCGACCCGCTGTCGCGCGCATCCATGGGAATGGCTCCGTGGTGGTTCATGAAAACAATCGAGAGTGATACGCCAATTGTAACGGACGCCGCATAGGCCGCCCGCCCGTAGGGCTTTGTGTGACGTCGTGCACACATGCTCCGGCTCGTGTCAGGATGCGCTTTCTCTGCCGACCAATGGCAGCCCGACCAACCTAGCAGGAGAACCTGAATGACCGAACAACGCGCCCTTGAAACCGCCGTGCTGGGCGGAGGCTGCTTCTGGTGCCACCAATCCTTCTTTTACTTTTTATACTTAAAAATCAACAATTTAAGTTTTTGACAGAAGGCTTTTGCCAAATTTTTGTCAAAT
>JAGWNU010000101.1 GCA_028871175.1 Burkholderiaceae bacterium | reverse complement strand
CTCGTCAATCAGCAGATCGAGCTGGGCGATCACGTTGCTGGCGTCGGGCTCCCCGCGTGCCTTGGCCAGCGCGCCCCTGAGCGTTTCGCGCAGCGCGATGAGCTCGGTGATGTTGCCAGCCTTTTCCACCTTCATTTCCAGCAGGTAGCCACGCAGGCCCAGGTAGCGGCTGATGGTTTCCGTATAGAAACGGTAGAGGCGCTGGTACCTCTCGATGCCTTCCTCGCTGGGCGGCGGCTTGGGCGTATCCGCGCCCTCCACTGCGGCAGGCGACCTACCGGGCAGGGGGCTGTTGACCGGCAACGCACCAGGCACATGCACGCGAATGTAGCCAGCTTGCTCGAGCTCATCGAACACGGCAGATGTCATGCCCAGCGGCTCAAGCTGAACGAGGATGTCGTCGCAGGTTTTCTCGCCATTGATCATCAGAAGGAGCGCGCGGTGACGCTGGTCGAGACGATTCGCGCGGGTGCGGATCTCGTCCTGCCCCTTTTCGGTCTTCTGGTAGATGGTGGTGGTCATGCGGTCTCCCTCGTCCGGCGCGTCTGCAGTGCGCGCTCGACTGGCTCTACAATAGCCCGATCATAACCGCCCGGGGGCGATGCTGGCCTCAGTCGCAACCCGGATAGCACAACGCGCAAATCGCGCATCCACCAGAGCGAGACAAGCAACGATGCAGCAACGCGACAAGCTTTTCATCAACGGCAAATGGGTCACCCCGCAGGGCAAGGGCGTGATTGAAGTGATTCATTCGGCCACCGAAGCCGTGATGGCGACGATTCCTGAAGGCAGCGTCGCCGACGCCGAAGCAGCCGTGGCGGCTGCCCGCGCCGCCTTCGACAGTTGGGCCGCCACGCCGGTGGCCAAGCGCGCCGAATACATCCAGAAGATCGCCGATGGCCTGAAGGCCCGCAGCGAGGAACTGGCGCAACTCATCGCCGGTGAAGTCGGCATGCCCATCAAGCTGGCACGCGCCATCCAGGTCGGTGGCCCGGTCTACAACTGGGGCAATTTCGCCAAGCTGCTCGGCAAGTTCGAGTTTGAAGAGCAGGTCGGCAACTCGCTGGTCGTGCGCGAACCGGTGGGTGTGGTGGGCGCGATCACGCCGTGGAACTACCCGCTCAACCAGATCACCCTGAAGGTCGCGCCCGCGCTGGCGGCCGGTTGCACGGTCGTACTCAAGCCGTCGGAAGTGGCCCCGCTCAATGCCTTCGTGCTGGCCGAAGTGATCGAAGAAGCCGGCCTGCCGCCCGGCGTGTTCAATCTCGTCACCGGCTACGGGCCCGTGGTGGGCGAGGTGCTGGCGAGCCATCCGGAAGTGGACATGGTGTCCTTCACGGGGTCCACGCGTGCCGGCAAGCGTGTGGCCGAACTGGCATCGCAATCGGTCAAGCGGGTGGCACTGGAGCTGGGCGGCAAGTCCGCCTCGGTGATCCTGGATGACGCCGACCTGGCCGCTGCGGTCAAGGGCACGCTGTCGGCCTGCTTCCTCAATTCCGGACAGACCTGCTCGGCGCATACCCGCATGTTGGTGCCGCGCGCCAGGTACGAAGAAGTGAAAGCGCTTGCCGCACAGTTTGCTGCCAGCTACGTGCCGGGTGACCCGTCCCAGGAAACCACGCGCCTCGGTCCACTGATCTCCGCCGTCCAGCGCGAACGTGTGCTCGGCTATATCCGCAAGGGTCTGGAAGAGGGCGCCGATCTGATTGCCGGCGGGCCGGAAGCGCCGGAAGGCCTGCCGAAGGGGTTCTTCGTCAAGCCCACCGTGCTGGGCAACGTGAAGACCACCGACACGGTGGCGCGCGAGGAGATCTTCGGACCGGTGCTCAGCGTGATCTGCTACGACGATGAGGACGAGGCCGTCCGCATTGCCAACGACAGCATCTACGGTCTGGGCGGCGGCGTCTGGTCGGGCGACGAGGCGCGGGCGATTCGCGTCGCGCGGCGCATCCGTACGGGGCAGGTCGACATCAACGGCGGGCCGTTCAACATGCAGGCGCCGTTTGGCGGCTACAAGCAATCCGGCAACGGGCGTGAGAACGGCAAGTACGGGCTGGAAGAGTTTCTGGAGTACAAGGCGCTCCAGCTCAAGCCCGCGCAGACCGCCTGACCTCTCTGCGGCACCTACGAAAAACCCCGGCTTTCGCCGGGGATTTTTTTTGATTGCGGCTGGCGGCGCTTACTTCCGGCTGCCGTCGGGGTGGTATCCCTGGGCAGTCCCGTCGGCAAGGATGCGGGTCCAGACAGCGTCGCGCTCGTCGTCGGTCATGAACACCCAATTGCTGACTTCCAGCGCGGTGCGCCCGCAACCTTGGCAGACCTCGTCGAAGAGGGTCGAGCAGATGCCGATGCATGGGCTGTCGGGGCGGCCGAGCAGGGTGCTGCCGGAGGACGCACTGGTCTCTTCGTCGGACATGGGGCTGAGGGCGGAGGGTTGAGACATGGGCGCCTATTTTACCGGCTTCGGCGTGGGGCTTGCGTGCCCCGCGCGCTGGCTTACGTGGTCGGCGGCGGCGCACAGGGTCAAGGCCGAATTCACCAGCGCAATGTGCGAAAACGCCTGCGGGAAATTGCCGACAAGGCGGCCTGCGCGCGGGTCGTATTCCTCCGCCAGCAGCCCCACGTCGTTGCGCAGCGCAAGCAGCTTGGCAAATAGCGCACGCGCTTCGTCATGCCGCCCCTGCAAGGCGAGGTTGTCGACATACCAGAAGCTGCACGCGAGGAAGACCCCCTCGCCCTGGGGCAAGCCGTCGGCCACGGCTTCGGTACGGTAGCGACGCACGAGGCCGTCGACGAGCAGGTCTTCTTCGACGGCCCGCACAGTCGCCTGGATGCGCGGATCTGCCGCAGGCAGGAAGCCGACCAGCGGCAGCATCAGCAACGCAGCATCCATCTCGTCGCTGCCGTAGCTCTGCACGAAGCAGCCGCGCCTGGCGTTGTAGCCGTGTGTGCAGACCTCGGCGTGGATGCGCTCGCGCACGCCGCGCCAGCGCTCGACGGGGCCGGCCAGATTGAATTGCTCGATCGTCTTGACGGCTCGGTCGAATGCCACCCACGCCATCACCTTGGAATACGTGAAATGCCGCGACGGGCCGCGTACCTCCCAGATGCCTCGATCCGGCGATTGCCAGACGTCTTCCAGATGCGTCATCAGCGCAACCTGCAACTGCCAGGACGCTTCGTCGCCATCGAGGCCGCCCTTGCGGGCGATGTAGAGCGCATCCATCAGTTCGCCATAGACGTCGAGCTGCAGCTGCATGGCGGCAGCATTGCCGACGCGCACGGGCTGCGCGCCTTCGTAGCCGGGGAGCCACGGTACGGTCCATTCGCCCAGGCGGCGCTCGCCCGCAATGCCGTACATGATCTGCACCTGCGAAGGGCTGCCCGCAATGGCGCGCTCCAGCCATTCGCGCCAGGCCCGGGCTTCGTTGTAGTAGCCGGCGTTCATGAGGGCGAGCAGGGTCAGGGTGGCGTCGCGCAGCCAGCAGTAGCGGTAGTCCCAGTTACGCACGCCGCCGAGCTGCTCGGGCAACGAGGTGGTGGGGGCCGCCACGACGCCGCCGGTACGGTGATAGGTGAGCGCCTTGAGCGTGATGAGCGAGCGCGTGACGGCTTCCGTCCATTCGCCTGCACCCTGGCAGCGGTCGGACCACGCGCGCCAGCGTGCCTCGATGTCGACTTGTGCTTCGAGCGCGTCGATGGACTCCGGCAGCGGCAGATGCGATGGGGAATGCGTCAGCACGAACGGCACGGCCTCACTCTCGGCGACGACAAAATCCGCCACGGTGGAGAGGTTTTCGCCCCGGATGGGGGCGGGCGTGCGCAGGGTCGTCATGTTGGGCCCCGCGACGGCGCGCAATACGCAGTTGGGCGTGTCGCATGGGCCGTCGGCCGTGGTACCGGTAGCTTCCGAAACGCGGCTCACCCAGGGCACGGAGGCGCCGTAATCGAAGCGCAGGGTGAGGTCCATGCGCATGGTCACCGTTCCGGAGATGCCGCGCACGATGCGGATGAGGTCCGACGTGTCGTCTCGCCTGGCGCTGGTGCCGGGCAGGCGCAAAGTCATCAGGTCTGTCAGGCTGACGACGCCGGTGTCGGTTTCAAACACCGTCTCGAGCACCAGCGTGCCTGGCAGGTAGCGGCGGTGCACGCGGCGCACGCCACCTTGCGGGGCGATGCGCCAGCGTCCGTGGTCGGGGGTGCCGAGCAGCGCGGCAAAGCATGCGCCCGAATCGAACCGGGGCCAGCACAGCCAGTCGATCGACCCGTTGCGCGAGACCAGTGCAGCGGTTTCACAATCGCCTATCAGGGCATAATCTTCGATCTTCGAGGGCATTGCACTCCACTCCAAGTGACCGACGAGGCCGTGACCATGCACGATAGCACCCGCACCATTCTCGAATACAACGCCGGGCGCGACCCGGAGCGGCTCACCCGCAAGCTCGCCGCCATCGCTGCGGATCCGTTCTCGTTCTTTCGCGGCACCAACAACCTGTACGCGGCGTCGCTGGCCGATGCCCCGCTGTTGCATGATGCCCCTTGCACGCTTGTCTGCGGAGACCTGCATCTCGAGAATTTCGGCAGCTTCAAGGGCGATAACGGCCTCGTCTATTTCGACATGAACGATTTCGACGAGGCCCTGGCCGCACCGTTCACCGTCGATCTCGTCCGCGTGCTGTCAAGCCTTCAGGTGGCCGCGCACTGCTGGAAACTGGCGGACGAAGACGCACGCAACCTCTGCCACCGCTTCCTTGACACGTATGCCGCTGCGCTGGTCGATGGCAAGCCACGTTGGGTCGAACGCGCCACGGCCACGGGCATCGTGTACGACCTGTTGCGCAGCCTGCGCAAACGCAACCGCGCAGCCTACCTGGCCGACCGCACGGAGCGCGACGGCAACCGCGTCAGCCTGCGTATCGATGGACGCCGCACATTGCGTGCCAGCAAGGACGAGGCCCGGCGCGCGCGCCGCATCCTGGAAGCGTATGGGGAGCAGGGCGATGGCCAGCGTTTTATCGCGATCGACGTGGCGCGGCGCATTGCCGGTACGGGCAGCCTGGGGCTGGAGCGCTATTCGGTGCTGGCGCGCCCCCAGGACGATCCCGCCACGCTGCGCCTGATCGACATCAAGCTCGCTGTCCCGAGTGTGTGGGCCGCTGCGCTGGGCCATGCGGGGAGCGTGGCGCCCTGGCGCAGCGAGGCGGTGCGGGTGGTTGCCATCCAGCGCGTCTCCCAGGCGATCTCACCGGCGCTGCTGCGCGGCGTGGTGTACGGGGCCAAGGGTGAGGCGCCAAAGTCATACGTGGTCAAGAGCCTGCAGCCGACCGCTGACCGCGTGGCGCTGGGCTCCGGCAAAAACGTCGTCGCCAACCTGGACGATGCACTGCAGACCATGGCCCGCGTTGCGGCGTGGTGCCATCTGCGCGGCTGCGGCCGGCATGGAACCGATCTGGTCGAGCGAGTGCAAGACTACGCTGCCGGCACGGCGTGGCGCAAGTCGGCGCTCAAGCTGGCAGCACATGGGCGTGACGTGTCGCTGCGGCAATGGGCCGAGTTTGCCGAGGATTACCGCCAGGCGCGCGGTGACAAGGCCCGCTGAGTGCGCGAGGGCGGCCATTGGCCTCCGGCGCTCGGCGCCTGTTTGAAGTCACCCTGAGCGCACCATGAAGAACGTCGAAAACGCGACGCGGCGCGGGGTCTCGCACGGTAAATGTCGCAGGGGGAGCGCCGCATCATCGGCGTGATGGTCGAAAGCAATCTCGAAGCGGGCCGCCACGACCTGAAACCGGGCGTGCCGCTCCAGTACGGCGTGTCGATTACAGGCGCGCCTGAGCTGGACGCAGATTGAACCGGTGCTCTACGGACCCGCCGAGGCGGTGCGGTATCGGCGCGCGTATTCGTACGACGGGTCAGATAAGGTCGGCGGATTCTGCTTTTGCCGCCTTGTACCGATCGCCGACGTCGGTCGGCGTTTCTTTAGTCCATTCAATGACTGCTAGCCGGATGCACACTCGCTTGCAGGCATCCTGCCCACATCGTCCACGCACCGACCTATCGCGTCGGCTGGTCTCTTCCCAAATCACATTTGGTGTTCGCTTGGTGCGTTGGGTGCCTGCATTGAGCTGCATTTCAGACTGCTCTTACATATCTGGCGTCGCCCAACATCCAGAATCCGACCAGGCATTGCATTGCAATAGCTGGCGAAGTCAATTAGCAGCAGGCAGTTCACCGTACGGACGGCGCTTCGGCGGCATCTCGCAATTCAACGGAGGTGCGCGTAGGAATTCAGTCGGGTTTAAATTTAAATAACGCGATAAGTGAAATTGGGCTGCCCGTCTGCTGCAAAACCATTTTTGTAACGATTTAATGATGACAAAAAGAATGAGTGCGCAAGCCATGCGCAGGATTGGATGCACAGTATTGACGGCCCTGATTTTGCCTGTGGCAACGCTGGCTTTAGCCGATGACAGCCGCAATATCTTCCCTTTTCCCGGTCCGCTTGTACTGCCGAAAAATGCTCCGGTTGATAAGGTTATGGTAAGGGCATATAGGACGCCTCAACAGATTTGTGGCGAAGCCAGCTGCATGTTGGTCAGGTTTGCTGTCTTCAGCCTAGAAGGCGACCACTGGGTCTGGTACGGCTCTGGGCCACGCGCCGGCACAGAACTTAGAGGTCTGGATATTCAGACTATTGTCAATGGAAAGCCTCAGGGCAAGTGGAGTGAAGATTTACACGACTCAATGGAATTTTCATCCCCTGTCGAATTTCAGTTGCTGAGAAACCATTATGAAATGAATAACGGAGCATCTAGCGAACTTTATTTCTGGTTTTTCGTAAGAAAACCGGGGAGTTCCGACCTGATCCAATGGTACATCCGGCTCAACACGAACGTGACCTGGATCGAAGAAAGCTGCTCGGTGCCGAGTCAGACGGTAGTGCTGCCATCCACGCGGGCAGAGCGCTTAACCGGCATCGGGACGACGGCCGGCGAGCGCAGCTTCCAGATCCAGATCAACAACTGCCCCAAGGGTTACAACAAGATTCTCTACAGGCTCACGCCGGAGGGCGGCACCATTGAGAAGGCCCCGGGTGTATTGCCGCTTTCCGCTGATTCCACCGCAAAGGGCGTGAAGATCAAGGTGACCGACAATGCGGGCGCGGCGGCAGCATTTGATACGTCGATCAGCGTCGATGATTACAACAAGGACACGGGCGGCTCCTTCTCGATTCCGATGCGGGTGTCGTATGTTCAGACCGAAGCCAACATCACGCCGGGCACCGTGAATGGCGCCATGTCGGTGCTGATGGAATATCAGTGACGAGCGTTGGCGGGGTGCGTAAAGCGCCGGCATCGAGCAGGTCAACAAGGCAGTCACGCTGATGGACGAAGCCACGCAGCAGAGCGCCGCGCTGGTGGAGCAAGCGGCGGCTGCCGCTGAATCGCTGGAAGAGCAGGCGCAGGCGCTGAAAGCTGCCATCGCAGCTTTTCGCCTGGCCTGAGTCAGGCCTGCCGCCGGGTGCGGCGCTTCACTCCGTCGTGCTCGGATTCCAGAAAGCCTGGGCGATATGCGGCTGCGCCTGCAGCGCACTGACGATGCGATCGAGTTCGGCGGCGTTCGCGGCGGTCGACATGAGCATCGCTTCGATTTCCACGTGGTCTTCCCCAAAGGGCTCGACCGACAGGTCGCTGATCGGATAGCTGGCCTCTTCCAGCAGGTGCTCCAGATCGGCCAGGGCCTCTTTCTGGCGGTTGCTGGTGGAGATGACGCACATCGTGTACGTGACTTCACTGGCCTGATTGTCGAGCGGCGTGCGGTTGATACGATCCACGACCGGGCGCAGCAGGATGTTCGAGGCCAGGACGAACAGGGAAATCATCAGGGCCTGGCCGACGAGGTCGGAGCCCGCCGCCGCGCCCACGGCCGCCGACCCCCACAGCGTGGCGGCCGTGTTCAGCCCGCGCACGTTCAACCCTTCCTTCATGATGGTGCCGGCGCCCAGGAAGCCGACGCCCGACACCACATAGGCGATCACGCGGGTGGTGTCGGAAGCCGTGCCGACCTGCGCAGCCATATCGACAAAGGCTGCGGCCGCCACGGCCACCAGCGCGTTGGTGCGCAAGCCCGCGGTACGCTGCCTGACCTGCCGTTCGAAGCCGATCAGCGAGCCGAGCGCAAAGGCGGAGGCCAGGCTGATGAATGAATCCACCAGCGTGGGGATATTGAGATGGACGAGTGCTTGTGGCGTCATCGGCGGCTCCTTGTTGTAACGACCGGAGTCTTGCTCTGGTGCTGGATTGGGCGCCGATGCTTATAACACGGCGCCATGACACGCCGTGCGAGCCGGAGAGGCTGACGGCTACTTATAGTCCCACTGCATCTGCTCGGTAATCGACACGGCGTCCGACGTTTCGAGGCAGCGGTCAAGGTAGGCGAGCAGGGAACGCGGCTGGAAGCCGGTCTCCTGCACGAGCCGCGTGTTGTCGAACACGTAGCTCATGCTGGCGAACTTGGCATACAGGTGGATGCAGCGCGCAACCAGTCGCACGTTGCCATCGCCCGTCATGCGCAGGAACTTGCGTGCCAGCGCTTTCTCTTCGATCTTCTGCTGATACACATAGCCGGCCACGGCCTGGGCATCTTCTTCCGGCGTCTTGCAGCGCTTGAAGCGCGGGTAAAGCGTCTCGATGCGCTCCGAATGCGCGTCACCGGCACTGATGTGATACAGGTCGTGCGCCAGCGTGGCCTTGGTCGCCAGCCGCACGATGGCTTCGGCGCAGTCATCCACAGGAAGGATGTCGACGCGGTCGCTCAGGCGGCAGCTGAATGTCTCCAGCATCGCGACCATGCGCAGCATCCAGAAGATGCTGCCCGACGGCTCGCAACCCAGCGTGCTATGGCCCACGACGATGGACGGCCGCACCACCACCAACGGGAGTTCGGGCACGTGTTCGCGCAGCTTCAGCTCCGCCATCCCCTTGGAATACGTGTACGGCACGGCGTGCTGCTCCAGCGGCGGCACATCCCAGCTTTCGCTGACGTGGCGATCCGCCAGCTGGCCGCACGACATGGCCGTGCCGATCTGCACGAACCGCTTGAGCCGCTTGCCCTGCGACGCCAGGCGGCCGAGCGCGAGCACGCCGCCAACGTTGGTCTCCCACAGCGAGGGATGGTTCGAGAACGTCGCCAGCGCTGCGCAGTTGATGATGACCTCCGGGTCGCCCAGGTTGGCGGCACCGGCCTCGCGCAGGTCGAACGGCACGATCTGCGACTCGGTGATGCCGTCCAACGTGGCTTGAGCAAACTCGAAGCGACGCAGATTACTGCGCAGTCGTTCCAATCCTTCGGCGGGCGTATTGCCGCGCACGGCAAAGCGCGTGTCGGCCAGCAAACCTTTGGTTGCCAGGTTTGCGGCAATGGCGCCGCCCACAAAACCGGTCGCGCCGGTCAGCAGAATACTCATGCGAGAAAACTCGAATTCCTTGGGTGGCAAAGCCGGCAACTCGCCGGCTTGCGAACAATCTGCCTGCTGCCATACCGGCGAACGCGCACAGTGACGGTGCGCCCGGGGCAGGGGCAGGCGGTGGCGCCAGAGGCAGCCGCGCACGCGAAACAGGGTTCACGGGGCCGGATGGCTTCGCCGAGACAGCACGGCCGAACGCTGAGCAGGGTCAGCGAGTTATAAGAATGTAACCTTTCAGGCGCCTTTCAGCATCCCCTTTTGATGCGGGAATTGACTCAGGTATGCGGCACGACGCAACTGGATGTGGCGTTTGCGGCAATTTCTCGCGCGGCCTTCGCGCCTTCCACCTGCAGGATGGTGGGCAGCGACACGCCATTCTTGGCGGCCGTGACCTCGGCCAGAATGGAAATCGCGATTTCCGGTGGTGTGCGGCTGCCGATGTAGATGCCGACCGGGCCGTGCAGTCGAGCCAGTTCGGCATCGCTGAGGTCGAATTCCTTCAGGCGCTCGCGGCGGTTGGCGTTATTGCGGCGGCTGCCCAGTGCGCCTACGTAGAAGGCGGGCGTCTTGAGCGCCTCCATGAGCGCAAGGTCGTCCAGCTTCGGATCGTGCGTGAGGGCGATCACGGCACTGCGCTCGTCGAGCTTCATGGCCAGCACGGTGTCGTCCGGCATGGTGCGAACCATGGTCACTCCCGGGATCGACCAGTCTTCGCTGTATTCCTCGCGCGGGTCGCACACCGTCACCTGGTAGTCCAACCCGACAGCGATCTGGCAAAGGTAGCGGGAGAGCTGTCCCGCGCCGATCAGCAGCATGCGGTAGCGCGGCCCATGGATCGTCACCAGGCGCTGCTCGTCGAACGCGAGACCGTCGGTCACGTTGGCATGATCGAGCGTGGTTGCGCCGGTTGCCATGTCGAGTGTCCGCGCGACGAGCTGGCCGGCTTCCACCGCGTGCAGCAGGGCATCGATGCCGCTGGAAGCCGTCAGCGGTTCGAGCACCAGTTGCAAGGTGCCGCCGCAGGGCAGGCCAAAGCGGTGCGCTTCTTCCGCGCTGATCCCATATTTGACGGCCTCGGGCCGGGTCTGCTGAAGACCCTCACGGCGCACGCGATCGATGAGGTCGTCTTCAATGCAGCCGCCCGATACCGAGCCCACGACGACGCCATCGTCACGCAGCGCAAGCATTGCGCCCTCGGGCCGCGGGGACGACCCCCAGGTTTTGACCACGGTGACCAGCAGCACGCGCCGCCCCTGTTCCAGCCAGCGCGCGCTGGTTTTCAAGACTTCAAGATCGACGCTGTCCATGATGCGTTTCCTGCGCTTTGGCGCCTGTGCGAAGAGGAGGGCCGATTATGCCCCGTGATGCAAAAACAGGTATGCCGCCGCCACGGCCACGATGGCGACGATGATCCACGGCCACGGATTGTGCGGCTGCACCGCCGGGCTGATCGCCGGGGTGCCTTGCGGCGCGCCGTGAGCCTGGAGCTGGCCAGTCGCCAGATCGGGAATGGCTTGCCCAGCGGGCATGCCGTCCACCGCGGCCGTGGCTTCATCGGTTGAGCCGAATTCCGCCGCAAAGCGCTGGAAGAATTCGTCTGCCAGCTTGCGCGCGGCACCGTCGATGAGCCGGGAGCCGATCTGCGCGAGCTTGCCCCCCACCTGCGCCGTGGCGGTGTAGGACAGCCGCGTGACGGTCGGCCCCTCGGGGGTGAGCTGCACCTGTGCGCTGCCCTTGCCGAAGCCCGCCGCGCCGCCCTGGCCGTCGAAGTGCAGCGAATAGCTGCGTGGGGGCGTGATGTCGGACAGCTGCATGCGCCCCTTGAAGCGGGCCTTGACGGGCCCAACCGCCGCTTGCATGGCGATTTCGTAAGCGTCATCGCCGGCGGCCGTGAGACTTTCGCAGCCGGGTATGCAGCGTTGCAGCACGGCGGGGTCGTTCAGGGCATCCCAGGCGGTCTGCAAGGGCACGGGCAGGAGGTGGGTCTGGGTCAGTTCCATGGTGCGGTGGCGGGGGCGTGAATAGGGTGGGGACGTGGAGCGCGCGTGCGCCGAGCATGCGCCAATTCCAGCTCCAGTGCCGTCAGGCTGTCGAAGTGGTGGGCCGGCAGCATCGCGTCGACGTGCGGCAGGATGGCTCGCACACCCCGTGCCCGCGGCTCGAAGCCGGCGAAGCGCAGCAGCGGGTTGAGCCACAGGATGCGGTGGGCGAAGCGCGCCAGGCGCGCCATCTCGGCATCCAGCAACTCGATGTGTTCGTGGTCGAGCCCGTCGGTCACGAGCAGCACGGTGGCGCGGCCCGACAGCGTGCGTCGTGCCCAGTGGCGGTTGAATTCTGCGAGCGCGCCGCCGATGCGCGTGCCACCCGACCAGTCCGGCACGAGCTGGGCAATGGCCTGCACGGCGACATCCGGGTCGCGTTCCCTGAGTTGCCGCGACACATTGGTCAGCCGCGTGCCGAAGAGGAACGCCTGGATGCGTTCGCGCGATTGCACCAGCGCATGGCAGTAATACAGGACCGCGCGTGAATAGCGGCTCATCGAGCCTGAGATATCCAGCAGCAGAACAAGCGGCGGTGTGCGCTCCACGGGTTGGCGATACCTCCATTCCGTCCATTCGCCGCCGGCGCGCACGGCCTGGCGGGCGGTGGCGCGCAGGTCAGGATGCCGCCCGCGCGATGCAGCGCTCAGCCGGCGCGTGCGCTCCTGCGCCAGATGCACACGCCGCTGGCGGATCATGTGCTGCAGCGTGCGCCATTCCGCCGCGCTGAGCGTATCGAAGTCGCGTGTGCGCAGCGCCTCGTGCGCGGAAAACGCCAATGGCGCCACGATGTCATGGCGCTCCCCGCCGGGTGAGGGGCTTGGCGGCAGGCTGGAGGAGGGCTGCGCGCGCAACGCATCGGCCAGGCGGTTGCTTCGCGTGGGCGGGATGCCGCCCCGCACCTTGGGCAGCAGCAGCGCGCGCAGCTTTGACTCCCAGTCCGGATCGCGCCAGAACACATTGAAGGCAGCTTCGAACAGGATGCGCTCGTCGGGGTGTGAGACGAGCAGGGAGGCCAGCGCGCCCTTGACGTCCTCGCGCCGGCCGATGTCGACATAGGCCAGGGCTTCGATCGCATCGACGGCGCGGGACGGCGCGAGCGCCATGCCGGCATTGCGCAGCAGGCGCACGAAGTGCGTCACGTTGCGGGCGAACATCGGCAGCGTCGCGTGCATCGCCTACTCCGGCAGCGCGGGCGCGGCCAGCAATTCGTGGATGGTCGGCGCATCGACTCGGGCCAGGTCGTCCTGGTATTTGAGCAGCACGCCCAGCGTGTCCTGCACCGATTGCGGATCGAGCTCCGTGACGTTGAGCGCGGCCAGCGCGCGGCACCAGTCGATGGCCTCGGCGATGCCGGGTGCCTTGAAGAGGTCGATGCCGCGCAGCCGGTGCACGAAATCCACCGCACGCTGTTGCAGGCGGGCGGCAGCCTCGGGCGCCCGCTGCGCCACGATCTGCAGCTCGCGCGCCTTGTCCGGATAACCGATCCACTGATACAGGCAGCGCCGCTTGAGCGCGTCGTGCACCTCGCGCGTGCGGTTCGACGTCATGATGACGAGCGGAATGACGTGTGCGCGCACGGTGCCGAACTCCGGAATCGACACCTGAAAATCCGATAGCAGTTCCAGCAGGAAGGCTTCGAACGGCTCGTCGGCGCGGTCGATCTCGTCGATCAGCAGGACACGCGGTGTGTCAGGGTGAGCCGGATCGGGCAGCAGCGCCTGCAGC
>JAGWNU010000100.1 GCA_028871175.1 Burkholderiaceae bacterium | reverse complement strand
GTGGTGGCCGACACCTACGGCAGCAGCTTCACCTACACCGGGCGCGTGGTGGGCCTGTCGGCAGGCACGGGCGCGGCGTTTTCGCTGCTCCCGGCGCAGAACGCCACAGGCAACTGGATCAAGGTGGTGCAGCGCCTGCCGGTGCGTGTGTCGCTTGACCCGAAGGAGCTGAAGGATCATCCGCTGCGTGTGGGTCTGTCGATGGAAGCCAAGGTCGACATTCACGACGAAGGCGGACAGAGCCTGGCTACCGCGCCGACGGCATCACCGCTGCAAACCTCGGTGTATGACCAGGCGGGCAAGGATGCCGATCAGATCATCGCCAGCATCATCTCCAATAACGCCGGCCGCGGTGTCTCCACCGCGCCAGCCGCATCCAATGTGCCGGCCACTTCCGCGCCGCGCGCTTCGCAACCTGCTCCCAAGGTCTGACGCATGGCAACTGCCGCGCCAAAGCCACCACAGCCACTGACCGGCGCCAAACTGGCGATCGGTACCGTGGCACTGTCGCTGGCCACCTTCATGAACGTGCTGGACTCGTCCATCGCCAACGTGTCGATCCCGGCCATCTCAGGCGACCTGGGCGTTGCGCCGAACCAGGGCACATGGGTCATCACTTCGTTTGCCGTGGCCAACGCCATCTCGGTGCCGCTCACGGGATGGCTGACGCAGCGCTTCGGACAGGTGCGCCTGTTCATCACGTCGATCATCCTGTTCGTGCTCTCATCGTGGGCATGCGGGCTGGCACCCAACATGGGCATGCTGATCACCGCACGTATCATCCAGGGCGCTGTGGCCGGCCCGATGATTCCACTGTCGCAGGCGCTGCTGCTGTCGACGTATCCACCCGCGAAGAGTTCGATGGCGCTGGCACTGTGGGGCATGACCACCCTGGTGGCGCCCATCATGGGGCCCATTTTCGGCGGGTGGATCTCCGACAACATGACGTGGCCGTGGATCTTCTACATCAATATTCCGGTCGGCATTCTGGCTGCGTACGCTACGTGGGTCATCTATAAGGACCGCGAATCGCAGACACGCTCCCTTCCGATCGACAAGATCGGGCTGGCGCTGCTTGTCATCTGGGTGGGTTCGCTTCAATTGATGCTGGATCGCGGCAAGGAGCTCGATTGGTTCAACTCCGCCGAAGTCATCACGCTCACCGTCATCGCGATCGTAGGCTTCGCGTTCTTCCTGGTGTGGGAGCTGACTGAGGACCACCCGGTGGTGGACCTGACCTTGTTCAAAGGCCGCAACTTCAGCGCCGGGGTGGTCGCCATCTCGATAGCGTATGGATTGTTCTTCGGCAACCTCGTGATCCTGCCGCTGTGGCTGCAAACCATCGTCGGCTACACCGCCACCGATGCGGGCCTGATCATGGCGCCCGTGGGCATCTTCGCGATCATCCTGTCGCCAGTCATCGGCAAGAATCTGCCGAAGATGGACGCACGCTGGGTGGCGACTTCCGCATTCATGACGTTTGCGCTGGTGTTCTGGATGCGCTCGCACTTCACCACGCAGGTGGACACCTGGACGCTGATGATTCCGACGCTCATCCAGGGTGCGGCCATGGCGATGTTCTTCATTCCGCTCACGTCGATCATCCTGTCTGGCCTGCCGCCCGAACGGATTCCCGCGGCGTCGGGGCTGTCGAACTTCGTGCGGATCATGTTCGGCGGCATCGGCGCATCGATCTCGACCACCGTATGGGACAACCGCTCCGCGCTACACCATGCTCAGCTGGTCGAGCACACGAACCCGTATAACCCCGCCTATACCGCGTCCATCAATCAATACACGCAGATGGGCATGCCGAGCCTGCAAGCCAACGGCGTGATCGAGCGCGTGATCTCCCAGCAGGCGGCGATGCTTGGCGCGAACGATATCTTCTGGGTATCAGCGGTCTTGTTCCTGGTGCTGATCGGCTTCATCTGGCTCACCAAACCGGCAAAATCGGCAGGCGGCGCAGAGGCGGCAGCCGGCGCGCACTGACGAAGCCCGCCCTCCCGACAACAAAAAGCCGCGCCTAGCAGCGTGGCTTTTTGTTGGCCGTAAATTGCATTACAAGTGCACCAGACGCTCGGGCCGCAACACGCCGCCTTGCCAAGCAGCCACGCCCAGCAGCGCCGCCATGCCATCATTGCGCACGCCGTAGACTCGCACCTGCTCGGCGTTCGGCAGCGACAATCTCAAAGGCAAGCGCTGACCGTGTAGAAAGCGACGACTGTCTTCCGCGTCAAGCTCCACGCGCGGCAATGTCTGCAGCAGCGCATCGACCGGCGCAAGCATGGCCACACGTTGATCCTCCGGCGCAGCCTCCAGGGCTTCAAGCGTGACCGCTCCTTCGAGCGTCAGGCTGCTTACTCGCGTTCGGCGCAAAGCGGCCAAGTGAGCCCCACAGCCCAATGCCTCGCCAATGTCCTCGCCCAGCGTGCGAATGTAGGTGCCCTTGCTGCATGAAACACGCAGAGTCACCGTTGGCGCGTCCGATTCCAGATCCGCCGCCAGCACATCGATGGCGTGGACCGTCACGCGGCGAGGGGAACGCTCCACCGTCTGCCCCGCGCGGGCGTATTCGTATAACGGCTTGCCGTCCTTCTTCAGCGCAGAGTGCATCGGCGGTACTTGGTCGATCTCGCCGACAAAGCGCGCGATGGCCGCCTGCAGCTGCTCGGGCGTGACCGATACCGGGCGCTCGCTCAGCACCTCGCCTTCCGCGTCTGCGGTACTCGTCTTGATACCAAGCCGCACGACGGTTTCGTACGTCTTATCCGCATCGAGCAGGTCTTGCGAGAACTTCGTCGCCTCGCCGAAACACAGCGGCAGCAAACCTGTCGCCAGAGGATCCAGCGTGCCGGTATGTCCAGCCTTCTTGGCCCAAAGCAGGCGCTTGGCACGCATCAGCGCGTCGTTGCTGGACCAGCCGATCGGCTTATCCAGGAGCAACACGCCATGCACGTCCCGGCGTGGCGGCTTCTGGGGCTTGGGCGATTGTTGCGCTGCCATCGTCAGTCGTCTTTTGCACGCGTGGCGTTGGCTTCGTCGATCAGGCGCGACATTTCGATGCCGCGCTCGACCGAACCGTCAAAATGGAAGTGCAGCGTCGGCACGGTATGGATGTGCAATCGCTTGAAGAGCAGCGAGTGCAGATAACCGGCCTTCTCGTTCAGGATGGCGGCAGCCGCTTCCGGCTCGGCGCCCAGCACCGTGAAGTAGACCTTGGCGTGCGCATAGTCGGGGGTAAGCGACACCGATTGCAGCGTCACCAGACCCATCGCCGGGTTCTTGATTTCGCGCTGGATCAGTTCGGCCAGATCCCGTTGAATCTGGTCAGCAATGCGTACGTTACGGCCGGAGGCCGAGCCCGATTTCTTCGGCATAGTGTATTCCTCATACGGGCACCACCAGTCGATGCTGGCCGCCCAAAAAAACAAAACGGTGGCGCGGGACGCTCCCGGGCCACCGTCGCAAAGACACTCCGGACACCGAAGCGTCCGGCCCACGCATTACAGCGTACGCGCCACCTCGGTGATCTCGTAGACCTCGAGTTGATCGCCTTCCTTGACGTCGTTGAAGTTCTTGATCGACAGGCCACATTCGAAGCCTTGCTTCACTTCCTTCACATCGTCCTTGAAGCGCTTGAGCGAATCCAGCTCACCCGAGAAGATGACCACGTTATCACGCAGCACCCGCACCAGCGAATTGCGCTTGACGAAACCGTCCAGCACCATACAGCCGGCCACCGCGCCAACCTTCGGCACGTGGAAGACCTGGCGCACCTCGACGAGGCCCGTCGACTCTTCGCGCTTTTCCGGCGACAGCATGCCGGACATCGCCGCCTTCACCTCATCCACAGCGTCATAGATGATGTTGTAGTAGCGGATGTCGATGCCTTGATGCTCGGCCAGCTTGCGGGCGCCCGCATCGGCTCGGGTATTGAAGCCGATGATGACGGCCTTCGACGCAGTTGCCAGATTGACGTCCGACTCGGTAATGCCACCCACGGCGGCGTGCACGACCTGCACACGCACTTCGTCGGTCGACAGCTTCTGCAGCGAGTGCACCAATGCTTCCTGCGAACCCTGAACGTCTGCCTTGATGATCAGCGGCAGCGACTTCACGTCGCCTTCGCTCATCTGCTCCAGCATGTTCTCCAGCTTGGCAGCCTGTTGGCGCGCCAGCTTCACGTCACGGAACTTGCCTTGGCGGAACAGCGCGATTTCGCGGGCCTTGCGCTCGTCCGGCAGCACCAGCACTTCTTCACCGGCGCCAGGCACTTCGGACAGACCCTGGATTTCCACCGGGATCGACGGACCGGCTTCCTTCGCAGGCTTGCCGTTTTCGTCGAGCATGGCGCGCACACGGCCATAGGCAGTGCCTGCAAGCACCACGTCACCGCGCTTGAGCGTGCCGCTCTGCACGAGCACCGTCGCGATCGGACCCTTACCCTTGTCCAGCTGGGCTTCCACCACCAGGCCCTTGGCCGGCGCTTCAACCGGCGCCTTCAGTTCCAGCACTTCCGCCTGCAGCAGCACGTTCTCCAGCAGGTCATCGATGCCTTGGCCGGTCTTGGCGGACACGGGAACAAACGGTGCATCGCCACCGTACTCTTCCGGAATCACGCTTTCTGCCACCAGTTCCTGCTTGACGCGGTCCGGGTTGGCTTCGGGCTTGTCGATCTTGGTGATGGCCACCACGATAGGCACGCCAGCAGCCTTCGCGTGCGAAATCGCTTCCTTCGTCTGCGGCATGACGCCGTCGTCCGCCGCCACCACCAGGATCACGATGTCGGTCGCCTTGGCACCGCGCGCCCGCATAGCCGTGAACGCTTCGTGACCCGGCGTGTCCAGGAACGTGATAACGCCACGCGCCGTCTCGACGTGATAGGCACCGATATGCTGCGTGATGCCGCCAGCTTCGCCCGCCGCCACCTTGGCGCGACGGATGTAGTCAAGCAGCGAGGTCTTGCCGTGGTCGACGTGACCCATCACGGTGACGACCGGAGGACGCGTCTCAGCCTCGACGTTGGTTTGTTCTTCCACGCCCTCCACCAGCAGCGCTTCAGGATCATCCAGCTTGGCTGCGACCGCCTGGTGGCCCATTTCCTCGACCACGATCATCGCGGTCTCCTGATCCAGCACCTGGTTGATCGTGACCATCTGGCCGAGCTTCATCATCTGCTTGATGACCTCGGCAGCCTTCACGGACATCTTGTGGGCGAGATCGGCCACAGAGATGGTTTCCGGCACATGCACTTCACGCACTACCGGTTCGGTCGGGGCCTGGAAGGCGTTGCGGTTATCGTCGCCATGACGATTGCGGCCGCCCTTGGAGCCGGCGCGCCAGCCATCAACGCCACCACCGGTGTCGCCACGCGTCTTCAGACCGCCACGCTTGCCGCCGCGGGAGTCATCTTGCCAATTGCCGGACTTGCCACCGCGACCACCCTTCTTGTCGCCGGCCGGTGCCGCAGCTGGCGCGGCAGCAGGCGCCGCAGCTGCCTTCTTCGCAGCCGGTGCGGTACGCGTTTCGCCGGCCGCCTTTACAGGCTTGTGCAGCGTGCCAGATTGCTCGGCCTTCTTGACCTCTTCCGCCTTGCGCTCCGCCGGCGTCTTCAGAACGCGGGCCGGGGCGCTCATCATTTCGCGAATGGCGCGGGCTTCAGCCTCGGCAGCTTCACGGCGCTTGCGCGCAGCGTCTTCTTCAGCCTTGATCTTGTCAGCAGCGGCACGCGCTTCTTCAGAAGCCTTCTGAGCCGCTTCACGCTCGTTTGCCAGACGCGCTGCGTCTTCCTCGGCCTTACGCCGCGGGGCCTCGTCGGATGCTTCAGCGGCAGCACGCGCAGCAGCGGCTTCCTCTTCCGCCTTCTTGGCGGCGAGTTCAGCCTGGCGCTTCTGCTCAGCTTCCGCGGCTTCCTGTCGGGCACGGCGCTCGGCTTCCTCGCGCTCCATCGCTTCCTGGCGCGCCTTCAGCTCGGCTTCTTGACGGGCCAGTAGTTCAGCCTGACGACGTTGTTCTTCCTCTCGGCGCGCGATCTCTTCAGCATCGACCACCGGGGCAGCCGGCTCGGCTTCCGCTTCTGCGGGTACCCCGCTCGGCTCATCACGTTTGACGAGCACGCGCTTCTTCTTGACTTCCACTTGCACGGTGCGCGTCTTGCCAGTGGCATCCGCTTGGCGGATTTCACTGGTTTCACGCTTGGTGATCGTGATTTTTTTGCGCGCGCCATCCTCGGCACTGCCGTGGGCTCGCTTGAGATAGTCGAGCAGACGGGTCTTGTCCGATTCGGTGATGACGTCTTCCGGCGTCGCCTTTTGCACGCCCGCGGCCTGCAATTGTTCCAACAGCGCGGATGCGCTACGGTTCAATTCGCCAGCGAGTTGGGCAACTGTTGTGCTTGCCATTCAAACCCTTTCGATGCTTGGTTTTAAGTGAGATTGCGAGAAACGATCAACGCTTGGTCGCAACGTCACGAAAACCAGTGTTCACGCGCCTTCATGATCAGCGCCTTGGCCTGTTCTTCGTCGACGCCGGTCATCTCGACCAGTTCGTCCACGGCCAGCTCAGCCAAGTCGTCGCGCGTCTGGATGTTCCCCTCGGCCAGCTTGCCGATCAGCTCCGGGGTCAGCCCTTCGAGGTCGCGCAGGTCTTGCGACACCTTCTCGACCTTTTCTTCCTTCGCCAGCTCCATCGTCAACAGCACGTCGCGGGCGCGGTTGCGCAGCTCGTTGACAGTGTCTTCGTCAAACGCTTCGATCTCGAGCATTTCCTGCAGCGGCACATAAGCCACCTCTTCGAGAGAGCTGAAGCCCTCTTCGATCAGGATGTCCGCGACCTCTTCGTCCACGTCCAGCTTTTCCATGAACAGCTTGCGGACCACGGAGCTTTCCTCGGCCTGCTTCTGCGCGGATTCCGCCGGCGTCATGATATTGATCTGCCAGCCGGTCAGCTCGGACGCCAAACGCACGTTCTGGCCACTGCGGCCAATGGCCACGGCGAGGTTCTCCTCGTCGACCACCACGTCCATGCTGTGCTTTTCTTCATCCACAACGATGGACTGGACCTGCGCAGGCGCCAGCGCGCCAATCACGAACTGCGCCGGATCTTCAGACCACAGCACGATGTCCACGGCCTCGCCGCCGACCTCGTTGCGCACCGCCGTCACTCGTGTGCCACGCACGCCGACGCAAGTGCCGATCGGGTCGATGCGCTTATCGTGCGCCACCACCGCGATTTTCGCACGCACGCCTGGATCACGTGCGGCCGCCTTGATCTCCAGCAGGCCTTGCTCCATCTCCGGCACTTCGTTTTCGAAGAGCTTGATGAGGAACTCGGGGCACGTGCGTGAAAGCTCGATCTGCGGGCCGCGTGCGGTGCGGTCGACATTCAGGATATACGCGCGGACACGGTCACCCGTGCGCAGGTTCTCCTTGGGGATCATCTGATCGCGCGCCAGCAACGCCTCGACGCGACCGGACTCGACGATCAGACCCTTCTTGTCGGCACGCTTGATCGTGCCGGTCATGATCTTTTCGCCGCGATCGAGATAATCGTTCAGGATCTGCTCGCGCTCGGCATCGCGAATGCGCTGCAGGATGACCTGCTTGGCCGCCTGCGCACCGATACGGCCGAATTCGACCGACTCGATCTGCTCTTCAATGAACTCATCGACGTTGACGTCAGGGTCCTGTTCCTTGGCTTCGAACAGCAGAATCTGCTTGTCCGGTTCCTGCAGACCTGCATCGTCGGGAACGACAAGCCAGCGACGGAACGTTTCGTGTTCGCCAGACTCGCGGTCGATCGCCACGCGCACGTCCACGTCTTCTTCAAAGCGCTTCTTGGTCGCCGAAGCCAGCGCGGCTTCCAGCGCACCAAACACCACATCCTTGTCGACGTTCTTTTCGCGCGCAAGCGCATCGACGAGCAACAGAACTTCGCGGCTCATTGCTTGTTCCCTTTGTTTCGATTTCCTTTGAAGTCCAGCACGGGTACCAGCCGGGCACGATCCAACTCGGCCAGCGTGAATTCCAGCAGCGCCGGGCCATCCTTGCCCTCGAATTCGAGGCCAATCCGTTCTTGGCCGGGCTCCCCCGTCAGACCTTGAATAAATCCGGTGAAATTCTTTTGCCCGCCAACCGGCAGGCGCAACGTCACTTTAGCCTCGAGGCCAGCGAATCGCGTGAAGTCAGCCAACGTGCGCAGCGGCCGATCCAGGCCAGGCGAGGACACCTCAAGCCGCTCGTAGTTGACGTTTTCAACTTCGAACACGCGCGTGAGCTGGTGGCTCACCTTCTCGCAATCCTCAATGACGATGCCGTTTTCCGCCTGATCGATATACACGCGCAGCAATCCAGCCGGCGCGCGTTCCACTTCCACCAGCTCGTAACCCATGGCGGTGAGGGTTTTTTCAATCAGATCAGTCAGATGCACGTTTTTCCTGAAGAATTTCCCGGTGTTGCCAACCTGCCGAAGCAAAAAAAAAATGGGCGCAATGCCCATATCCTTCGCCCATCTTCTGCGGGATGACTTTTGATTAGGCTCGTATTGTAATGCGTCTCCGGGCAAAACGCAAAATATGCCCGGAGAGATTGCAGACGCCGGCATCATGACCTATACGTCACAACGCCGGCCGTTTCAACGCTTGCCGCCGCGTTTGCCACCGCCACGCGGTGCCTTGTTGCCGCCGGGCATGCCGCCGGCCTTTCCGCCGCGCTTGTTGCCAGGCCCGCGGTTGCCGTCCACCAAGCCGCCACGACCCTCGGCGCGACCACCCATGCGGCCTCGTGCTGTAAGCGTCGTGGGGCCGCCGACGTTGATGTATCCCATGGACGTCTGCATCGGATCCGGCTGACGCGGGGCCGACTGCCGGCGCTGGGCCGGCGCTGCTCGGTTACCGTTTTCAAGGCCAAATCCGCGCGACTGGAAGTTTGCCTCGCCCGTAAAGCCGGATGACATCGGCCCCATCAGGACCGGCGCCGGCTCCCGGCGGCGGTTGCCTTGACGATTCTGGCCGGCGGAGCTCTGCGCAGGCACCTTCATACCCAGGTTGCCCATCAGCGTGCGTACGTCGTCAGCCGACACCTCCTGCCAGCGCCCGCGTTTCAGGCCACGCGGAAGAACAAAACTGCCGTATCGCGTACGGATCAGGCGCGACACCGTGAGGTTGACGGCCTCGAACATCCGGCGCACTTCGCGGTTGCGCCCCTCGGTCAGGGCCACATGGTACCAATGGTTGACACCCTCACCGCCACCATCGACGCAGCGCAGGAAGTTGGCCTCGCCGTCCTGCAACTGGACGCCGTGGAGCAGCTTCTGGCGATCCGCCTCCGGCAGTTCACCGAGCGTGCGGACCGCGTATTCGCGCTCGACGCCATAGCGTGGATGCATGAATCGGTTCGCAATGTCACCGGAGGTCGTGAAGATCAGCAGACCTTCAGTGTTGAAGTCCAGGCGGCCGACCGCAACCCACTTACCGGTCTTCATGCGCGGCAGGGCGTCAAACACGGTCGGACGACCTTCCGGGTCGGACTGGCTGACGATTTCCCCGGCAGGCTTGTGGTACAGCAGCACGCGTGGCGGCTTGCTGGGCAATTTGCGCTGAATCAGCTTGCCGTTCACGCGCACCTGGTCAGTCGCGAGAATGCGCTGACCGATGTGCGCCGGCAGTCCGTTGACGGAAACGCGGCCCTGCAGGATCAGATCTTCCATGTCACGGCGCGAGCCGAGACCGGCGTCGGCCAGGATCTTGTGCAGCTTGGGAGCATCGTCCTCGGAAGTAAGCTCGCGCACCTTGGTCGGCTGCGATACTGCGCCACCCGCGTCGGTTTCGGAGTCATACGCACCGGAAATGACGTACTTGAAGACATCTTCCGCGCCCTTTCCGCCCGTGCCTGAACGATGCTGCGCGCCCGGCTTGGTTTGCTGCTTGCCCCCGCGGCCCTGGCCCTTGCCACGACCCGCGGCGGCATTCTTGTTGCCGCCGCTGTCAGCGCGCTCGCCTGCTGGCTGGCCTTCGCCCGGGCGGCGGCGGTTCTTGCCGAATCGGCCACGCGGGCCACGTCGCTCGCCTCGTTCGCCTTGGGTTTCCGCAGAAGCACCCTCGGCGGGTACGGCGGCTTCTTGCACCCCCTGCACCTCAGCCGGGGCGCCTTCCTTCGGTTTGCGCGCACGTGGGTTGCGGCTCTTGCGCGGCTGGGCCGGCGGACTGGCATCGGCAGAGGCAGGCTCGCCAGTGGCCGCATCCGCTTCAGCGCGGCCATCCTGCGACTGGCGGCGCGACCCTACCAGGTTGCGCAGTCCGCGACGCAGACCTTTGCGGCGCGGCGCCTGCGATTCTGCGCCATCGCCGTCCTGTCGGGGCGTCGAAGCGTCCGCCTCGTGCGGCATACGTGTATCCATGGAATCTGGCTGAGTACTCACAACGTCTTTCAATTCAGAAGGGTTCGGGCCAAGCGCCGGTCGGGGACCGGCTTGGCATTAGGAGTGTTCGTTTGGGGAACCGGATGATGGCTCGGCCAGCGCCCTACGTTCGTCTTCGGGGGTTGTCTCACTCGCCTCGGGCGGAGCAGCAGGCACCGTCTGCAGTGGCGAGCCCGGATCAGCGGGCTCTTTAAATGTTCCGCTCGCAGCCGCCACTTCGGCGCCCGACATAGGCGCAACGGCTTGCTCGGTTTCGGCCGCCACCAGCAGCTCGGCGCCTTCAGCCGGTGAGGCCACAGCGCCCTCGGCAGCAGGCTCGTCGTTCACAAGCGCCGTCAGCTGATCCACTGCGATGGCGCCGCCCTCAAACTCGATCGCGCCCTGCTCCAGCAAGCTGGCCTGCGCCTGGGCACGCGCGTCTTCGAGGGGCGGCAGTTCGTCCAACGAACGCAACCCAAGGTCATCAAGGAACTGCTTGGTAGTGGCATACAGTGCCGGGCGCCCGGGCACGTCGCGATGACCAATCACCTCGATCCAACCGCGGTCTTCGATCTGCTTGATGACCTGCGTATTGACCGTGACGCCGCGGATATCTTCGATATCCCCCCGTGTGACGGGCTGACGGTAGGCAATGATCGCCAGCGTCTCCATCACGGCGCGCGAGTACTTGGGCGGCTTTTCCGGATGCAACCGGTCAAGATACACACGCATCTCGGGACGGCTCTGCAGACGCCAGCCCGAAGCCAGTGCAACCAGCTCGACGCCGCGATCAAGCCAATCCTGGCGCAGCTCTTCGAGCAGCACGCGGATGGTGTCCGCGGAAACTTCTTCGTCGAACAGCTTGCGCAAGTCATTGACTCGCAACGGGTCCTGCGCACAAATCAGCGCGGTCTCGAGGACGACTTTCGCCTCTTGGGTATTCATCGGGTTGAACGGTTCGTCATTGCTCGCGCGCGGCCGGTCGCCGTCACGCTTGAAGTTTGTCGTTCCGCCGCGACGCACGCGGCATATCTGAATGCATGTCGCCCGCCCGGGTCAAGCGCGCAAACGCCGTGAAGCCTTGCACCGGAACGCAGTGGGTGAGCCCAAAAAAAAGGCCGGAGGAGCGAGTTGATCCGGTGCCAGTCAGGCACCACAAGGGCAATTTCTTCCGCCGCCATAGGGACGGATGCTGCACCGGACGGCTACCGACAAAGGCTGGGGAGCTGCCCGACTCGACTGTCCAGGGCGGCTTACCACTGGATGGCGTCGCCTGAAGCCGCGCTTGGGATTGTTGATCTGCGCGGAAGGCGAGTCGAATTGCGTCTGATTGTAGGCCAATATCGCCTGGCGCCGCAACCGGGAAGATGCCCGAGTGCCCCGACCGCCCGGCGCCACGGCTGGCATGTCCTTCAACGGCTCACAGGACGAGACAGAAACCGTGTGCGTTAAGCATCTCTGGCAACCAGGCAGCGCACACCAGCCCCCAGGTTCCGAACCCGGTGATGATGACCCCTGCGGCGCCGCGAGCCCATCGCTGGCGGGATAGCCCGCGCAACCAGCCAGCCAGGCCTGACATCATCAGCAGATTCGGCAGCGTACCCGCCCCGAAAGCGAGCATCACCACCGCCCCGGACGCCGCGTTGCCTGCCAGCAACGCAACAGCAAGCGCGCCATAAACCATCCCGCAGGGCACGAGTCCCCAGGCGAGCCCGATGACATACCGTCGAACCAGCGGGTGTGCGGCGCGAAATCCGCCGCCCAACCGGGAGGCCAAGGCCGACAACTTGCCCGACAGGCGGCCCAGCATGCGTTCCAGCCCCGGAGCACGCCATGCATCCCCCGTCGCGCGCAGGAGCAGCAGCAGACCGTACGTCAACAGCAGCGCGCTGGCCAGCGCAAACAGACCACGCTGGATCGGCAGCCATTGCTGGCGCCACACGGTGGCACCAAGCGCCCCCATCGCTGCGCCCAGCAATGCATACGTCGTCAGCCGCCCGGCATGCATGATCACCTGCTCGAACCACAGCCGACGACGCGACACGACACGCACGGAGACCCCGCCCTTCTCCGCGGCGAGTGCGATCCCGCTGCACATCGCCAGGCAATGGACCCCGCCAAGCAGCGCGATCAAGAAAACACTCAGAAGCACAGCGGCACTCATCTTTGTGATGCTCTTTTGATATGGGCTAAGGTTATTGACCGGCTTTCGGGAATTAAGCGCATTTCACGCGATTCACCACATCGGAAACGTCCGATAAGCGCAAGGTCATCGTTATAATAAAGCGCAGCTGCACCATAAGAATTTCCTACTTCACCAACTCGAAAGTCATTCGCCCCCACCCGTGCTTACACGAATCGCACTTTCCGACCAAGCCTCGCGTTGCTCCACTTGTGTACTCGGGCAAATCTGCCTGCCAGTGGGAATGAATTCGGACGATGTACGCAAAATGGATGAGCTGGTGTCGGAGCGCATCCGCGTCAAGAAGGGGCAAACGCTGTATGCCCTCGGCGAACCTCTCGAGGGCGTCTATGGCATTCGTTTCGGTACGCTCAAGACCCACCTCACCCTCGAGGACGGCCGTCATCAGATCACCGGCTTCCATCTGCCGGGCGAGATTGTCGGACTGGATGGCATCGGCGACATGCGGCACGTGTCCGACGCCACTGCCCTGGAAGACACCGAAGTCTGCGTGGTCCGCTATGACCAGCTTCAGCAACTCTCGCGCCGACTCCCTTCGTTGCAGCACCAGTTCCTGCGTCTGATGAGCAAGGAGATCTCACAGGATCACCAGATGCTGCTGACACTAGGCTCAATGCGCGCCGAAGAGCGCCTCGCCGCTTTCCTGCTGAACCTGTCAAAACGCT
>JAGWNU010000099.1 GCA_028871175.1 Burkholderiaceae bacterium | reverse complement strand
ATCGGGGCCGGCAGCGTGTCTTCGCTGCTGCGCCAGCTCACCCCGCTGGATTGGCTGATCGCAGGGGTGCTGACGTGCACGTCGGCGGCTGTCGTCATCACAAACAGCGAGCTGGTTCTGCGCCTGTATCCGGCGCTGGTCAATGCCGGGTTGCTGCTGAGCTTCGCGGCCACCTTGCGTTCAGGCCCGACCATGATCGAAAAATTCGCGCGCATGCGCATGCCTGATCTGCAACCCCGTGCCGTGCGCTACACGCGGCAGGTCACGCAGGTCTGGTGTGTTTTCTTTGCGCTCAACGGCGCGACGGCCGTGATTGCAGCGTTGTACTGGTCGCGCGGTGCCTGGGCGCTTTACAACGGCGTGATCGCCTATGTGCTGGTCGGCGCGCTGATCGCCGCGGAGGCGGCCTACCGCCATTGGGTCGTCCGTCCGCACGCACGGCAACCGGAGGCGGCATGATTGCCCTGCGTGCACAGCTCCATGCGGCGCGGCCCGATGATGCCGTGGTTTGCCTCGACGGTGCGGCAACGATGACGTACGGGATGTTCCACGCTCGCGTGGCGGCCTACGCCGGAGCCTTTACAACGCAGGCAACGACGCACTACGCGCTGTGCATCGAGGATCCGTTCGATTTCGCCTGCGCGCTCTTTGCACTGTTTGCGAGCGGCAAGCACGTCGTGATTCCCGCCAGCGCGGCTCCGGCGTATCTGGAATCGCTGGGTACCGCCTTTGACGCGCTCGTGACCGACGCCAGCCTCCGCTCGATCGATCAGCACGCCGAAGCGGTCGTCGGGCCGATTCAACCGCTTGCGCCCATCACCCTGTACACCTCGGGCAGTACCGGCACACCGAAGCCCATCCATAAGACGCTCGCGCAGTTCGATGCGGAAGTCGTGACCCTGGAGCAGCAATGGGGCAGGCAGATCGGCGCTGGCGCCATGCTGGCCAGCGTGCCGCATCACCATATCTACGGGCTGCTTTTCCGCGTGTTCTGGCCGCTGGCAGCCGGGCGCCCCTTCTGCCGTCAGACGCACGCGGAGCCCGCCGCCTTACAGCAAGCGCTTGCGCAACATCCGGTAGCGGCGTTGGTATCGAGCCCTGCGCAACTGGCGCGCTGGCCGGTGCTCCCGCGCTTCGATGCGCTGCCGGCACTGCCGGCGGTGTTCTCATCTGGCGGCCCACTGGATGCAACGGCCGCTGCCGCGTTTGCGGCCACCCACGGCAGCGCGCCGATCGAAGTCTTCGGCAGCACTGAAACAGGTGGTATCGCCTGGCGCCGCCAGGACAGGACGCCTGCATGGCAGCCCTTTGCACGCGTGCAGATCCGCCAGGAAGATGACGGTGCACTGGCAGTGCGCTCGCCGCACCTGCCGCATGACAACTGGCATCGCACCGACGACGCCATCGCGTTCGACGACAGCGGGCGCTTCCTCCTGCGCGGCCGGCTGGACCGCGTCGTCAAGGTGGACGGCAAGCGCATCGCCTTGCCCGAGGCCGAAGACTGGTTGGCCTCTCACCCGTTTGTCGCCCGCGCGGCCGTCACGCTGCTGGCGGGTGCATCGCGAGAAAGGCTCGGCGCGCTGGTTGCGCTCACGCCGGCCGGCGTTGAAGGCTTGCGCACACTGGGCCGCGTATCAGTGGCAAAGACACTGCGCCGGCATCTGTCGACCTATACCGACCCCACGCTGATCCCCCGCCGCTGGCGCTTTTGCATGGCGATGCCGGTGGACGCGCGGGGCAAGCTGCCGGCGTCGGTGATTGCCGCCGCCTTCCGGCCCGGCGTAGAAGGTTTCGAAACCCTGTCGCATGCGAGCGATGCCGAGGGCGACCATTACGAACTGCGCGTCAGCCCTGACTTGATCCACTTCAAGGGGCACTTCCCCGGCCTGCCGATCCTTCCCGGCGTGGTGCTGATCGACTGGATCGTTCGCCTCGCTGCGACACGCGATCGCGCGGTGCGCGCAATGACCTCCATCGATCAGCTCAAGTTCATGGCCCCGGTACCGCCGGGCGCGGTGGTGTCGCTGCGCATCGTGCATGAGCCGGAGCGTCGCCGCGTGCGCTTCACTGCCCGGACGGGCGCGCGCGACTGCGCTTCTGGCACGCTGGTCTATCAGGAGGCTGCGTGAAGCTGCGCACTGCCATCGTCATCCCGATCTACAACCACAAGGACGCCATCGGCGATACGGTCGCGCGTCTGGCGGTGCACGGGCTGCCCATCCTCATCGTCGACGATGGCAGCGACGCGCCAACGCAAGCCGTGCTGGCGACGCTGGCCCAGCAATATGCGGGGCAGATCTCGCTGCTGCGTCTGCCCGTCAATGGCGGCAAGGGCGCCGCCGTGATGGCTGGCCTGCGCGCGGCCAGCGCCGCCGGCTATACACACGCCCTGCAGATCGACGCTGACGGCCAGCACGACGCGACCGATGTGCCGCGCTTCCTGGCCGCCGCCACGGCTTCACCCGATGCGATCATCCTTGGCCGGCCCGTCTACGATGAGAGCGTGCCCAAGGCGCGCCTGTACGGCCGTTACGTCACGCACGTGTGGGTGTGGATCGAGACACTCTCATTCGACATCCGCGATGCGATGTGCGGCTTCCGGGTGTACCCGCTCGCGCTCGCGTGCAAGCTGATCGATGACGTTACCCTGCCCACGCGCATGGATTTCGACATTGAGATCCTGGTACGCCTGCACTGGCGGCGGGCGCGCTTCGTGACCCTGCCAACACGCGTGACCTATGCGCCGGATGGCCTGTCGCATTTCGACGTCCTGTGGGACAACATCCGCATCAGCAAGAGCCATACGCGCCTGGTGGCGGGCATGCTGGTGCGTCTGCCATTGCTGCTGGCGGGCAGGTGCATGCCGCGCTGGCGTCATCCCTCCGCTCCGGGTGCTGCGGGGGGTTGGTGGCGCATGGCTGAACGCGGCAGCCTGTTCGGCATGCAGTGCCTGGCATTGAGTTGCCGCCTGTTCGGCACGCGTTTCACTTCGTTGTGGCTCTACCCGATCGTCGCGTACTTCCTGCTGACCGGGCGGGCCGCACGGGAGGCCTCGCAGCAATACTTCGCGCGGTTGCATGCCGTCTCGCCAGGAACGGGCACGCCCCGGCCGGGCTGGCTGAGCGCCTACCGCCACATGATCGCCTTCGCGCAATCGGGCCTGGACAAACTGGCAGCCTGGTCGGGCCAGGTGAAGAGCGAGCGCGTCCGTTTCGATGACCCATCCGCGTTTGAAGCGCTCATCGCCAGCGGCCGTGGCGCGCTGGTCATCGGCGCCCACCTGGGCAATCTCGAAATGACGCGTGCGCTTGCTGCACGCAACGGCCACGCCAAGGTGACGGCGGTCGTGTACACCGAGCATGCACAGCGCTTCAACCACGTGCTGGCGCAAGCGCACCCCGACGTCGTCTCGCACCTCATGCAAGTGCAGGATTTCGGCCCCGCCACCGCCATGCTGATGCAGGAGCGGATCGACGCAGGCGAGCTGCTGGTGATCGTGGGCGATCGCGTACCCGCCCATGAATCCGGCCGTACGGTGCAAGCACGCTTTCTCGGTAGCCCCGCACAGTTTGCGCAAGGGCCCTACGTGCTCGCCCACGCGCTAGGCTGCCCGGTGTACCTGTTCTTCTGCCTGAAGACCGGCCAGCACCACACCCTCTATTTCGAGCCGTTCGCCGAGCGCATCGAGTTACCGCGGGCCGAACGCACCCGCCACCTGGGCGCGCTGGCCCAGCGCTACGCCGAACGGCTGGAACACTACTGCCGCAAGGCGCCATTCCAATGGTTCAACTTTTTCGATTTTTGGGCGCGTCCCAAAGCCGGGAACAACATGGACGCCCATGGCTGAACACGATCTGAACATGCCGGCACAGGAAGGGGCGCGCTCTCGACTGCCCGCCGTCGTCATCGGCAACCGCCACCTGACAATCGAAGACGTCGTAGCCATCGCGCGTGACGCACACCCGGTGTCGCTCTGCGCCGATACCGCGTGGCGTGATCGCATCGAGCGCGGAGCGCAGTTCCTGCGTGAGCGTCTGGCAGCGGGCGCGACCGTCTACGGAGTCAACACGGGTTATGGCGACGCTTGCCAGGTGAGCGTGCCGGCAGCACTGGTGGAAGCGCTGCCGCTGCAGCTCACGCGTTACCACGGCTGCGGCATGGGCCGCCACCTGGAGCCCGCCGAAACCCTTGCGGTGGTCGCCGCGCGGTTGAACTCGCTGGCGCACGGCTACTCTGGCGTGCGCCATCTTCTGCTGCAGCGGCTGGCGGATCTCATCAACCACCGCATCCTGCCCCGAATCCCGGCGGAAGGCTCGGTGGGCGCGAGCGGCGATCTCACGCCACTCTCCTACGTGGCAGCAGCGCTCGTGGGCGAGCGGGACGTCCTGTTTGCCGGACGCCAGCAGCCCGCCGCCGACGCGTGGCAGCAGATCGGTCACGCGCCAATCACGCTGGCGCCGAAGGAGGGACTCGCCCTGATGAACGGCACGGCCGTCATGACGGGCCTGGCCTGCCTTGCGTATGCGCGCGCCGAACACCTCATCCGGCTGTCTGCCCGCCTGACGGCGCTGGCCACGGTGGCGCTCGACGGCCGCGCCGCGCACTTCCATCCGACCATCTTCCACGCCAAGCCGCATGCCGGCCAGGCCGAGGTAGCAGGATGGATCCGCGACGATCTGGCGCAATGGGACGACGCATCCGCGCACCGTGTGCAGGACCGCTACTCGATCCGCTGTGCGCCGCACGTGATCGGTGTAGCGCGCGACGCCCAATCGTGGATCCGCCGCGACATCGAGAACGAACTCAACAGTGCCAACGACAACCCGCTGGTCGATCCCGATACGAAGGAGATCCTGCACGGCGGTAACTTCTATGGTGGGCACATCGCGTTTGCGATGGATGCACTCAAGACCGCCGTCGCCAATCTGGCCGACCTGATGGACAGGCAGCTCGCGCTTCTGGTGGATGACAAGTTCAGCAACGGTCTGCCCCGAAACCTGTCGGGTGCCACGGCAGAACGCGCGCCCATCAACCACGGCTTCAAGGCGGTACAGATCTCCTCGTCCGCATGGACGGCAGAGGCGCTCAAGCTGACCATGCCGGCCAGCGTGTTCTCGCGTTCGACGGAGGCACATAACCAGGACAAGGTCAGCATGGGCACGATTGCGGCCCGCGACTGCCTGCGCGTGCTCGAGCTGACAGAGCAGGTGGCCGCCGCCCATACGCTTGCAGCGGTGCAGGCGGTGCGACTGCGCTGCCGGCTGGATCCCTCGATTCAGGTTCCCGCACCCGTACAGGCGTTCATCGCGCGCGTGGGGGCGTTGTCCTCGTTCGTGACCGAAGACCGCCCGCTGGAATCCGACCTGCGCACCGTCGCGCTCGCCATCGAGCAAGGCCGGCTCGGCGATGAACAAGGAAGCCACCATGACCGCACGTGATCTACCGCCGCTTGTCGCCAGCGCCCGCGTGGAAGTGCCATTCCACGACGTCGACGCCATGGACGTCTGCTGGCACGGCCACTACCTGAAATACTTCGAAATCGGCCGCGCCGCCCTGCTGCGCTGCTTTCACTATGACTACCGGGAGATGCGCGACTCGGGCTTTCTGTGGCCCGTGGTCGAAGCGCACCTCAAGTACATCAAGCCGGCCACGTATGGCCAGCAGATCGAGGTGCGCGCCACGCTGATGGAATACCAAAACCGTCTCAAGATCGGCTACGAGATCGTCGATTGCGCTTCCGGCATGCGGCTGACGAAGGGCCACACCACGCAAGTCGCGGTGTGCGCGCGTACGGGTGAGCTGCAGTTCGTCTCGCCGCCCGTGATGGTCGAACGTGTGGAGCGCGCATGGCCACGCTGATGAGGACCGTACGCGCAGGGTGCATCAGCTTATTGCTGACAACCGCCAGCACATTCGCTCACAGCGCTCCCAGCGCGACGCAACAGAGCAGCGCGCTTGTCTCACAGGTGGCAGCGCAACTTGCACAGGCCAATGGCGTGCGCGCTCAGTTTGTGCAGACGCAATCGCTGCAGGCCATGCAGCGGCCGCTGGTAAGCAGCGGCACGCTGCTGTTCCTTCGCGACCATGGCGCGATCTGGCGGGTCGAGCAGCCACACCGGATGACGTATGTGATGACGGACGCGGGTGTCACCACGCTCGATGCCGATGACAAGCCCGTGGCGCGCGGCGCACGCAATGCCGCCGGGGTGGCCCAGGTCTCGCGCATGATGCGCGCTATGCTGACGGGCGACCTGTCGGCGCTGTATTCGCAGTTTGACGTCAACGCCCAAGGCAGCGTCAGCCGATGGCATCTGCGGCTGATTCCCGCTCAGCCCCAGCTTGCCCAGGCGTTGCGCGGACTTGATCTGGCAGGCGACACCTACGTGCGCAGCATCCGTGTGCAGTCGGCCAATGGCGACGAAACACGCATCGAGTTCACCGGCAGCACGCGCGTGGAGGCACCCAATGCCGCCGAACGCGCCCTGCTTGGGGCGCCCCGATGACGCAGCAGTTGGCGATACGTCCGTCGGTGCAGTCTGCTTGGGCCATCCGGCTCGGCTGGCTCGCGCTGGTACTGGCCGCCGTGCTCTATTGCGCCGTGCGGCTGCACGATGGCACGGCACTTCAGACGAACCTGCTGGCGTTGTTGCCCGCCACCGAGGCCGATCCGGTCGCGGAACAGGCCGTGGATACGCTGGCGGCATCCCTGGGCGACCGCACCGTGTTCCTGCTCAGCAGTCGCGACGCCGAGCACGCCAAGGCCGCCGCCATGCACCTTGGCGCACAGCTCAAGCGCAGTGGCGCCTTCCGTAGCGTGATTGCCGAGCTTCCGCCATTCGATGCCGGCCAGATCACACGGTCCTACCTGCCCTACCGGTTCGGCCTGCTGAGCGCCGCCGACCGCGCCGCGCTGGATCGCACGTCGACGGCGCTGCCAAGGCTGCTGGCGCAGCGGCTCTATGCGCCCGTCGAGGCCGGCTTGAGCGCCCCGCTGGCCGATGATCCGTTTGGATGGCTCGGGCACTGGCTGGCGGACCTCCCGCTGGCGACGACGCGGCTGGAGCTCGAAGACAACTTCCTCGTCGCACGGCGTGGCGACACGATCAGCGTACTGGTGGCGGGTACGCTCGCTGCCTCAGCCTACGATGCCCAAACCCAGGCCACCGTGCGCAGTGCAGTCGCCCAGGCTCAGCACGCCCTCGCGCAGACTTTTCCCGACGTGACCCTGTTGCGCACCGGCGCGGTCTTCTACGCGGCTGCCGCTCGCAGTGCTTCGGAGCACGAGTTGCATCGGATCGGCATCCTCTCCATGTGCGGGATCGCGCTATTGATGCTGTGGGTGTTCCGCTCGCCGCGCTTTCTGCTGCTTGGATTCCTGTCCACCGGCATTGGCACCGTGTGCGCGCTCGCGACGACGCTGCTGCTGTTCGGCAAGCTGCATCTGCTGACGCTCGTGTTCGGTGCGAGCCTGATCGGCGAGGCGGTGGACTACTCCATCCAGTATTTCGTCACGCACCTCGGCGCCGAAGCCAGCCACGATGCGCGGCGCAGTGCGCGCGATGTCCGCCCGGCACTGCTGGTCGCCCTCGCTACCAGCCTGCTTGGCTACGCGATCCTGGCTGGCGTGCCGTTTCCCGCGCTGCGGCAGATCGCATGCTTTGCCATGGCTGGTATCGGGGCCGCCTATCTGTCGGTTGCCACCCTGCTGCCGGCGCTGCTGCTGCATGCGCCACGACAGCCTCGCCGCACCTACCGCCGCGCGGCGCGTTGGCTGGGGGCTTGGCAGGCAGCGCTGACGAGCCGGAGCGCATGGCTTTGCCTCGCCTTGATTGCCGCGGCCGCGGTGCCGGGCTGGTTGCGCTTGACGAGCGATGACGACATCCACCTGCTGATCCAGCGCGATCCCGAGCTGGCGCAGCAGGAAGCCATCGTGCGCGAAACCATAGGCCTGGAAGGCAGCACGCAGTTCTTCGTCGTACAGGGCAATTCGGCCGAACAGGTGCTGCAACGCGCCGAAGCGCTCCAACGCAAACTGGAAGGCCCGATTGCGGGTGCCCCGATCAAGGGCGTGCAGTCGGTGACACAATTCGTGCCGTCAGCGCGTCAGCAAGCCGAAGACCGGGCGCGCCTCGGCCAGCGCGTCTTCGCAGATCGACAGGCCCTGGCCACCGCATTGCTCGATGCCGGATTTCGCCCGGAAGTCGCTGCCAATTACGTCGATGCCTTCGGCGGCGCCCAGAGCGGTCCGCTGACGGTAGATGCCTGGCTGGCAATGCCTTGGTCGCAGCCCTATCGGCACCTGTGGTTGGGACGGGTGGCCCAGGCGCAAGCGCCGACCTATGCCGCGATCGTCATCCCTGCCGGTGCAACAGTTGCGCAGTTGCCGGCGCTCGCTGCACTGGCTGACGGCGAAGCCGGCATCCGCTTCGTAGACAAGCCCGCGAGTGTCGCCCGCCTGTTCGCGGCTTACCGCGTCGACAGCGGATGGTGGCTGGCCGGCGCGCTCGTGATGGTCCTCGTGCTGTTCTGCGTGCGCTACGGTCCCGCGAACGGTGTACGCGTGACGCTGCCGGTCGTCCTTGCCGTCGGCATCACGTTTGCGGCCTATGGTTACGCCGGCATGCCGCTGAATCTGTTCCATTGGCTTGCCCTGATGCTCGTGCTGGGCGTTGGCGCCAACTACGCCGTGTTCCTGCGTGAAGGCTGTGCGCGTCGGCACGCTGACATTGGCGGCGTGTGGGTTGGCGTGCTGCTGTCGGCGGGGACCACGCTGCTGTCGTTCGGCCTGCTTGGCGCGAGCGCCATGCCGGTGTTGCGCAGCTTCGGGATGACGCTGGCCCTGGGCATCGTCATTGCGGTGGCGCTGGCGCCGCTGGGCATGCCGCTGATCAAGAATCGACACGCATGATGGCTTCTCCCGTCTATCTGCATGCACTCGGCATGGTCAACGCGCTGGGCGATGATGTGGACGCCATTTGCCTCCGCCTGGCAACCGGGCATGCGCCTGGCATGCTGGCAACCCATCGCCCCGATGGCTCGACAGCCGTCGTCGGACGCGTGCTAGCGCCGCTTGAAGTCCGGCCACCCAGGCAGCTGTCCGCTTACGACTGCCGCAACAACCGGCTGCTGCTCGCCGCGCTTGCACAGATCCAAGCCGAACTGGATGCCGCACACGCCAGGTACGGCCCACACCGGATCGGCATCGTGCTCGGCACCAGCACGTCCGGCATCGATGCGGCAGAGGTTGCACTGCGCCATGCGAAGACGCACGGGACGCTGCCCGAAGCCTTTGACTATCGCCAGATGGAGATCGGCACGCTCGCGCCGTTCGCAGCTGCGGCGCTGGGCGTCACGGGTCCGGCCTATACGGTCTCCACGGCGTGCACGTCCAGTGCCAAGGCCTTCGCATCGGCGCGCCGCCTGCTGCAATTGAACCTGTGTGATGCAGTGGTCGTTGGCGGCGCAGATTCTCTGTGCGAACTGACGCTGCAGGGCTTTGCCTCGCTGGAGTCGACCAGCGCCACGCATACCAACCCGATGAGCCGCAACCGCGCCGGGATCAACATTGGCGAGGGCGCAGCCGTCTTTCTGATGACACGCGAGCCGGGCCCCGTACGCCTGGCAGGCGTGGGCGAATCAAGCGACGCCCATCACATCTCCGCCCCTGATCCGACCGGCGCCGGCGCCGAGCGGGCCCTGTGCGCCGCCCTGGCCGATGCCGGGATCGAGGCCGACGCCCTCGGCTACGTGAACCTGCATGCCACGGCCACGCGCAAGAACGACGAGATGGAAGCGCACCTCATGGCGCGGGTGTTTCCGAACGGCGTACCGACCAGCGGCACCAAGCCACTGACAGGACACATGCTGGGTGCGGCCGGTGCCACCGAACTTGGCTTTGCATGGCTGGCACTCGCGCGCGATGGCACCCCCTTGCCGCGCCACGTGTGGGACGGTGAAGCGGACCCTACCCTGCCCGTGCTCGACCTGATCGAGAACACGCGTCGCCTGGCGTCAGGCCGATACGTGATGAGCAACTCGTTTGCCTTTGGCGGCAGCAATGCGAGCCTGATCCTTGGACAAGGATGAACATGACCGACGCCGAACTCTGCGCCTTGCCGATCGAATCCATCCTGCCCCATCGCGGCAGCATGCTGCTGCTCTCGCGCGTGGACACCTGGGACGAAGAATCGATCGCAGCGGCCGCCGACCTTGATCCGGCTGCCTGGTATGCCGACGCGAACGGCAACATGCCCGCGTGGATCGGCATCGAACTCATGGCGCAGGCCATTGCCGCCCACGTCGGTTTGCTGTCGATGCGAGAGGGCAAGCCGGCGCGGCCCGGCGTGCTCCTGGGGTCTCGCAAGTACGAGACGAGCGTGCCGACGTTCCCGCCAGGCCAGCCGTTGCGTTTGGAAGCGCGTGAACTGCTGCGCAGCGCCGAGGGTCATGGCGCCTACGCGTGCACAATCAGCACTGCTGGGCAGAACCTGGCCACCGCCGTCATCAAGGTGTATCAGCCGACCGATTTCGAAGCATTCATTGAAGGGAGCCTCACGACATGAGCCGCCGTGTTCTTGTGACAGGCGCAAGCCGCGGCATCGGCCGCGCCATCGCCTACCAACTTGCGTCTGACGGATTCGACGTCTCGGTGCATTGCCGCAGTGGCCGCAACGAGGCCGACGCCGTCGTGGCCGACATCCAGGCGCAGGGCGGCAGCGCGCGCGTGCTGCAGTTCGACGTACGCGATCGCCATGCCTGCCGCACGCAACTCGAAGCCGATGTGGAATCGCACGGTGCCTACTACGGCATTGTCCTGTGTGCAGGCGTCACGCGGGACGCTGCGTTTCCCGCGCTGACCGAAGAGGACTGGGATGTCGTGCTCGAGACCGGCCTGGACGGCTTCTACAACGTCGTCCACCCGCTCACCATGCCGATGGTCCGCGCCCGCAAGGGTGGGCGCATCGTCACCATTGCGTCCGTCTCGGGCGTGATGGGCAACCGGGGACAGGTCAATTACAGCGCCGCCAAAGCCGGACTGATCGGCGCGACGAAGGCGCTGGCGGTGGAACTGGCCTCGCGCAGGATCACCGTCAACTGCGTGGCGCCGGGGCTGATCGAAACCGAGATGCTGTCGCACGTCGAACACCTGGACCATGCCCTGCAGACCGTGCCGATGAACCGTGTGGGCCAGCCGGCAGAAGTCGCCGCGGTGGTCGGTTTCCTGATGTCGGACGCGGCCTCGTACGTCACGCGGCAGGTGATTGGCGTCAACGGCGGGATGATCTGATGCGGCGCGTCGTCATTACAGGCATGGGCGGCGTCACGGCCCTGGGCTCTGCCTGGAGCGAGATCCAATCCGCCATCGAGCAGGGCCGGAATGCCGTGCGCCGCATGCCGGAGTGGGATTACTTCGATACCCTGCACGCCCGCCTGGTCTGCCCGCTGCCGGCCTTCGCGACACCGGCGGAATACCCTCGCAAGAAGACGCGCTCGATGGGCCCGGTGTCTGTGTACGCCGTGCGTGCGAGCGAACTGGCGTTGGCTGACGCCGGTCTGGCAGGCGACTCGTCCATCGCCGATGGCCGCATGGGCGTTGCCTACGGATCGTCATCGGGGTCGGTGCAGCCCATCCGGGCGTTCGGCAGCATGCTCGACACGGGCTCGATGCAAGGCGTCACCTCCAACAGCTACGTGCAGATGATGCCCCACACGACCGCCGTCAACGTCGCGCTGTTCTGGGATCTGAAAGGCCGCATCATCCCGACCTCGTGCGCATGCGCCTCGGGCAGCCAGGCCATCGGGTACGCCTACGAAGCCATTGCCACCGGCAAACAGACCATGATGCTGGCCGGCGGCGCAGAAGAGCTCTCGGCCCCCGCCGTCGCGGTATTCGACACGCTCTACGCCACCAGCACGCGCAACGACGCGCCGCACCTGACACCGCGTCCGTTCGACAAGGCGCGCGATGGCCTCGTGGTGGGCGAAGGCGCGGCCACGCTGGTGCTGGAAGACTACGACCACGCCCGCGCGCGCGGCGCACACATCCACGCCGAGGTGGTCGGCTTCGGCTGCAATTCGGATGGCGCGCACATGACGCAGCCTACCGCTGCCACCATGGGCCAGGCCATGCGCCTGGCACTGCAGGACGCGGCCCTGCCGCAAGAGGCTGTCGGTTACGTGAACGCTCACGGCACCTCGACCGAGTTGGGCGACATCGCAGAAAGCCAGGCCACGGCCGACGTCTTCCGCCCGACCATGCCCATCAGCTCGCTCAAGAGCTACATCGGTCATACGCTCGGCGCGTGCGGCGCGATCGAGGCGTGGTGGACCATCGAGATGATGAAGCGCAACTGGTACGCACCCACACTCAACCTCGAGAACGTCGACCCGGCCTGCGCACCGCTGGACTACATCGTCGGCAGCGCACGAACCCTTGAGAGCGACTACGTGATGAGCAACAACTTCGCGTTCGGCGGCATCAATACCTCGCTGATCTTCAAGCGCGCCGCCTGATGCTGCCCAGCACTTCGCGCACATCCACCCCGCGTGGTTTACAGGAACGCGTGGTCGTAACGGGCCTGGGCATTGTCAGTTGCCTGGGTAACACGCTCGACGGGGTCGCGGCTGCGCTGCGGGATGGCCGTTCTGGTCTGTCGCACATGCCGGCGTGGCGGGCGATGGGGCTGGGCAGCCAGGTGGCGGGCATCGCTTCCGCTCAGGACGAGCCGCCCTTTGCACGCAAGGTCGATCGCTTCATGGGCGAGACTGCGCGTCTGGCGAGCCACGCCGCACGCAAGGCACTCGTCGATGCAGGACTGGACGCCGCGAGCATGCACTCGCCGCGAGCCGGCATCGTGGCGGGTTCCGGTACTGGCGCGCTGGCCGCCTACGATGCGGCATTGGAGATGGTGCGCGGGCGCGGTGTCGAGCGGGCTTCACCCTACATCGTGCCGCAGGTGATGAGCAGTACCGTATCGGCCAACCTCGCACAGGTGTTCGGCGTGGGCGGCATCTGCTATTCGCCATCGTCGGCATGCACCACGTCGGCTTTGGCGATTGGTCAGGCTGCCCAATGGATCCGCTCAGGCCTGCAGGACATCATGCTGGCTGGCGGCGCCGAGGAGTTGCACGACAGCTACGCGCTGTTCTTCGATGCCATGGGTGCGCTCACCCATGCGTCTGCCGACGCGCCGGAGCGCGCATCGCGGCCGTACGACGTGGCGCGCGATGGTTTCGTGCTGGCATCGGGTGCGGGCATCCTGGTGCTGGAGTCACTGGCGCATGCGCGCGCGGGGCGCCCGCATCTACGC
>JAGWNU010000004.1 GCA_028871175.1 Burkholderiaceae bacterium | reverse complement strand
CCCGAAAACTGGCTCTTGACCCAGTCGAGCTTGAAGCGGTTGGGCGCGGCAATCCGCAGCGTGCGCGCCTGCTCATCAAATGAAAGCGGCGTCAGCGGCTTGATCCACGTCTTGAATTGTTGCGGCGTCAACTCACTCTCGAGCTGAGCAGACGCCGCGTGCCAGAAATCCTGCATCGTTATCGTTAGGTGTTTGACCGGCACCACACACGCGTCATCGACGACGTCCCCGGGTGAGCCGGCCGCCGGGCCCCTGGCGCATGCCAGAAACCGGATGGCTTTCGTTGTTGGAGCGGGATTGTACCCCCGGCCGAAAGTTATCCACAAAGGATAAGTCTGTGGATAACCTGTGGACCTGCTGTGAGTAGCGGTGGACAACCGTTTTTTTACACCTCCCGCAAACCCAGCACCGGCAAGGCTTGACGCAGAACGCCCCAAGCCGCACAAGGCACTGGGGACAACTTCGTTGCGCGTGGAAGATCAGGGGCGCATACCCGTTATCCCCAGCTCCGCACGCTTGACAGGCGCGGCGAATATCGTTTAAATGGCGGGTTCTGCGATGCGCGGCAGGGGAGCGCACGCTTGTTCGCGTCAGACGCGGTGCCGGGTTCCATCCCGTCGCGCCTGATCCGGCGGGGACTGATGTTTTCGGTGCCCACATTACCGGTGACGCCCAAGACCTGAACAACACAGCGCACGGCGGTCTGCGTGGGCGATTTCTCCTACTGAATCGACACCAGGCTGACAGGGTGACCCTAAGGCCCGGCGCGTGCGGCAGCGTCCGCACCCATTAACCAGAGAGTGCATCATGAAACGTACCTATCAACCTTCCGTTACCCGTCGCAAGCGCACCCACGGTTTCCGTGTCCGCATGAAGACCCGTGGTGGCCGTGCCGTGCTGAACGCACGCCGCGCCAAGGGCCGCAAGCGCCTGGCCATCTAAGACTGCCGCGCCCCGGGTGGCGGCTCCTGCCGTTGCCTATGGCTTTTGCGGCACGCTGACGATGGGCCCGCACGCCTACCCCAAAGCCGCAAGGCTGACGAAAACGGATGAGTTCTCATCCGTTTTTGCTTTGCGGCCGGTCCGGCGTAGTCGTCACTTCGTGCTGTACGTGCGCGCCAACGGCCACCCGCAGGCGCGCCTGGGTGTGGTCATCGGCAAGAAGTTCGCCCGGCGCGCCGTGGAGCGCAACCTGATCAAGCGCCAGTGCCGCGAACTGTTCCGGCTACGGCAGCCGAAGCTGGGCGGACGCGACGTGCTGATCCGCCTGCAGGCCAAGTTCCCGCGCGAAGACGTGCCCTCCGTGGCCGCCTTCAAGCGCATCTGCCGCGAAGAGCTTTCTCATTTGTTTGAGATTGCCGCGCGGCCGCTGCCTGCGGCACCCACGGCAGCGCCCCCGGCACCCCCTGCCGCGGAGACACCATGACGCGCGTGCTGCTGTTCCTCCTGCGCGCCTACAAAGTGGCATTCAGCCCGTTTGTCGGCGCGCAATGCCGGTTCCTGCCGACCTGCTCCGACTACGCACGCGACGCCGTGCTCACGCATGGGCCGGCTGTCGGCAGTTATCTTGCGGCAAAACGCCTATGCCGCTGCCATCCGTTCGCACAAGGCGGGTATGATCCTGTGCCGCCCGCCGCTGGCAATGCTGCGCCCCGCTCCACCGATTCCGCATCGACCGACGCGACCGCAGCCGACACCCCGGCTGCGCGGCCGTCGATTCACCTTCCCAGACCGTAATCCGACATGGATATCAAACGCACCATTCTCTGGGTGATCTTCTCGCTGGCGGTTGTCATGCTGTTCGACAACTGGCAACGCGCGAATGGCCACCAGTCGATGTTCTTCCCGACGCCGCAGACGGCCACCACCTCTGCGACCGCGCCGGGCAGCACGCCTGCAGGCGACGTGCCAAAGAGCGCTGCGACCACTGCAGCGACGAACACCCAGGCCGCTCCGGCCACGGGCGCGGCCTCGCAGGCTCCGGCCTCGGAAAAGGTCGTCATCACGACGGACGTGCTCCGCGCCACCATCGACACGGCAGGCGCCATCGTCAGCAAGCTCGAGCTGTTGACGCAGAAGGACCACGACGGCAACCCGATGGTGCTGTTCGACCGCAGCCTGGAGCGCACGTACCTGGCGCGCTCGGGCATCATCGGCGGCGACTTCCCGAACCACACGACGGCATTCACGGCCTCGGCCGGCCCGCGTGACCTGGGCGCCGGCAACGATGTCTCCATCACATTCACGGCCGACAAGGGCGGGGCCAAGCTCGCCAAGACGTATGTCTTCAAGCGCGGCAGCTACGTGATCGACACGCGCTTTGACGTGACCAACGACGGCTCGGCGCCGATCACTCCGACGCTGTACATGGAGCTGGCACGCGACGGCGGCGCGGCGGAACAATCGCGCTTCTACAGCACGTTCACCGGCCCGGCCGTCTACACCGATGGCGATCACTATCACAAGATCACCTTCGCCGATATCGACAAGGGCAAGGCGCACGTGCCGTCGCCGACCGACAGCGGCTGGGTAGCGATGGTGCAGCACTACTTTGCATCGGCGTGGATTCCCGCCGCCAACGTCAAGCGCGAGTTCTATGTCGATCGCATCGACACGAACTTCTACCGCGTCGGCATGCAGGAGTCGCTGGGTACGGTGGCGCCGGGCGCAAGCGTATCGGCCACGGCGCGCCTGTTCGCCGGCCCGCAGGAAGAGCGCATGCTTGAAGGCATCACCCCGGGCCTGGAGCTGGTGAAGGACTACGGCTGGCTGACCATCATCGCCAAGCCGCTGTTCTGGCTGCTGGAGAAACTCCACGGGCTGCTCGGCAACTGGGGCTGGTCCATCGTGGCGCTGACGGTGCTGATCAAGCTGGTGTTCTTCCCGCTGTCGGCCACGAGCTACCGCTCGATGGCGAAGATGAAGGATCTGCAGCCGCGCATGACGTCGATCCGCGAGCGCCACAAGGGCGATCCGCAAAAGATGAACCAGGAGATGATGACGCTGTACCGCACCGAGAAGGTGAACCCGCTCGGCGGCTGTCTGCCGATCGTGATCCAGATTCCGGTGTTCATGGCGCTTTACTGGGCACTGCTCTCGTCGGCAGAAATGCGCGGCGCCCCCTGGATTGGCTGGGTGCACGACCTGTCCGCGCCGGACCCGTTCTATATCCTGCCGGTTCTGATGGCGGTGTCGATGTTTGTGCAGACGCGCCTGAACCCAACGCCGCCGGACCCCGTGCAGGCCAAGGTGATGATGTTCATGCCGATCGCGTTCTCGGTGATGTTCTTCTTCTTCCCGGCCGGCCTGGTGCTGTACTGGGTGGTGAACAACTGCCTGTCGATCGCGCAGCAGTGGTCGATCAACCGCATGCTGGGCACCAACAAGAAACCCGCTGCCGCCAAATAAGGCGAAACGGGACGCAAAGAAAGAGGGGCACCTTCGGGCGCCCCTTTTTTCTTGATCGAGCCCGATTCCAGAACGGAGTAGGCCGCCGCGATTGTGCAGCTGCCCCGGTCACGGATGGACGACCCGAGTAAGCGGGCGATCGTGCTGGTGCAGGCCCGTCTTGCCGCAGCTCTGGCCGCTCGCATCAGTAGCGGCCACCCAAAGGCGTGCGGCTCGGCACGTACCTCCACCCGCAACACCACATGCCTCCGCGGTTGATGGGATGATCCCCAACCGGCCCCGCACGCCGGCACACCGGTTTGCCGTGCGCCCCCAGCCGGCCGTATCAGGTTGCCCCGTCAACGAGGCGGCCAACGCCGGCAGCCTGCTCACACCAATGACGCCGCACGCCGCTGCGATCGATTATCCAAATCGCCCTGATGGGAAACTGGCGCGCCGATGCGAGGCTGCCGCACAATACCGCTCATGACCGCTGCACACGAACCCCACACCTTGTCAAACGCTGCCAGCACGCCACGCGCACCCAATCGCAGCATCCCGATCGCGGCGATCGCCACCGCGCCGGGGCGCGGCGGCATCGGCGTGGTGCGTGTGTCGGGGCCCGATGTGCGCGCCGTCATGCAGGCGGTGTGTGGTCGCCTGCTGACGCCGCGCCAAGCGACCTACCTGCCCTTTCTCGACGCAGACGGAAACGCCATCGATCGCGGCATCGCGCTGTGGTTTCCGGCGCCGCATTCGTACACGGGCGAGGATGTGCTTGAGCTGCAGGGCCACGGCGGGCCCGTCGTGATGCAATTGCTGCTGCAGCGCTGCCTGACCGCCGGCCGCGAGATCGGCCTGCGCGTGGCCGAGCCGGGCGAGTTCACGCGCCGCGCCTTCCTCAACGACAAGATGGATCTCGCGCAGGCCGAGGCCGTCGCCGACCTGATCGAAGCCAGCACCGAAGCCGCCGCACGTTCAGCGGCACGTTCGCTCGATGGCGCGTTCTCGCAGGCAGTGCATGCGCTGGTCGAGCGCGTGATCCATCTGCGCATGCTGGTGGAAGCGACGCTGGATTTTCCGGAAGAAGAGATCGACTTCCTGGAAGCCTCCGACGCGCGGGGTCAGCTCGCCGGCATTCGAGCGGCCGTCGATGGCGTGCTGGCGCAGGCGCGCCAGGGTGCGCTGCTGCGCGAAGGCCTGCACGTTGTGCTGGCGGGGCAGCCGAACGTCGGCAAGTCGTCGCTGCTCAATGCGCTGGCCGGTGCCGAGCTTGCCATCGTCACGCCCATCGCCGGCACCACGCGTGACAAGGTGCAGCAGACCATCCAGATCGAAGGCATCCCGCTGAACATCGTCGATACGGCGGGCCTGCGCGATACGGAAGACGAAGTCGAGCGCATCGGAATCGAGCGCACCTGGGCCGCCATCGCCCGCGCCGATGTTGTGCTGCATCTGCTGGATGCGGCGGACTATCGCACCAACGGCCTCTCGCCCGAAGATGCCGCCATCGACGCGCGCATCGCAGCGCACGTACCAGCTGGTGTGCCGACGCTGCGCGTGGTCAACAAGATCGACTTGGCGGGTGTTGCCGCCCCCGGACGCAAGGATGGCTGCCCTCCCGAGGTCTGGCTGTCGGCGCGCAACGGCACCGGTATCGAGCTGCTGCGCACGGCATTGCTCGAAATTGCAGGCTGGCAGGGCGGCGGGGAGGGCCTGTACCTTGCACGCGAGCGCCATCTTGCAGCGCTGCGCACGGCACGCGACCACTTGGCCATGGCCGCCGAGCATGCCGCCCAGCAGGCGCAGGCGCTGGACCTGTTTGCGGAAGAACTGCGGCTGGCGCAGGAGGCGCTGAACAGCATCACGGGGGCATTCTCCAGCGATGATCTGCTGGGCGTGATCTTCAGCCGGTTCTGCATCGGCAAGTAAGCCTGATGTCGGCCTACCCCATCTCGATCAAAGGCGTGTTGCGCGCGCCTACCGGTGAAATCGTCCTGCTGCTCAACGAACGCCGCGAATGGGAGTTGCCCGGCGGGCGACTAGAGCGCGGCGAATCGCCCGCCGAATGTCTTGCACGCGAGATGGCGGTAGCGCTGAGCCTGCAGATCGAGGTGGGCGCGCCGATCGATACGTACCTGTTCGAGGTCGTGCCGGACAGGCATGTCTTTATTGCAACGTACAACTGCAGGCTGATGGGCGCGTTCAAACCGGCGATCAGCCATGGACACACGCAAATCGGTTGCTTTGCGCCGGGAGCGCTGCCGGCCAACCTGCCGGCTGGATACCGGGCGTCGATTGCGGCGGCGTGTTCGGCTGACGTCTAGGACACCGCCCTCAGCGCAAATACGGAGGAAAAGCGGGAGCCCCACCCAAGCCGCAACCCCGATCCCGATCCCGATCCCGAAAGACAAACGCCAACAGCCAGCCGGTCAGATACCGCTGGCGGAGGTCGTTTGCAACAGAAAAATCGAGCGCAGACACGCCGATCCAACGGAGAATGGCATTCATGCCATCAACCGCGTCCTGCAAGCTTCTGTATCGGGGGGTAGAGCGTTGGCCAGGTCGGAAAGCAATTCCGGATGCGCATGGGCGCAACAAGCCAAGCTCGGCGGAACGGATGTCGATGGACTTCACGCCGCCAGCGGCAGCACCCGATTGGTGCTACCGAAACAACCGCGCGATCTTAGTAGAGCTTCTTGGGCAGCATTTGCGAGCGCAGGCGTTTGCGCGTGCGCGACACAGCGGCAGCCTTCTTGCGCTTGCGCTCGGTCGTCGGCTTCTCGTAAGCGGTACGAGCGCGCAGTTCCTTGATCAGGCCAGTGCGCTCGATTTCACGGCGGAAGCGGCGCAGCGCAACTTCGACCGGCTCGTTTTCTTTCAGACGGATGGTGGTCATCGGGTCCCTTGCTCAGTATTCGGGTGGACGGCGAAACCGCAGATTATATACCGCCCAGAGGGCAAGCAGTGTAGTTGAATCCGTTTACCGATGCAAGGTCGGGAGCGCCTGTGGCAAAAAGCCTATTTCCAGCCACTTCTTTGCGCAGTTTCGTGGTCTCGAAACGACGGCAGACAGCCATCCCCAGCGAGGAACGCTGCTTGCTGCGGCGAGCGTACCTTCGGACCTCTGATGTGGAACGTACGCCCGAATCCGCCTTGACGCCCGGCATGTCCGGGACACCGGCCATCATTGAAGCGCTGCCCGAGCCGCTGCGCTACGTGGACGATACGCGCCCTGGCTATACCCGCCGTCGACGCCGGCGCGGCTTCGTCTATTTCGACACGCGCGGCGAACGCATCCGCGACCCGGCCGTCATATCGCGCATCCACAAGCTGGCGATTCCACCAGCGTACACCGATGTGTGGATCTGCCCCCATGCGAACGGCCATCTCCAGGCCACCGGGCGCGATGCGCGCGGACGCAAGCAATACCGCTACCACGCCGGCTGGCTCGCTTTCCGCGATGCAAACAAATATGGCCGGCTGCTGACCTTCGGGGCGGCGCTGCCGCGGGTGCGCAAGGCGATTGCCGCCCACTTGGCGGCCCCGGGCCTGCCGCGCGAGAAGATGCTGGCGACGGTTGTCTTCCTGCTGGACGTGACGCTGGTGCGCGTGGGCAACGTGGCATATGCACGCGACAACCGCTCCTATGGGCTCACGACGCTGCGCAATCGCCACGTGGAGGTGCATGGCAACACGGTGCGTTTTCAGTTTCGCGGCAAGAGCGGCGTGGAGCACGACGTGTCGGTATCGGACCCGCGCCTGGCGCGCATCATCCGACGCTGCGTCGATCTGCCGGGCCAGGAGTTGTTCCAGTACATCGACGAAGCTGGCGAGCGCCGTGTGGTGGATTCCATGGATGTGAATGCGTACTTACAAGAGATCACGGGCGCAGATTTCACGGCAAAGGACTACCGCACCTGGGCCGGCAGCGTGCTCGCGCTGGATCTGCTGCGCGGGCGCACGTCGGCGAACGCTACCGAGGCGCGCCGGCAGGTGGTGGAAGCCATTGCTGCCGTGGCCAAGCGTCTGGGGAACACGCCGGCTGTCTGCCGCAAGTGCTATGTACATCCGGCCGTGGTGGACGCCTTCCTGGCCGGCGAGCTAGAAGCACTGCCCCCGACCCGCGCACGCAAGGGCCTGCGACGCGAAGAAGCGGCGCTGCTTCGCTTTCTTGAATCCAGTGCCAGCGCAAAGGGCACAGGCGAAAAAAAGCCCGCCTGAACAAGGCGGGCTTTCGAGCGAACAGACGCGAACTTACTTCGATTGCTGCGGCGTCATATCCGGCGTGGCGGGCGCAACACCCGGGGCAGCCGTCGGCTGAGCCTGCTGCGCCGCCACCGTGGTGCTGTGCTCCTGCAGACCGCCACCCAGTGCCGTGTACAGATCGATGGCGTTGGTCAGGCGGGCCAGGCGCGTCTGCACCAGGGTCTGGTCGGCGCTGAACAGATCGCGCTGCGCGTCGAGCACATCGAGGAAGCTCGACACGCCGTTGCGATAGCGCTGGTCAGACAGCGTCAGGCGATCGGCCGTGGCATCGCGGAAGCGCTTCTGCGCGGCCACCTGATCTTCCAGCGTGCCGCGCGCCACGAGGGCGTCGGACACCTCACGGAAGGCGGTCTGGATCGTCTTCTCGTAGTTGGCCACCGCGATCTTCTGGTTGGTCTTGGTCAAGTCCAGGTTGAAGATGTTGGTGCCCCAGTTGAAGATCGGCAACGTGAGGTTCGGTACGAACGACCACAGCCCGGTCCCGCTCTTGAACAGATTGTGCAGCGCCGTGCTGGCCGTGCCCACGTTGGACGTCAGGCCGATGCTGGGGAAGAACGCTGCACGCGCCACACCGATGTTGGCATTGGCGGCCACCAGCTTCTGCTCCGCCTGGCGAATGTCCGGGCGCTGCTCCAGCAGCTCCGACGGCACACCTGGCGGGATATCGGCGACGATCCTCTCCGACGAGACCGTAGTCGGTGCCGGCAGGTCGGCTGGCAGAGGCGCGCCCACCAGCAAGACCAGGGCGTTGGTCGCCTGGGCGTACTGGCGGGTGAGCTGTGCCACCGATACGCGCGCCGATTCGACGAGGGTCTCGGTCTGGCGCAGATCCAGCGCCGACGAAGCGCCCACGTCAAACCGCTGCTTCGCTAGCTTGTAGTAGTCCTCGCGACCTTTCAGGGTCTGCTGGGCCAGTTCAAGCTGCTCGGCGTACGCGCGCTCGTTCAGGTAGGCCTTGGCCACCTGCGAGATCAGGCTGATCTGCGCGGCACGCCGGCCCTCATCCGTCGCCAGATAACTTGCACGCGCAGACGACGTGACGTCGCCCACGCTGAACAGGTTCACCTGATAGTTGCTGATGCCCACGCCAAGCTGGTACTGCTTGGTGTAGATGTTGCCGCCCGTCGTCGAGATCGACGGCGGCGTATGGCTGCGCGTGTACACCGCGGAGGCGTTGACCGGCGGCAGCAGATCGGCGATCTGCAGCCGGTACTGCGCACGGGCAGCCTCGACGTTGAGCATGGCCACGCGCAAATCGCGGTTGTTCTCCAGCGCCAGGCCGATCAGCTTCTGCAGGCGCGCATCAGGGAAGAACTCGCGCCAGCCGAGGTCGGTGGCGCGCGGGGCGTTTTCACCCGGCTTGGCGCTATCGGCCGGCACGGCATAGCCGGCCGGAGCCTGCGGATACGTGCCCGCGACCGGGGCATCCGGGCGCTCATAGGTGGGCGCCAGCGAGCAGCCGGACAGCACGCCGGCCGCCAACAGGAGCGCCGGCAACAGCGCGGGGGTTCGGAAAGTCATGGTGTTCTGCATGTTCAGATTTCCTCGTCCAGCGGACGGTGCGAGGCATCCAGGCGGCGTTGACGCTCGCTGCCCTTGAAGATGCGGCGGACCACCACGAAGAACACGGGCACCAGCACCACGGCCAGCACCGTCGCGGTGATCATCCCGCCCATCACGCCGGTACCGATGGCGCGTTGGCTGGCGGAGCTGGCGCCGGTGGCAATCGCCAGCGGCAGCACGCCCAGGATGAAGGCGAACGACGTCATGATGATCGGGCGGAACCGCAGGTGCACAGCTTCCAGCGTCGCCTCGATCAGGCCCTTGCCTTGCGCCTGCAAGTCCTTCGCAAACTCGATGATCAGAATCGCGTTCTTGGCGGACAGACCCACCACCGCAATCAGGCCAACCTTGAAGTACACGTCATCGGGCATCGCGCGCAGCGTCACGCCCAGCAATGCGCCGAGCACGCCCAGCGGCACCACCAGAATCACCGCCGCCGGGATCGACCAGCTTTCATACAGCGCCGCCAGCACCAGGAACACCGCCAGCAGCGACAGCGCATACAGCGCCGGCGCCTGCGAGCCCGAGGCCTTTTCCTGCAGCGACTGGCCCGTCCACTCGTAGCCGATACCCGCCGGCAGCTTGGCAGCCAGGCGTTCCATCTCGGCCATGGCGTCACCCGAGCTGGCACCCGGCGCGGCCGCACCCGAAAGGCGGACAGCCGGATAGCCGTTGTAGCGCACGAGCTGCACCGGGCCGACGATCCAATGGCCCTTCGCGAACGTCGACATCGGCACCATGTTGCCCTGCGCGTTGCGCACGTACAGGTTCATGATGTCTTCGGGCTGCATGCGGTTGATCTTGTCCGCTTGCACGATCACACGCTGCTGACGACCGTAGTTCGGGAAGTCGTTGGCGTACGCCGAACCCAGCGCCGTCGACAGCACGGCGTTGATGTCGGAGAACGACACACCCAGGGCATTGGCCTTCTCGCGGTCGATGTCCACCTGGTACTGCGGCGAATCTTCCAGGCCTTCCGGGCGCATGCCGGTAATGACCTTGCTTTTCGCCGCCATCCCCATCAGTTGATTGCGGGCTGCGATCAGCGCGTCATGTCCCAGGCCAGCACGATCCTGCAGGCGGAAGGTAAAGCCGGTGGCGTTGCCCAATTCCGGAATCGGCGGCGGATTCAGCGGGAACACGATCGCATCGCGAATGCCACCGAACAGCGCACCAAAGGCCCGGCCGACCACGGCATCAGCGGTTTGATCCTTGCCCTTGCGCTCGCTCCAGTCCTTGAACGGGGTGAACACGATACCGGCGTTCGGCCCGTTGCCCGAGAAGCTGAAACCCTGCACGGCCACGATGTTCTCGACCGCCTTTTCATGCTTGTAGTAGTTCTCGACCTGCTTGATCACTTCCAGCGTGCGGTTGGCCGATGCACCCGGCGGCAACTGGATGTTGGTCACGATGTAGCCCTGGTCTTCGGTCGGCAGGAACGAAGACGGCAGGCGCAGGAACAGGAACACCACCGCAACGATCAGCGCCACGTAGATGACCATGTAGCGGAAGGTCTTCTTGAGCATGCGTTCCACGAAGCTTTGGTAGCGGTTCGTGGTGCTACTGAACATGCGGTTGAACCAGCCGAAGAAGCCTTTCTTCTCGTGGTGCGAACCCTTTTCGATCGGCTTGAGCAGCGTCGCGCACAGCGCTGGCGTGAGCGTCAGCGCCATGAGCGCCGAGAAGAAGATCGACGACACCATCGACAGCGAGAACTGGCGATAGATCGCGCCCACCGAGCCCGAGAAAAATGCCATCGGGATGAACACGGCCATCAGCACCAGCGTAATACCGATGATGGCGCCAGTGATCTGGCCCATGGCCTTGCGGGTGGCTTCGCGCGGGGGCAGGCCTTCCTCGGCCATGATCCGCTCGACGTTTTCCACCACCACGATGGCATCGTCAACGAGAATGCCGATCGCCAGCACGAGACCGAACATGGTCAGCACGTTGATCGAGAAGCCCATCGCGTTCATGGTGGCGAACGCCCCGAGCAGCGAGATCGGCACCACGATCGACGGCACCAGCGTGTAGCGGATGTTCTGCAGGAACAGCAGCATCACCAGGAACACGAGCACCATGGCTTCGAACAGCGTCTTGACCACTTCCTCGATCGAGATCTGGACGAACTTCGAGGTGTCGTACGGCACCTTGTATTCCACGCCTGCCGGGAAGTACTTCGACAGCTCTTCCAGTTTGGCCTTCACCGCCTTGGCCGTGCCCAGCGCGTTACCGGTGGGGGAGAGCTGCACACCAATCGCCGAGATCGGCTGACCGTTGATGCGCGCAGACGTCGAGTAGGTCTGGCCGCCCAATTCCAGGCGTGCAACGTCCTTCACGCGGACCAGCGAGCCGTCCGGCTTGGCCACCAGCACGATGTTGCCGAACTGCTCGGTGGTCGTGAGCTGGCCTTCCACCACGACCGTCGCCGCGAGCGGCTGGTCGGAGACAGACGGCAGATCGCCGATCGTACCGGCCGAGACCAGCGCGTTCTGTGCGCGGATGGCGTTGTACACATCCGTGGGCGTCAGCTTGTAGCCGACCAGCTTGGCCGGGTCGATCCAGACGCGCATGGCGCGTTCCGTACCGAACAGGATGGCCTGGCCTACACCCGGCACGCGCTTGATTTCATTCAGCACGTTGCGCGAGATGTAGTCGCCCAGCGCCACCGGGTCCATCTTGCCGTCGGTGGATGCCAGCGTGGCGAACAGCAGGAAGTTTGAGCGGGCCTTGTCGACCTGCACGCCCTGCTGCGTCACCGCCGACGGCAAACGCGCTTCCACGCGCTTCAAGCGGTTCTGCACGTCCACCTGCGCCAGCGCCGGATCGGTACCGGCCTTGAACGTCACGGTGATCTGCGCCTGGCCGTTACCGCCCTGGCTGACCGACTCGATATAGAGCAGGCCGTCCGCACCGTTCATTTCCTGCTCGATGATGCTGGTGACGGATTCGTCCAGCGTCTTCGCATTGGCGCCCGGGTACGTGGCCGTGATGATGATGGACGGCGGCGCGATGGTCGGGTACTGCGAGATCGGCAGCTGGGTGATCGAAATCGCCCCAGCAAGGATGATGAACAGCGCGAGCACCCAGGCAAAGACTGGGCGATCGATAAAAAACTTTGCCATGCGATGGCTCCTTGTTTACTGCTTGGCTGCCGATGCGCTGGCAGCGGGAGTGCTTGCAGCAGGGGCGCTGGCCGCCGGCGCAGGAGCTGCGCCGCCACCCTGGCCTGCCGACATTGGCTGCCACGGCACGGCCTTGACTGGTGCGCCCGGACGGACCTTCTGCAAGCCGTCGACGATCACCTTGTCGCCGGCCTTCAGGCCGCTGGTGACGATCCATTCCGTACCGGTCGAGCGATCGGCCTGGACCTGGCGTACGGCTGCGTGGCCCTTCTCATCGACAACCATGACCGAGGCGCCGTCCGGGCTGCGTGCCACCGCCTGCTGCGGCACTGTGATGGCCTGCTCGTCCACTGCCTGCTCCAGGCGGGCACGCACATACATGCCGGGCAGCAGCGTGCGTTCCGGGTTCGGAACAATCGCGCGCAATGTAATGGTGCCCGTGGCCGGATCCACCGTCAGGTCAGAGAAATACAGCTTGCCGGGTTGTGCATAAGCGCGACCGTCTTCGGTGACAAGCGTGACTTTGGCCGCGTCACCACCCACCTTGGCCAGCTTGCCGGCCTTGAGCGCTTGCTGCAGGCGAAGCACTTCGGTGCTCGACTGCGTGAAAGTCAGATAGATCGGATCGATCTGCTGCACGGTTGTCAGCAGCGTCGCGTCGCCCTGGCCGACCAGGGCGCCCTCGGTGATCTGCGCAAGACCAGCGCGGCCGGCGATGGGCGAAGTCACACTGGCATAGCCCAGATTCAGCTTGGCGGTTTCGACTGCCGCGCGCGCGGCTGCCACGTCAGCGGTCGCTTGCTTGGCGGCGGCGGTAGCGTCGTCGTAGTCCTGCTTGCTGATGGCGTTGGTCGCCACCAGCGGCTTGTAGCGCTCAGCCTTGAGCTGTGCCTGCGTCTGCGTGGCCTCGGCGCGTGCCAATTGTGCTTTTGCGCTGTCGAGCGCCGCCTGGTACTGAGCCGGGTCGATCTGGAACAACTGCTGACCGGCCTTCACGTCGCTGCCCTCGGCGTAGGTTCGCTTGAGGATGATGCCAGCCACCCGCGCGCGGACCTGGGCCACACGCGTGGCCTCGAGGCGCCCAGGCAGTTCGCTGGTCAACCCGACAGCGTGCGGCTGCACGGTCACAACGCCGACGTTGGTCGGAGGCATGCCGGCGCCGCCCGGCCCTTGTGCCTGCTTGTTGCCGCAGGCTGCAAGCGCCACCACCGTGATCGCGGCGGCAGCAAGTTGGTGATAACGGCGGGTGTTCGTCATAGATGACCCCATGTGGCGATAAGCGGAATGCCGGGTGCCGCGCCGCGCAAACGAGTGCGGCGCCGGCAAACCGTCAACGAAACCAAAAAATACACAAAATCAAAACGTCCGATGCTAGCTGCATCTGGCGGCATGCGATATGGCCGTTGCGACGAACGCGCAACAATCCAGACCAAAATGCGAAGAACGTGGCGCAAGCTGGCCATCGGCCTCTGGGCCTCTGGAGCCGACGACACGAGGTCGGCTCGGAAAGCCGGGTGCGCCTGGATGTGGCGCATAAGACCATGGGCAAGCGACCGAGTGCGCGCTATTATAGATACGTTCGCGTATGTATGTAAGTTACGGCTACGAGCGGAGCGGGCTCCATTGACGCGTTTCCGCAGTGCGCGGCAACCGCCGCGAGGCTTCAATTGCCCGCGTACTCTCGCTGCCACAAGGATTGGCGGCCTGCGGCGGACGCGGGGCGTTGCGCCGATCGCAACGGCACATTGCCTGCGTTTGTGCAGCGCACAAAAGCCAATCGAAAGAACATCGGCGGGGTGGCCGCGATGTTCCCCTGGAAGATCATGGTCAGACGAACCAAGGAAGAAACCCTCGAAACTCGCAACCGCATTCTCGATGCGGCGGAAGACGTGTTCTATGCACGAGGCGTAGCGCGCACATCCCTATCGGATATCGCGCAGGCCGCGGGCGTGACGCGCGGCGCCATCTACTGGCATTTCCGCAACAAGGCCGACGTCTTCGCCGCCATGTGCGAGCGCGTGAAGCTGCCGATGGAAACCATGTGCTCACCGCCCGGCGTGGAAGCCGACGACCCGCTGGGCGAGCTGCGTCACGTGGGCAACTTTCTCCTGCGCCAGCTCGTGGAGGACGCACACTGGCGCAAAGTCTTCGAAATCATGTTCAACAAATGTGAGTTCGTGGAAGACACGAGCCCGATACTGAAACGCCAGCAGGAGTCCTACGAAGAAGGCATGTCCCGCCTGACAAGCATCATCGAGCAGGCGACCCGACGCGGCCAGTTGCCTGCGGACCTCGACATTCCGCTGGCGGTTGCGCAGTTCCATGCCGCGTTCAACGGCATCATGGGCGACTACCTGTTCCACCCCGACGCCTCGAGCCTCGCCGGCCAGCAGGAGCGCCTGCTGGATGCCTGCATCGATACGCTCAGGTACTCGCCGGCGCTGCGTCTAGTGCAACCTGGTCACGCAGGAGCCGCCGCATGAGTTCGCCCAGGTTCGATCAGATGGTTTTTGCCGGCGGAGGCAATCGTTGCTGGTGGCAGGCCGGCTGGTGGGACGCCGTTCAGCCGGCGCTGGGTCTGGCCCCGCGCGTGATTGCAGGCATCTCCGCAGGGGCGTCCACCGCATGCATGCTCCACGCATGGAATTCCACCGAGTTGATGGACTATTACGGCGAGGCCCTGCGCCACAACACGCGCAACGCGCACTGGGGCAACCTGTTGCGGGGCGAGCGCGTGTTTCCGCATTACGGCATGTACCGGGCGGCGCTGTTGACCGTGTTCGGCGACGGCCGTCTGGAGCGGCTCGCGCAGGCGCCCGAGATCCGCATCGGCGTGGCGCACATCCCGCGCTGGATGGGCGCCCGCACGGCGGTCGCCACCGGACTCATCGCCTACAACATCGAAAAGCACATCCGCAAGACGCTGCACCCGACCCTGGGCCGGCGGCTGGGCTTTACGCCCGAATTCGTGCGTGCGCAGGACTGCGCCACGCCGGAAGCCCTGGCCGATCTGCTCCTGCAGTCGGCGTCCACGCCGCCGTTCACGCCGGTGTTGCGGCGCTCCGGGCGGCCCGTGCTTGACGGCGGCATGGTCGACAACGTCCCGGTGCACGCGCTGGATCAAACCCCGGGCGATGCACTCGTGCTGGTCACGCGGCTGTATCCGCGCCCGACGTATTTCCGGCTGGATGTGCCAGTGCCGGGCGGCGTGCAACGCCGCTTCTACGTGCAGCCGTCGCGCAAGGTGCCGATTTCGAGTTGGGATTACACCCGCCCTGACGCCATGCGTGACGCGTACGCGCTGGGCCGTCATGACGGCGAAACGTTCCTGCGAGAACTTCCACGCGGGTTTGCCACGCCGGCGGCTGCGTAGCCGCGACCTCAGGGCGGGCGGCGAGCCCGCCGGCACACCGCTTGTGGTCGTCCGGCCGACGCTTGTTCGACGGACACCGCCATGCCCGCACGCTCCTCCCATTTGTTTGACCTCGTCGTGATCGGCGCCGGCTCGGCCGGGTTGGCCGCCGCGCAGCGTGCCGCGCAACTGGGCGCGCGTACGGCCCTGATCGAGCGCGTGCCGGCAGGCGATTCCGGCATCCCCCCAGGCTGCACGCCGAACACAACGCCTGGTGATGGCGCAGCCTGGTCGCAGAGGGTCGCCCAATGTCTGCGCCTGTCCGGGCCGGCGCTGCGCCCCGGTGCCTGGACCGACGCCGTCGCCCGCACACGGGCGGAAGTGGCAAGGCTGCGCGAAGCGCATCTCGCCCGCCTGACCGCTGCCGGCGTGCAATGGTTGAGCGCAGAGGTGTCATTGCGCGGGCGAGGCATCGTCCGGTTGCGGAACGACGCAGGCAAAACGGTTTTGCGCGCGCGCCAGATCGTGCTGGACGCCGGTGGGCGTTCCACGCCGCTGGCGGTGCCGGGCGGCGAGCTTGCCGGCACGGCCGACGACGTGCTCGGATGGGACGCGCTTCCCGCATCGCTCATCCTTGTGGGTGGCGGCGTAGTGGCGGTGGAGTTGGCCTCCACGCTCGCGCGCTTTGGCGTGCGGGCAGTCGTGCTGGCGCGCGAGCCCCGGGTCCTGGCTGACTTCGATTCGGCCGTCTCGGAAGCCGCCGCGCTGGCGCTGGCCGATGGCGGCGTCGAAGTCATCGTCGATGCGGAGGTGGTGCGCGTGGAGCGCGATGCGATCAATGGCGGCGGCGTGGCGGTCTACGTCAGCGTAGGCGGCCAAGACACGCCCAGGGTGCTGCGCGCCCAGCGCGTCCTGAGCGCCGGTGGCCCGAACCCCGACACGGCGGGGCTGGGCCTCGAGACGGCGGGGGTGTCGCTCGACGCACGCGGGCGCATCCCCGTGGACCGCCACTTCCGCACCCGCGCCCGCGGCATACACGCGATCGGGGATGCCGGCCGCACTGTCCAGCACACGGCGGTGGCCGAGGCCCAGGGCCGCTACGTCGCCGAACGCATTTTCGGCAAAGGCGCCAAGCTGCCCGACATGGGCGCCGTGCCGATGGCGGTGTTCTGCGACCCCGCCATCGCGGCCGTAGGCCTGACGGAAGCCGAGGCGCGCATGCGCTGGCCCGACCGCGCCGACATCGACAGACGCCCGGCACCGGAGCGCATCGACGTGGTGGTCCGCCGCTTCGTGTCACTGGAGCAACGCGTGGCGGGCCGCGGCATGGAGTCGCTGATCAAGCTCGTGTGCAATGCGCGCAGCGGGCGGGTACTCGGCGCGCACATCGTCGACAACGCCGCCCCCGAGATCATCCAGGCGCTGGCCGTAGCGGTTCGCCTGGGCGTCCGGCTGAAGCATTTGCGTGCGACGATTGGCCTGCATCCGACCGTCGCGCAGGAACTGCTGGCGGTGTGAGGCCCAAGCGCACTTGTTCAACTTTCCTGATGGCATGCTGCAAAACTGCACAACTCGCCGGCCCGCCGCCGGCGCAGAATGGCAGAAAAGGACTTCAGGAATTTTGACATGCTTCCCGTGCTCTATCTCTCTCATGGGTCACCGATGCTGGCGGTCGATCCGGGCCCTGTCGGGCGCGCATTTGCAGCGCTCGGGCAGGACATGTCAGCACTCGCACCCCGCGCCATCGTCGTCGTTTCGCCGCACTGGATGACCCGCCGCCCCGCCGTCACCGCCCGCGCACAGCAGGAGGCATGGCACGACTTCGGCGGCTTTCCGCCGCAGCTCTATGCGCTTGAGTACGCGCCGCCCGGTGCGCCCGAGCTGGCCGAGCGCATACGCGACCTGATCGACGGCCGCGTCGTGCCCGGCCTGGAGGAACAGGCTTCCACGGTGCTCGACCCCCGCCAGCCGCTGGACCACGGCGCGTGGATCCCGCTGATGATGATGTTTCCAGAGGCGACGATCCCGGTGGTCCAGGTGTCGCTGATGCCCGGCCTGTCGCCGGCGTGCCAGATGGGAATGGGGCGCACCCTCGCACCGTTGCGCGACGAGGGTGTGCTGATCATCGGCTCGGGCAGTTTCACCCACAACCTGCGCGCGCTGATGCGGGGCCCCGGCATGGCGCAGCACGGCGTGCCGGTCGAGCCTTGGGTGACGGCCTTCCGCGAATGGATGATGGAGGCCATGACCGACGGCATCCGCACCGGCGACTTCGCCGCCTTCTGCGACTACCGCGCGCAAGCCCCGCATGCCGCGCATGCCCACCCGACCGACGAGCACCTGATGCCGCTGTACGTGGCACTGGGTGCCGCCATGGGTCAGCCGGGCCAAGCCACGCCGGGCGGCGTGCAGGCGCAGCACGTGGTCGATACGGTGACCTACGGTTCGCTGGCGATGGACAGCTTCCGCTTCGACGGCGCGGGCGCCAATCAGCCGCAACTGCGCAGCGCGGCTTGATTGACGGAAACGACGGACAGAGCGTCTGGCATTATGCGCGGATCAGCGCGGGCGCCAGCGCCGTCGGGTTGACCACGCTGTCGACGTTGCCCTGGAGCACATCGAGGATGTTCTGGAACGCAAAGCCGAAGTACATCTCATAGCTTTCGCGTTCGACGTAGCCTATGTGCGGCGTACAGATGCAGTTCTCCATGCGCAGCAGGGTGTGGCCCTGCAGGATGGGTTCCGTTTCAAACACGTCGATGGCGGCCATCCCGGGGCGTCCGCGGTTGAGCGCGGTCACCAGGCCGTTTTCCTCCACCAGCTCAGCGCGGCTGGTATTCACGAAGAGCGCCGTCGGCTTCATGCGCGTAAGGTCGGCCACCGTCACGATGCCGCGCGTCTCATCATTCAGGCGCAGGTGGACGGACAGCACATCAGACTGCTCGAACAGCGCGTCCTTCGAATCGGCCACGGCAAAGCCGTCGGCGCGGGCGCGCTCCAGCGAACCCTCGCGCCCCCAGACCAGCACGTTCATCCCGAAGGCACGGCCATAGCCGGCCACAAGCTGGCCGATCTTGCCGTAGCCGAAAATCCCCAGCGTCTGCCCCTTGAGCACACGGCCAATGCCGAAGTTGGCCGGCATCGTCGTGGACTTCAGCCCCGACTGCTGCCAGGCGCCGTGCTTGAGGCTCGCCACGTATTGCGGAATCCGGCGCTGCGCCGCCATCACCAGCGCCCAGGTCAATTCGGCTGGCGCCACCGGCGAGCCCTTGCCCTCCAGCACGACCACGCCCTTGTCGGTACACGCATCCAGGTCGATATGGCTGCCTGAATCGCGCGACACGCGGCCCGTCTGGCTGATGATCTTGAGCTTGGGCAGGCGGTCGAGGAGCTGACGCGTCACGCGCGTGCGCTCCCGGATCAGCACGATGGCTTCTACGTCGGCCACGCGTGCGGCCAATTGACCCACACCCTTGACGGTGTTGTTGAATACTTTGACTTCGTGATCTTGCAGCAGGCTGAAGCAATCCAGCTTGCGAACGGCGTCTTGGTAGTCGTCCAGTACGGCAATCTTCATCGACATCTCACTTCGGACAATGGTGCGCAGCAAAAAACAGCGATCCCTCGCGGTGGTATTCTTCCCTTCCCCCGTCGCCCGGCAATCCGTGGCGACGTTCGGAATTGCCCGCCGCGGGCACGCAAATTGCGCAGCCACGCTGGTGACGAGTCCTTGTTCTTAACGTCCCGTCACTTTAGCGCACGCGGCCCCCGCCGCCCGGAAAAACCCTCGATCCGGCGGCGCACCGCTTTGTAACTGAATGTGAAATCAGTACGGCTACCGACCTTTCGCCTGCGTTGCCCCGCCCCCTGGAAATCGCTGATCCGGCGCGTCTGCGCTGTGCTGTCGATCGCTTTCCAACCTGCGGCCCCCTGGGACGGCGCCCGTATTGATCTGCCTCCGCTTTCTTTTTCACTTCCATTGGAGTTTTGGTCATGAATCAACCCGTGATGCAGGGCGTGCCTGCATTGAACGTGCCCGAATATGTGAAACACCCGCGCCTGATCGCGTGGGTGAGCGAGGTGGCGGCGCTCACGCGGCCTGAGCGCATCGTCTGGTGCGATGGCTCGCAGGAGGAATACGACCGCCTGTGCGCCGAGATGGTCGCCGCCGGGACGATGAAGCGGCTCAACCCGGCCAAGCGCAAGAATTCGTACCTGGCGCTGTCCGATCCCTCGGATGTGGCGCGCGTGGAAGACCGCACCTTCATCTGCTCGGAAAAGAAGGAAGACGCCGGCCCCACCAACAACTGGATCGCCCCGGCCGAGATGCGCCAGACGCTGAACGGCCTGTTCGATGGCTGCATGCGCGGCCGCACGCTGTATGTGGTGCCGTTCTCGATGGGCCCGCTGGGCTCGCCGATCGCGCATATCGGCGTGGAGTTGTCGGACAGCCCTTACGTGGCCGTGAACATGCGCATCATGACCCGCATGGGCCGCGCCGTGTACGACGTGCTCGGCACCGACGGCGATTTCGTGCCGTGCGTGCACACCGTCGGCAAGCCACTGGCTGCCGGCGAGAAGGACGTGGCGTGGCCGTGCAACCCGACCAAGTACATCGTGCACTTTCCAGAATCGCGCGAGATCTGGTCGTTCGGCTCGGGCTACGGCGGCAACGCGCTGCTGGGCAAGAAATGCTTCGCACTGCGGATTGCCTCCACCATGGGACGTGACCAGGGGTGGCTGGCCGAGCACATGCTGATCCTGGGCGTGACCTCGCCGGAAGGCAAGACCTACCACGTTGCGGCAGCCTTCCCGTCTGCCTGCGGCAAGACCAACTTTGCGATGCTGATCCCGCCGGCCGGCCTCAACGGCTGGAAGGTGACGACCATCGGCGACGACATCGCCTGGATCAAACCCCGCAAGGACGCCGACGGCCAGACACGGCTGTACGCCATCAACCCGGAAGCCGGCTACTTCGGTGTCGCCCCGGGTACGAGCGAGAAGACCAACTTCAACGCGATGGCCACGCTCAAGGAAAACGTCATCTTCACCAACGTGGCGCTCACGGATGACGGCGACGTATGGTGGGAAGGCATGACCGACACGCCGCCCGCGCACCTGACCGACTGGCAGGGCCAGGACTGGACGCCCGCGATCGCCAAGGAGACCGGCCGCAAGGCAGCGCACCCGAACGCCCGTTTCACGGCGCCGGCCGCGCAATGCCCGTCGATCGACCCGGAATGGGACAACCCGGCCGGCGTGGCGATCGACGCATTCATCTTCGGCGGCCGCCGCTCGACCACCGTGCCGCTCGTCACCGAGGCCCGCGACTGGACCGAAGGTGTCTACATGGCCGCCACGATGGGCTCCGAAACCACCGCCGCGGCTGCCGGCCAGCAAGGCGTGGTGCGGCGCGACCCGTTCGCCATGCTGCCGTTCTGCGGCTACAACATGGCCGACTACTTCGCGCACTGGCTGAAGCTTGGCGAACAGCTCGCCAAGAGCGGTGCGACGCTGCCCAAGATCTTCTGCGTGAACTGGTTCCGCAAGGACGAAGACGGCCGCTTCGTGTGGCCGGGCTTCGGCGAAAACATGCGCGTGCTCAAGTGGATGATCGACCGCATCGAAGGCCAGGCCGAAGGCGACGAACATGTCTTCGGCGTTTCGCCGCGCTATGAGGAACTGAGCTGGGAAGGGCTGGACTTTACGGTCGAACAGTTCGAGAAGGTGATCTCGCTGGACGTGGTCGCCTGGAAGCTTGAACTCGCGCTGCACGACGAACTGTTCACGCAACTGGCACACCGCCTGCCCCAGGCGTTGCCCGAGGCGAAAGCACGGCTGGAGGGAAGGTTGGGCAACTGAGTCCACGCACGGCAGCCCGCGCCCCCAAGAAAAACCCGCGTCAATCGCGGGTTTTTTTATCACCAGAATCAGCAATTACAACTTAGAGACTAGTTCTTTTGAATAATCATCCCAGCCAATTAGGTCAAACCCTCTAAATTGCCTCCTCATTTATGCGGCCAGGTTTTGTTGTGTCGACGAAAGCATAGTGACGCCCCACACCGGAACGCAGCGACATAGCAACGCTGCACCCCGCAAAGGGCGCCAGTACGCCATCCGCGCCTCATGGGGACGCTGCTGAGACTGTCACACCCGAGCCGCGGCGTTGCCACAAAGCGTTGGCGAAGCCGTTTTCTGTTTGACAGACTCGGACGAACATTTCTGTCGGCTTCGACGGTTGCCGGTCATTTTCAAACTGCCGACGCCACGTAACAAAATATAACAATAGGGATCAAACAATCGGCTTGTGGAGAAAATAAGAATAATTCTCCTGTCGGAGGCAAACGTTCGCCTCCAAACCTCAGTAAGACGACTTGCATGGGCCGCTCGCCTCGACTAACGGCCAGCACCCCTGGCAAACCCCTCCATATGGGGGGTATCAGATTAAAGAATCCGGTGAGTAATGAAATGAGCACCCTACTTTGGTAGGGAGCCATCAGCGGATGGCTCGACCCGCCGGACGAGGCGGCACCGAAGATGGCGGGAGTCGGCTCAGCAGTCCGCGCTCAACGACGCGCACTTGCTATGTAGAAATTCCAGGATCGGCGCAATATATTTGCACGTCGCTGAGTAAATAACAAAGCGCCCTTGCTGCCGGCTTTTCACCAAACCCGTTCTTGATAACTCCTTCAAATGAAATGTCACCGAGGATGGAGTTAAGTCAGAGGATGCGGAAATAACACCCGCCGAAATTCCATCCGGTCCTGATTCGACCAACAAAAGAAATATCTTCAACCTGTTTTCGTGCGCCAAAGCGCCCAATACTTCTGCTGCGCTTTTGATATCGATTCGGTTCATTTTTGTTTCTTATGAAGTACAACACATATCCGAGCCCGGACCCGTCATGGCTCGCCGCGCGCTCCCATCTCGTGTGACGGGCCGCCCCCCTTCAGCCTTTACGCCGCCTCCCGTCGGAACGTCCACACGCCTGTAACATTTATGTTGTCTCGTGCGAGATAACGCAAGCTTCGCGCGAAGGGTAATGCGTGCGATATTAAACCGCAACCGCGATGACGTCATTTCAATAATCATTAAAACGTAGAAACTATTTCGCTTCTGGCATATTTCTCGCGCTGCTACTATTCCGCCCGCTGACCAGTGGGGCCTTTTGCATGGCCAGCTTATTCGGGCCGCATGGCCTTTCTGAGGCGCGACCTTATTCGCCCGCTCAAACGGAAGGAGTTGTTATGACATTCGCAAAGCTGCGCAGCCGCGCCCGCCAGAAGGGGCAAGGCATGACGGAATACATCATCATCGTTGCCCTGATCGCCGTGTCAGCCATCGGCGTGTACGCCATGTTCGGCCAGACGATCCGCCACCAGACCGCCGCCCTCGCGTCAGAAATGTCGGGGAAGACAAGCGAGTCGCAGAACAACATCAACCGCGCGGGCCAGGACTCCGGGCAAGCGACGAACAAGGCCAACCAAGGCAAGGGCCTGAACAACTTCAACGTCGGCAACGACACGGGCAACTAAGCCAACCTGTGCCGACCCCATGCGCAAGCCTTGCCTTCATGGCAAGGCCGCGCTTGCCCGGCAGCGAGGGCAGGCGCTGGCCTTCGCCCTCATCTTTCTGGCCGTCGGGGGCCTCGCCCTCTTCACGGCATTCAATGCGTCTCAGCTGACCAGCGCGAAGACGAAACTCCAGAACACCGCAGACGCAACCGCCTACAGCGTGGCCGTATTGCAGGCGCGCGACTACAACTTCAGCGCGTATACCAACCGCGCCATGGTGGCCAACCAGGCGGCCGTCGCCCAGGTACTGAGCCTGAAGTCGTGGATCGACGAAGTCAGCGAGACCGCGCAGTCGGATCACGTGGTCGACACAGAAATCGACGTGTTTGCCGATCTGGGCGAGGTCGAGTGGGATCTGCCCAAGCAGACGGCCCGCGCCATGATCACCCCACTCAAGTCGACCATCGACTCCATCGCACCGACGGTAGTGAAGGGCCTGGACCTCCTGAACTGGTCACTTTCTACAGCACAGCACACCTACCGCCTGGCCACGCTTGCCTCCTATCCGTTGGTGGCCAACCAGGTGGCACAAGCCAACGAGCCTCACACGACGGCCGACGAGGGTTATATGGCGACCCTCGGGGCCCCGAAGCTGTTCGCCTGGAAGAACTACGTCACGCGCACGGATCCAAAGCAGCAAGCAGGTAGCGGCGGTAGCGGCGCGGACCGCTTCGCCGACGTGGTCACGGACAAGGACACGCTCGATGACTTTGTGCCGGAACGCGACAAGATCCGCACCCCGACCGTGGCCAGTACAGCCGAGAAAGGCTGTGTCGGTTCGGTGTTCAGCTTCATGCTCGTTGGCGAGCCGCACTCTGGCGCCACGCAGTTGCGCCCGGACCTCTCGGGCTGGGAAGCCCTCGATGCGACAGCAGCCGTCGGCAACCTGATCTGCATCTGGGCCACCCCACTGGGGCCGGTCGGTTTTGATCTTCCGATCCTCGAATCCTTGGGGCGCGGCGGCGCCGCCAATGGCCCCGGCAGCAGCTATTCCGGCACCAGCGGCTATCGCAACACCGGGAATATCGGCGACACACTCGTCAGCGCGGCAGCCATCGCGGCGTTCCTGCAATACGAGGCAGGCCCCGGCTCATCGCTCGACAACTCGAGCCGCGCGGGCTTGCAGCCTTACTACGATTTGAGTGATCCGAAAAAGGCAGCGCCGGGCGATGCCAACTTCAACCGCGCGCCGACGATCACGTTGCAGGTCAAGCGCAGCGTCGACACCGCCCGCACAACCCAAGCCATGCAAGTTGGCGTCGGGCGAACCCAGTTGGAAGACGCCGCCCCATCCAGCGAACTGCGTGCGCTGTCCAGCGCCAGCGCTTACTTCATCCGCCCGCGCAGCACGGGCGGCCCCGGCAGCCTGCTGAACGCGGCGGCCTGGCGCCGTGGCGACAATCGGTTCGAATACCCGAGCCTGTTCAGCCCGTACTGGCAGCCATCCCTGGTCGATACCTCCACCACCGACCTCGAAGCCGCCGCCGTGGCACAAGCCGCAGGAGCGCCGTGATGAATCGACCGACCTCCTGCAACCGAAGCCGCAGCGCCCTCCGCCGGCAGCGCGGCCAGGCAATCGTCGAACTGGCGGCTGTGGCCGGTGGCGTGCTGGTGCTGCTCTTCCTGGCCATGGCGATGCTGGGCCGGCTGAGCGATGTGCGGAACAAGACGCTGATGGCCGGCCGCTACGCTGCATGGGAGCGCACCGTGTACCTGGACGATGCTGCCTGGAACCAGTACGGCATGTCCCGCACCAAGCAGCCCGAAGCCATCCGCAGCGAGATGGTGCAACGTGTGCTCGGCCATGACGATCCCAGGCTGCACGCCGACGATGGCACCCGCGCCTCGTTGCCGGCGGGCGGTGTTCCGATGTGGCACGACATTGCCGGAGGCGACCTGCTGGCGAGCTACGACGACATCCAGCTCAGCACGAGCCGCAGTGGCACCAGCACCCCGCTCGACACGGCGGTGGCGGCACTGGATGCCGGCGGCACCGTCGGCGTCGGGTTCGATTTGCCGACAAACAACGAGCAGACGGCACTTGTGAGCCTGAGCGTCGCCAACTCCAGCGACACCCTTCGGCAATTGTGGCCAGGCTGGAGCGGCTTCACCGCCAGCGACAAGCACGTCCTGCTGACGAATGGATGGACGCCTGATGGTTCCAGCGGCACGCTGGCACAGGTCAGCAATGCCACGCCCGTCAAGAAAGCCGGCCTCATGGGAGGGGTCGCGCTTGATGTCCTGGCCTGGTTCGCACCCGACATCCTCGGTCTGGACCTGGGCAAGATCGCCCCCGATGTGGTGCCTGCCGATCGACTGGGGCAATAGCATGGCCAACACACTCCGCGACCGCATCGCGCAACCATCGATCCTGTTCTGCTGGCTGACCGTCCTGGGTTGCCTGAGCGCGACCGGCCTTGCCAACGCCGCCAGCAGCGCGGCAAGTCAGTGCGCCCGCATGCCGCTGCGCCCCGACGTTGGCGCCTGGATCAGCCAGGATACGGTGGTCGACGGCATGCCGCTGGCCGTCATGACGGTCAGCTACCGCAACACGCCCGGCGATGTGGTCCGCCGCTACAAGGCCTACTGGGACGACGCCGGCATCCCGTCGCGGGGTGTGCACAACCACAAGGGGTGGATCGTCACGGCGACTGACGGCGAGTGCAGCTACGTCCTTCAGATGCCGGCGCAGCCCGACCCGCGCGGCATGGCAGCCGGCGTGTACAGCGCGATGCGCTTGCGCAAGATGGACACGCCCACCGACGTCGGCTCGGCAGCGTTGCCGCTGCCGCTTGGCGGCAAGGTCCTCTCCGATGTGGTCAGCCGAGATCCGATGGCCGTGGGCCGCACGGTGGTCGTGCAGTTGAGCGGCAGCGCGGCGCGCGCCCGCGACAGCTATCTCGCCAATGTGCAGGCTGCCGGATGGCGCGTGCTGTCCAGCGCGCAGGCGCTGGGCAAGTCCACCGGCACAGGTCGCCGCGGCTACGGCATGGCACTGCAGAAGGAAGGCTACAAGCTGGATGCGGCGTTCGTGCCCAACGGCGCCAGCACGCAAGCCGTGCTGAACCTGTCGAGGCAGCTGTGAAGACAACCCGAAGCCCGAGGTCGCGCCGCGGCGCCGGCGGTATCGCCACGGCGGCTCATGCGTCGATGCGAGGTCAGGTCTACGCGGAATACGTGGTGATCCTCGTCGTCGTGATCCTGCTGTTGATCACGGGAGGCGACAGCGCGCCCATCAACCAGCTCATCGCAGCCTTCAAATCGTTCTACCAGTCGTACAGCTACGCCATCGCAGTGCCGTAAGCCTGCGCCGACGGCTTCCGTGCCCTGTCCTTACTTATTTGACGTCGACCTTTCATGCTGAAGAAGATCAAAGTCCGCTCGCTGGCAAGCAACCCCTGGGTCATGCTGGTCGTCGCCGTGGCAGCGGCCGCGTTGCTGACGTTTTGGGTGTACCGCTTCCTGGATAGCCGCGAAGCGGCCCTGAAGGCCAAGCTCGCCGCCGAGCTGAGCCGCCAGAAGCACGTATCGGTCCTGGTGCCGGTGCGCGATGCGGCGGTAGGCACCGTGGTGGACAACAACAACTTCGCCGCACGCGACGTGCCCGCCGACCTCGTGTTCGACGATGTCATTCGTGCCAGCGACTTCGATGCGGTCTCCAATCTGAAGCTGGTCCGCGCAGTCGCCCGGGGCCGTCCGGTGCGGCGCGCCGATCTGGAAGCGCTGCAAGCGCGCGACTTCTCCGACATGCTTGAGGTCGGAAAGCGCGCTTTGACCATCGAAATCGACGCCGTCAATTCGGCTGACAAGATGCTCAAGCCGGGCAATCACATCGACCTGTACCTCATCAGTGCAGCCGGTAGCAACGCAAGCGGCAGCGCAGATGATGGAAGATCCGCCGGCAAGGCCGCTCGCCTGCTCCTGTCCGACCTGACCGTGATTGCAACGGGGCAAGACGTTCGCGCACGCGACCTGGGCGAAGCCTACGAGCGTCGGCGCGCAAACGTACAAGCCGGACAGCCTGACGATCCGACCGCCTACGACAGCGTCACGCTGAGCGTGACGCCCGAGCAGGCGGCACGCATCTCGCTGGCCCAGAAGGTCGGCAATCTGCGCGCGGTGCTGCGCAATGCCGCCGACAAACGCTCGACCCCTCAGATCGTCGTTCAAGAGCGCTCGCTCTTTTCGGATGACGCGGATACCGATGCGGTCCAGTACATCGTGGGTAACACGCACGGCAAGCTGATCTCGTCCCTGCCGAATGCGCCAGAACTTCCGATCGGCACCAACACGACTGCAACCAGCCTGCGCTCGGATGCCGCGCTGGCGGCGTCACAGAAGCTCGCCGCCGCCCAGCAAGCCAGCATGGACCGACTGACCAGCGCCCTCGTCGGAGCCGGCACCGTCCAGCAGCAAGGCAACTGACCCCTCGGATAGCCGTACGGCCAAGCCCACGTCATGAATCGGGGCAGCGGCACACGGCCCCCCCTTCCTCAACCGATTCTTCGATTGCAGAGCGATTGCATGTCCACTCATCACAGAGCCGTCTCCCGAGCGGCAAATCAGGGCAGGGTTCTTGCGCACGTGTCGGTGCTGGCGCTCAGCGCTGCGCTGGCGCCTGCGGCTTGGTCGGCGGCCACCACGGATCAGGGCGCCCCGGACCCGACAGGGGTTGTGCGCGGCGTGCCGGGCACCAAGCCGGCATCGATGTCGACACCGGCACCGGCGGCCAACAAATCGGCGCACGAACTGGTGCTCTTCAAGGGTGAGGTCCGCATCATTGACGTTCCGGGCACCATCAAGCGCGTCGCCGTGGGCGATGGTGCCCTGGTCAGCAGCACCGTGGCCGACAAGAAGTTGATCCTGCTGGCGGAAAAGGCCGGTGTCACGAACATGGTGATCTGGAACGAAGCCGGCATCGCCATGAATGTGCGGCTGCGCGTCACCGATCAGGACCTGAACGACATTGCCGAACAACTGCGCAGCACGCTTTCGCCGTTCGTACGCAAGCTGGAGGTCACGCAGCGAGGCAACTCGATCGTACTCAACGGCTTCATTCATCCGGATCGGGCTCCCGACCTCAAGCAGGTGACGGACCGCTACCCGATGGTCACCAACCTGATCCGCTCCGAAGATGGCGGGCCTCTCAAGAAGGCGGTGCACTTCAAGGTCCAGATCATGGAGATCACCAAGACAGGGCTGGAGAACATCGGCATTGCGTGGGACCAGCAGATCAATGGCCCACAGGCGTCCTTCGCCAACAGCCTGGCCCGCACGGGCCGCTACGGCACGCTGCCGCCGCTGATCGGCAGCCCTTACGACAGCGTGCCCGGCAGCGTCAATGGTGCCGGCAGCGGATTCTTCGTCGGGATCGCCACGTCGATCTTCTCCAAGATCAACCTCGCCGTGAGCAAGGGCGAAGCCTATGTGCTGGCGGCGCCCGAGCTGAATACGCGCAGCGGTGGCAAGGCCGACTTCCTGGCCGGCGGTGAAGTCCCGATCCCGATTGCTGGCGCATTCGGCTCGCAGACGGTGATCTACAAGCAATACGGCATCAAGCTCGAGGTCAAACCCGCGGTCGATGGCGATAACGTCATCACGACTTCGCTGGGCACCGAGATCAGCCAGATCGATCCGTCCGTCTCGTTCGGCGGTTACCCGGCGTTCCTGACGCGGCGAACCTCGTCTGAGCTCACACTGCGCCCGGGCGAGACGATCGCCATCTCGGGGCTGGTGTCTTCGCAGGCCAGCAACGCGATCGACAAGGTACCGCTGCTCGGCGAGATCCCGGTGCTGGGCCAGCTGTTCAAGTCCACCAACTTCCGCAACAACAAGAGCGATCTGGTCATCTTCGTCACGCCGATGATCTATGACCCGAACCTGCCACCTACCGACAACCTGCTGGACCGTGCGGAAAGCATCAACCGGAACTATCGCCACGAAAACGGCGACCCGAGCCCGCTGGCAGAAATCGACAGCCGCCGGGAGAAGGAAATCGAGCGCCGCGAAAACCACGAGAGTTTGCTGCAGCCGTCGCCCAACAGCCTGAAGAGCAACGTCTACCAGGGCGGCTGAGGAACTTGCCATGCTCAGACTCACCATTACCGGACGCGACGGCAGCAGCGAGGTCCGCCAGATCGGGCAAGCGTGCACGATCGGCAAGGACCCCGGCTGCGACATCGTGCTCAAGGGTTTCCTGATCGGCAAGCGACACGCCCAGATCATCAACCGTGACGGCCGCTACTACCTGGAAGACGAGGGTGGCATTGCATCCACGCTGATCAATGGCAATCCGGTCACGTCCTATGGTCCGCTGACGCCCTCGGACAAGATCGAAATCGGCAGCTACCTCCTGTCGGTCGCGCCGGAGAACGGCCAGCGAGCCGAGTCCGTCCCGCCTCCCGGCAGACCTGCTTCGGACGATCGCGTCAACGGTATCCACGGCACGAATGGCCGGGGCAATCTGGCCGAGGGTCATGGCGTGCCTGCCGGCCGCACCGAGCAGACGAGCACGCCAGCCGCACCGATACCCGTGCGCCAAGAGCCGGCTGCGCAGGCCATCGCGGTCCCGGCGACGCCATCGGCAAACGCTTCGGCGCCTGCCGTTGCCGACCTTCCGCGGCCGGCGTCGGTTGTGCGCGCCCCGCACCACGCTGCCCGCGAAGACGTGCTTTCCCCGATCAACACCCCCCACGGTGTCGAGCTGCGCAAGGCCGCACACCAGGCGCTCATCAATGCGATGGATCTGCGACGCGTCAATGTGGCTCGCATGGAGGAAGAGGAACTGCGCAAGATCGTGGGTGGCCTGCTCGACGAGATCCTGGCAGACGATCCACGCTACAACACGCCGAGCATTCCGCGCGATGTGCTCAAGAAGAGCGTGTTTGACGAAGTCATCGGGCTCGGGCCGCTTGAAGCCTTGCTGGAAGACGAAGCCGTGACTGAAATCATGGTGAATCGGCATGACGAGATCTTCGTCGAGCGCAGCGGCCGGCTGACCCAGTCCTCGGTCATCTTCACCGATGACCGTGCCGTCCTTGGCGCGATCGAGCGGATTGTCGCGCCGCTCGGACGCCGCATCGATGAGTCATCGCCGATGGTCGACGCCCGCCTCAAGGACGGCTCGCGCGTGAACGCCGTGATTCCGCCGCTGGCGCTCAAGGGCCCCAACATCACCATCCGGAAGTTCTCCAAGCGCAAGCTGCAGGCGAGCGACCTGGTGCATTTCGGGTCGATGTCGCCACAGATGGTCGAGTTTCTTCGTGTGGCCGTGGAGCGCCGCGCCAACATCGTCATCTCCGGCGGTACGGGCTCCGGCAAGACCACGCTGTTGAACGTGCTCTCGAACTTCATTCCCGACGATGAGCGCATCGTCACGGTCGAGGACGCTGCCGAACTGCAGCTCACGCAGCCCAACCTGGTCTCGCTCGAAGCCCGCCCGCCCAACATGGAAGGCAAGGGCGCCGTGACCATTCGCGACCTCGTCAAGAACTGCCTGCGGATGCGCCCCGACCGCATCGTCGTGGGTGAGTGCCGTGGCGGGGAAGCACTCGACATGCTGCAGGCCATGAACACCGGCCATGATGGCTCGCTCACGACGGCACATGCCAACTCTCCGCGAGATTGCCTGTCGCGCCTCGAGGTCATGACGCTGATGGCGGGTCTGGACCTGCCGGTGCAGGCGATCCGCGAACAGGTGTGCTCGGCGGTGGACATCATCGTGCAGCAGACACGGTTCTCTTGCGGCTCACGGCGCGTGACGTACATCACCGAAGTCAGCGGCATGGAAACCGGCGTCGTGCAACTGCAGGATGTCTTCGTCTTCAAGGAAGAGGGCTACGGCAGCGACGGCAGGGTCAAGGGCCGTTTCGTGTCGACCAGTTACATCCCCGACTTCTACCAGGACCTGATTCGGCGCGGCATTCCGGTCGACACCAGCATCTTTGGCGAGCAGCCGTAGGAGCGGGCGATGGAAATCATCGTAGTGATGGCGTTGGTGTTTGCGGTCATGATCTTCCTTGCGTGGGGGGCGCTGCTCCACGGCAGGACCTGGTTCATGAAGCGCACGCAGCGGGTGGCCTCGGAGGTGGAATCCAACCTGGCCGACCTGTTCATCTTCATCAATACGCAGCAGGTTGCCGGGCTGAGTGCATTGGCCGTATTCGTCCTGCCGCTGGTCGTCTACCTGGTGTCGCAGAACGTTCTGTTCACCGTCGTCTCGGTGCCGCTGGCGTTCATGTTGCCGCGCCTGTGGGTAGGACGGATGCGTACCAGACGCCTGCGTGACATCGAAAGCCAATTGCCGGATGCGCTGCTGATGATGTCGGGCGCACTGCGCGCGGGCGCGAGTTTCCCGATCGCGCTGGAGAGCGTCGCACAGGAATCGCGGCCACCGATCTCGCAGGAGTTCGACCTCCTGCTGCGCGAGATCCGGCTGGGCGTGGATCTGCCGGTGGCACTGCGCAACATGGAGCGCCGCATCCCGGTATCCGACTTCCTGATGGTGACCGCAGCCATCTCCATCTCGCGCGAGGTGGGCGGCAACCTGGCGGAGACGCTTGAATCCGTGGCGCGAACGCTGCGCGAGAAGCAGCAGATGGAAGGCAAGATCCGCTCCCTGACCGCGCAGGGAAAGATGCAAGGCTGGGTGATGACGGGGCTACCGATCTTCCTGATCTTCGTGCTGCGTCACATGGAGCCCAAAGCCATGGCGCCATTGTTCGACTCGCCGATCGGCTGGGGCGTCCTGCTGGTCATCGGCGTGATGGAATTCATCGGCTACCAGGCGATCAAGAAGATCACCCACATCGACGTCTAAGAACGAACGGATGAGAACATGCAGGTGTTAATGATCTTCGTGATCTGTCTGGCCACGGTGCTGATGTTGGGTCTGTTGACCCACGCCATGACGCGCCTGACGCGCGCGGTCCCCAGCGAAAACCGCGACTATCTCGACCCGCTGCCCAAATCGCTGCGTACCCTGTGGCCGGCCGTGCAGTTTGTCGAACATCACTTTCTGTGGGTCGTTCCCAAGCCCGTGCTGGCGCGCTCGCAAGAACAACTGCGGCTGACCGGCATGTCGTTCCTGATGTCGGCCCGGCAGTTCATCGCGCTCAGCATGGTGTCAGCGCTCCTGTTCGGGCTGCTGCTGTCGCTGATGATGCTCGGGCTGGACATGTTCTCCATGCCCACCTTGCTGCTGGCGGCGCTGGGCGGATTCTTCTACCCGCGCCTGTGGCTGCGCGAAGTGCGCCGGCGCACCATGACGCAGGTCATCAAGCAACTGCCCGTCTTCCTGGACTTCCTCACGCTCAGCGTGGAGGCCGGCCTCAACATCAACGGCGCCCTGACCCAGGCCGTCGAAAAGGGGCCGGACGGGACCTTGCGCCGCGAATTCGAGCACGTCCTGCGCGACCTGAAGGCCGGGCTGAACCGGTCCGATGCCCTGCGCCGGATGGACGACCGCCTGCGCATGAAGGAAATCACCAACTTCGTCGGCGCCGTGATCCAGGCGGAACGCATGGGCTCCGGACTGGCGTCCACGCTGCGCTTTCAGTCCGAACAGCGCCGCACAGAGCGTTTTCAGCGCGCCGAGAAGCAGGCGATGGAAGCCCCGGTGAAACTGATCTTCCCGCTGGTGGTGTTCATCTTTCCGGTCACGTTCATCGTGCTTGGCTTTCCGATCGTGATGAAGTTCATGCAGGAGGGCCTGCTGTGAAGCGTGGCACCCTGTTGCGTGAGCGTGAGCTGCTGTGCGCCCGAGCGGAACTGGCGGACCGGCCGCTGGAGCGCCTGCGTGGGCTGCTCGGACGCGACGGCCTGAGCGCGCAGCAGGCGCTCTGGATCGCGCCATGCAACGCTGTGCACACCATCGGGATGCGCATGCCGATCGACGTCGTGTTCCTGTCGCGCAACGGCACGGTGCTGTCGGTGCATGACACCGTCCGGCCGAACCGGTTCCGCCTGCACTGGCGAGCCGCAGCGGTCGTGGAGCTGCGCGCCGGCCTTGCCGGCGGCCTGGGCCTACAGCCAGGACAGCAGCTCCGATTCGAAAGGGAGTATGGATGAAGACGATCGCCCATCGCAGATGGCCTAGCAGGCGCCGCGCGACCGGCGCCAGCATGGTCGAGTTCATCATCGTGCTGCCGATCCTGCTGCTGCTTTGCCTTGGCATCTTGCAGTTCGGTTTGCTGTACCAGGCGAAATCCACGCTCGATTACGCCGCGCTGCAGGCCGCACGTGCCGGCGCGCTCAACAACGGCAAGAGCGCAGCCATGCGCACCGGCCTCGCGCGCGGGCTTGCGCCGCTGTATGCACGCACAGCGAGCCTGGCAGGTCAGCAGCAAGCCTTGCTGGCGACGAACGTCGACCTGCTGAAGCCCGGCGCATACCAGATCGATGTCATCAACCCCACCAGTGCGGCGCTGCAGGATTTCGGCCGCACCGGCGAATACGCCGGCTCGAACGTCATGCAGATTCCCAATGACACGCTGATGTTTCGCAACACGTCGGTTGGCGCGAGCTCAGGCCTCACCATCCAGGATGCCAACCTGCTGAAGATTCGCGTGACGTACTGCTACGAGATGTACGTGCCGTTTGCCAACCGCACCATCTTCTCGCTGATGAACAAGATCAACGACATCTACAGCACCGGCGCGCCCGGCGCCGAAATTCCGCTCGCGCCCAATACCTGCTACGCGCTGTCGGCTGTTGAGGGCAGTTGGCGGATTCCGCTCGAATCCGAGGCGATCGTGCGGATGCAGACGCCATACCAAGGAGGCTGAATGATGGTGCGCGCGATCTTCATTGCCATGCTTGGCGCGCTGGCGCTTGCGCTGTCGGCTGCGCACGCCGCCATGGACGTGCGGCACAGTGAAGGCGTCGAGATCATCATCGGGCGCCGGACCATGGCGACGCCACCGCCCAGTCGTGCAGCAGGGATAACGGCCAGCGGACCCGGCAACGCGGCCCGCACCGCGGCGCCGCAGTCCTCACCGGCGAGCACGCGCACGGACCCGCCAAGAGACAGCGTGGCGGAAACGGCGCCTGCGCGCCCGCAACCGGACGGGGACCGTGCGGAGAACGGCCGGCTCGATGACCGCCTTCCCGCGCGCGACAACGTCTCGATCCTCCCGGATACGGCGGGAGAGACCGGTGACGACGGCAGGCCCAAGGACGGCGCCGCCCCTGTGCGCAAACGCCTGCGTGTCACCGAAGCGGTGTTGCAGGACCAGATCGCCGCATACAATCGTGCGCTGCTCGAGGCGTCACCGCCCGAGACGCTGGCCCCGCTGGAAGAGGCCATCAGCCGCACGCTCGACCAGATTGACGTGCTGGTACGCAATACGCGTGTGCCGCAGCCATAGCCTGTCAACGGAAATCCGCAGCGCATCGGTATTGGATGCGCTGTCGTATCACTCAAGGAGCCTGTCGTTGTCCATCGCCCGCCCCACCTTGTCCCGTCACCTCATCGTGCTGGCCGCCATCGCCTTCGCCGCAGCGGGCATGACCGGCTGCAAGAAGAAAACGACGCTGCAACCGGCTGCCGAAGCCAGCGCCCCCGCCGCGGCAGCCCCGTCCGCAGCACCCGCTTCCGCCGCTGCCGCCGCGCCCACGCAATCAGCCTCGACACCTGAGACGCAGCCGCAACTGGTGAACGTCGCCGGGCTGTCGCAAGGCGCGTTCGTCGTCAACAAGCCACGTGATAACTCGGCCTGGGTTCCCATGCTGAATGAAATTCCGGACTCCGTCGGCATGCTGGTCAACGGCGACACCTACGAAGCCATCATCGCCCTCGCGGCACCGGCCACGATCCGGGCGCTGCGCTTTGACAGGCTGCCCGAAGCGGCGTCGGCTCGGCACGCGCAGGTACAGGTTTCGGAGCAGGGCCCGAACGGACCGTGGCAGACCCTATACGACGCCGATCTGCCCCCCGTCAGCGGCAATAACAGCGTGTCGAATGCCGTCAAACTCGACAAACCTGCCGCCGCCGGCTGGATTCGCCTGGTGGTCTCGGGCGGCGGTGGCGGCAGCATCAGCCTGCAGCAGTTCGCGGCACTGGCGGAACCCGCACAGTCCACACCGACGACACGCGACTTGACCGGGGTCTACCAGTTTGGCAATGGCTTCGACGTAAGCGGGTTCGTGGCGATGAAGCAGGAAGGCGCCACCGTGCGCGGCTGCTATGGCGACGGTGACGTCAGCCACGGCAAGTTGAAGGTGCGCCAGGTCAGCGGCACGTTCGAGGGCGGCTTGGAGCCGAATGGCTACTTGCGCTACACGCGCGCCAGCGGCAAGCAATCATGGCGCGGCGTGGTGAGTTTCAATCCCGACGGAGACCGCGCGGCAGTGCTGGAATTTCCGGCCAACGCCACCGCCCAGACAACGGTGTTCAGGAACGCAGTGTCGAGCGTGGGCTGGAAAACGGCCGCCTATCAGAACACCTGCCCGGGCCTCGATCAAGACCCCGTGAGCAGCGCCCTGGAACAGGACAAGCGCGTCACGCTTTATGGCGTGAACTTTGATCTCGATGCCGACACCTTGCGGGCAGACAGCCGACCCGCGCTGGACAACGTGACCAAGGCCGCCAAGGCGCACCCTGACTGGAAGCTCACGATCGAAGGCCATACCGACAGCTCCGGCGGCGATGCGCACAACCAGGACCTCTCGCAACGTCGCGCGGCCAGCGTGCGGCAGTACCTGATCGACGCGGGTATCCCGGCCGATCGCCTGACCGCGCAGGGGTTCGGTGCGAGCCGCCCGGTGGCGCCCAACACCACGCCGGCCGGCCGCGCGCAGAACCGTCGCGTCGAGATCGCGCGCCAATGATGCTGGGCATCGACGTGGCCCCTTGCTCCACCGGTCTGGTGATCCTGGGCGTGTGCCTTGCATGTGGCACGTCCGGGGCGCAGGCTGGAGTCGAAACGGTCCGCGCGGCGGGCGTGGTCTGGCTCAGTGGCGGCGCAGCGGCGACCGGGGTGCAGTCGGGGCCCGGGCGCGCCAGTCTGCAACCGTCACGGGGCCGGTTTCACCGGCGTCAGGACCCGCCCGTGCCCATTGGCCTGACTGAGCTTGCCGCGCGACAACCGGGCGACGCTGCAGTCGATGCGCCCGCCATGCCGTTCGTCGGTACGCCTGCAGCGCTGGCCACGCTCGGCCGCGGGGCCACGTACGGCTGGCGCGACACGCCGCGCCGGCTGCTCGACATGGGCCCCGTATTGCCGGTCGTCGAACAGGCGGCCGAGGCGCATCGCCTGGATCCCGCGCTGCTGCTTGCCGTGATTCATGCCGAGTCTGGATTCAACGCTCAGGCCCTGTCGCCCAAAGGCGCGGTCGGCCTGATGCAACTGATACCGGCCACCGCAAGCCGCTATGGCGCAGGCGATCTGCGTGATCCCAACCAGAACGTACAAGCGGGGGCAGCGCACCTGCGTTATCTGCTCCGCCGCTATGGCGACCTGAGGTTGGCCTTGGCGGCCTATAACGCTGGGGAAGGCGCGGTCGAACGCCATGGCATGCATATCCCGCCCTATGCGGAGACGCAGGACTATGTGCCGCGTGTGCTCGCGCTCTACCAGCAGTATCGGCAGCGACGCGAAGGAGCGGACACAGGGGAGGCTCCTGTGCCCGACGGCTCCAGAACGTGGCCCGCAGGTTCACGCTCTGTGGCAACGTCGCCGCATGCGGCAGCGGCAAGCCTTCGCGCATACACCGCAAACCTGAACTGATTCAGGATCCAACACCCATCCGAGGAGAAGACAATGGATTCCAACCGCCTGCGATTGACCTGCGCAGCGCTTGCCCTGGTGGCACTACTGGGTGCCTGCACCAAGAAGGAAGACGTCGCCAACCACGACGTCACGGCCCAGGCCGTCGGGACAGACACCGATCTGCCGAAGGAATGCGTGGAAGCTGAACAGGCTCACCGGGCCTGCACGGAAACCATGGCGGCAAACATTGAACGCGCGGGCCAGCCCGACGCTGCGCAGCGACTGCGTGATGCGCTTCCCAAGGAAATGGAAGGCGTTCGCGCCCGCTGGCGAGCCAACCCGAATCGGGATGGCCTGGCCCAATCGTGCGCCGCCACCCGCGACGCCCTTCGCGCGCAGCCGCAGTGCCGTCAATAAAAGATAGCAACGCAATCGATTGCCGAGAGCGGCCCGCACAGACAGCAGCGTCGCATCGGTATACAGGCCACACCGCATCATGCGTGGCGCACGTGCCAGCACGGCAGCTTGAAACGCGCAGCGCAGTCGCTCACAAGAGAGGTTGGAATGGGTCATCAGATTCTGCTGATCGATCGAGATCAGGCACAACTCAAGCAACTGGCGCTATGGCTCGAGGCGAGCGGCTACCGCGTACTGCGTGCGGGTGGGTGGGGGCAGGCGCAGGCGTTGATGCGATCCGCATTGCCGGACGTACTGCTGGGGGCCAACTGGCTGGAAGTCCAAGCCTCGTGGCTCACCACGCTGCGTTCCGACCCGCGCACGAGCAAATTGCCCGTGATCGTGATGTCGCATCAGGCCGACCCGCTGTTCAAGATCGCTGCACTGGATGCTGGCGCAGACGATTATCTGGTCACGCCTTGTGATACAGGCGAACTGCTGGCGCGCATTCGTGCCGTGATGCGGCGTCAGCAAACCCGGCAAGCGGACGACATGGTGCGAGCTTACGGACTTTGCATGGACCCGCTGACGCTCGGCGTCGAAGCCCAGACCCTGCATGGGCCGCAATCCATCGTGCTCAGCCCGCTCGAGTTCCGTCTGCTGCATTTTCTCGCGTCACACCCTCAGAAGGTGCACTCACGCACCCAACTGCTCGATCGGGTATGGGGCAACAGCGTGTTCGTTGGCGAACGCACCGTGGACGTCCATATCCGTAAGCTGCGGGTGGCGCTGGCAGGCACCCTGTGCGACGGGCTCATCCAGACGGTACGGGGCACCGGTTATCGCTTGATGACGCGGCGAGACAGCGACGGACAGCCCACGACGGCACCCGCCCTTCGAACGGAGCCTGTCGAAGGTCCGCGTCGACACCCCCATTACGGCGCCCTGCGCCCGATGCCCCCGGTGACACCGTCGCGGGAAGGCGCGGCCTCGGCTTAGCGCTTGACGATCGCCACGCGCCAACCTGGGTGACACGCGGGCGGGTTGCGTGCACGGGAGCACCCTCCTGTTCAGCATGACGACCCAGGCGCGCTCAATGCGGTCGACGTTGGGTACGAATGCGCCGGCGGCAAGGCTTGCCCGATGGGTGCCCTTGGGCTGCGCGTAGGGGAAGCGGAAAAGCAGACGCCGCTGATGAGCATCAGCGGCAAGCCCGTGACTTGCCGCAGGGAGGCGACCGGACCGCGCAGGCAGCGCGGCCGTTATTGTTGCCGGCACCCCGCTCAGCGCTGGCTTTCACGCCACCGGCGGAGCCAGCCAAGCCCCTCACTCGTCCCCGCGCGAGGACGATACTCGCAGCCAACCCAACCGTCGTAGCCGAGCGTATCGAGCAGCGCAAACAGATACGGATAGTTCACCTCACCCTCGTCCGGCTCATGACGATCGGGCACCCCGGCGATCTGCACGTGGCCGACGCCGCCGATGGACTGCCTGAGCTTGACGGACAGATCACCTTCCATGATCTGCGCGTGGTACAGGTCGAACTGCACCTTCAGGTTGGGCGCGCCGATGTCCTTGCACACCGCGTGGGCCTGCGCCTGATGCGTGAGGAAATAGTCCGGCATGTCGCGCGTGTTGATCGGCTCGAGCACGATGGTGACGCCCGCCCCAGCCGCCTCACGCGCGGCATGGGCGACATTCGCAACGTACGTTGCGTGATGACGAGCACGGTCGGCATCCGCGGGCAGCAGACCGGCCATCACGTGCAGGCGCGCATTGCCCAGCACCCGCGCGTATTCCAGGGCCGTCGCAATGGCGCGCTTGAATTCGTCCTCGCGTCCCGGCAGCGAGGCAATGCCGCGCTCCCCGCTGGCCCAATCGCCCGGTGGGGCATTGAACAGCGCCTGCGTGAGCCCGGCATCGACCAGGCGGGCGCGGATATCCGCCTTGTCGAAGTCGTAGGGGAAGAGGAACTCCACGCCCTCGAAGCCGTCCTTTGCCGCGGCGGCAAAGCGGTCGAGGAACGCGTGCTCCTGGTACATCATGGAGAGATTGGCGGCAAAGCGCGGCATGGCAGATCCTTACGTCGACGGTGTTACTTGTTGACCAGTTGCGCAGGTGTGCGCAGCACGGCAATGCTGCCAAGCACGAGCACAGCCGCCAACGCATACATGCCTGCGGCGTTGCTGCCGGTCAGGTCCTTGAGCGCCCCAATCATATAGGGGCTCACGAAGCCCGCAAGGTTACCCACCGCATTGATGGCGGCGATGCCTGCTGCGGCGGCCGTACCCTGGAGAAACGCGGTCGGCAACGACCAGAACAACGGCGCGCAGGTCAACACGCCCGCAGCGGCCAACGACAGGAACACGATGGACAACGCCACGTTGTGGCCCGCCGTCGCTACCACCGCGAAACCGACGGCGCCCATCAGGGCCGGCACGACCAGGTGCCAGCGGCGCTCGCGGCGCACATCGGCACTGCGGCCGATCAGCACCATCGCGATCGCAGCACACAGATACGGAATCGCCGAGAGCACGCCGATCATGAAGGTATCCTGCACGCCCGCATTCTTCACCAGCGTGGGCATCCAGAAGGTCAATCCATACTGGCCCATCACGAAGGCAAAGTAGATCAGGCTCATCGCCCACACACGCACATCGGAGAACACCTTGCCGATGCCGGGGTGTTCGACCTTGCCGTGGTTGTCGGCGGCGATGTTGGCCTCGAGGATCTGCTTCTCGTCTTCGCCCAGCCATTGGGCTTTGCGGATGCTGTCATCGAATTTCCACAGCACGAGCAGCCCTACCAGCACCGCCGGAATCGCCTCGATCATGAACATCCACTGCCAGCCCTGCCAGCCGGTGCTGTCATGGAACGCGCTCATGATCCAGCCCGACAACGGATTGCCGAAGATGCCCGAGATGGGGATCGCCGCCATGAACAACGCCACGATGCGAGCGCGCCGGTGCGACGGATACCAGTAGGTCAGGTACAGGATGATGCCTGGATAGAAGCCGGCTTCCGCCAGCCCCAGCAGGAAGCGCATCACGTAGAACTGCGTCGGCGTCTGCACAAACGCGAACGCACCCGAGATCAAGCCCCACGTGATCATGATCCGCGCGATCCACACGCGTGCGCCGATCTTGTGCAGCAGCAGGTTGCTCGGCACCTCGAACAGGAAGTAGCCGATAAAGAAGATGCCCGCGCCGAGGCCATACACCGTCTCGGAAAAATTCAGCGCCTGCGACATCTGCAACTTCGCGAAGCCGACGTTCACACGGTCGAGATACGCGACCACGTAGCACAGCATGATGAGCGGGACGATGCGGCGCGACACGCGTGCATACACGCTGTCTTCCTTCGAAATGGCGTGCGCCGGCAGCGCCGCCGTGGTGGCGGAGGTGTTCATGTGGTCTCCAATCTAGGTTTTATATGGGCCGCAGCGACTTACCAGCGGGCCCCGAACGTCTGGCGCAGTGCGTCGATCTGCGCGTCTGACAGCGGTGCTGGCTTCGGCTCGGTCATCAGCCAAAGCTTGGCGGTCTCTTCCAGTTCTTCCAGCGCATGGGCCGCTTGCGAGACCGAGCCGTGCCAGACGACAGGGCCCAGGCGATCGAGCAGCACAGCACGCACGTCGTTGGCCAGCGCGGCAATCTTCGCAGCCACATCCGGATGCCCCGGACGCTGGTACTCAATCAACGGCACGTGGCCGACCTTCATCACGTAGTACGGCGTGATGGGCGGCAGGACGTCCGTTTCGCGCCAGACGCCGGCCAGCGTGAGCGCCACCAGGTGCGTCGAATGCGTATGCACGACGGCATGCGCCTCTGCGTTGCGATCGTAGATGCCGCGATGCAGGGCGAGCGTCTTTGAAGGCTTGTCGCCGCTCACCCACTCGCCCGTCGCCAGCACCTTGGCGATGCGCGCGGGGTCCAGCGTGCCGAGGCACGCATCGGTGGGCGTGATGAGCCAGCCGTCGGGCAGGCGTGCACTGATGTTGCCCGCGGTGCCAACCGTGTAGCCACGCGCATACAGGCTCTGGCCGACGCGCGCGATCTCTTCGCGCAGGGCGTTTTCGTTGGCGGCGCTCATGCCATCGCCTCCGTCATGGCGTGCGCCAGTTGCGCGAGCGCCTTCTCGAAGAAATCGACCGTGCCGAAGTTGCCCGACTTCAGGGCCAGCGCCACCGGCTCGTTGCCGATGGTCGCCGTCCATGGCACGCCAGGATCAATCTGCGGGCCGATGCGCAGCGCGCGCACGGCCAGGGCTTGCACCACCGCCCCCGACGTCTCCCCACCTGCCACCACGAAGCGGCGCACGCCGTCGGCATGCAGCGCGCGGGCAATGCAGCCCAGCGCATCTTCGACCAGCTTGCCGGCGCGCTCGACGCCCAGCGCCTCCTGGACAAGCGCGACGTGTTCGGGCGCGCTCGTGGCATAGACGAGCACGGGCTGGCCTGCGTGGCGCCGCACAAAGTCCAGCGCTTCCTCCACGACTGGCTTGCCCTGCGCGAGCGCCAGCGGATCGATCTGGAACGCTGGCCGCGATGCGCGCCAGTGCGCCACCTGCGCATTGGTCGCGCGCGAGCAGCTTCCCGACAGCACGACGGCGGCGTCGGCCACCCGCGGCAGGTGCGCCGCGTTGCCCTGTTCGATGATCAGCCCCGCGCGGCGGTATTGCGCAGGCAGGCCGAGCGCCAATCCGGAGCCGCCGGTGAGCAAGGGCAGATCGGCAAACGCCTCGCCCAGCACGATCAGATCGTCATTGGAGATGGCGTCGGCAATCGCCAGCTTCACGCCCGCGCGGCGCAACTGCGCGGCCTGATCGCGGCAGGCCTGCACACCGTCCATCTCAGCGTCATAGCGCAACAGGCCAACCTTGCCCAAGCTCTGGCGCGCAAGCACCGAGACGAGATTCGGATCGCGCATCGGCGTAAGCGGATGACGCTCCATGCCCGACGCGTTGAGCAGCACATCACCGACAAACAGATGTCCGCGATACACGGTGCGGCCGTTTTCCGGAAATGCCGGGCACGCGAGCGTGAAGTCGGTGCCCAGTTCTGCCATCAGCGCTTCGGCGACCGGGCCGATGTTGCCGGCATCGGTTGAATCGAAGGTCGAGCAGTACTTGAAGAAGAAGCGCGTGCAACCGCGAGCACGCAGCCAGCGCAGCGCGTCAAGCGACTGCTGCACCGCCTCGGCCGCGGGCATCGTGCGCGACTTGAGCGCGACGACAATCGCATCCGCATCGGCAGCGCTCGCCTCTTCGCCCGCTTGTGGCACGCCGATGGTCTGCACGGTGCGCATGCCGGCACGCACGAGCATGTTGGCCAGGTCCGTTGCGCCGGTGAAGTCGTCGGCAATGCAGCCGAGCACGGGGCGGGATGTCGATACCGTGCTCATGCGGAGGGGCCCTCCGGCAAGGTGATACCCGGGAAGATCTTGATGACGGCGGCGTCGTCTTCCTTCGCATGACCGGCGGTGGACGCCTGCATGAACATCTGGTGCGCGGTGGCCGCCAGCGGCAGTGGGAACTTGGTGGCGCGCGCCGTATCGAGCACGAGCCCCAGGTCCTTGACGAAGATGTCGACGGCCGACAGCGGCGTGTAGTCGCCGGCCAGCACGTGCGCCATGCGGTTCTCGAACATCCAGCTGTTGCCCGCGCTGTGGGTGATGACTTCGTACAGCGACGCGGCATCGACGCCTTCACGCAGGCCGAGCGCCATCGCCTCTGCCGCCACGGCGATGTGCACGCCGGCCAGCAGCTGGTTGATGATCTTGACCTTGCTGCCCGCTCCCGCCTTGTCGCCGAGGCGGTAGACCTTGCCGGCCATCGCCTCGAGCACATCGCCCGCAGCCGCATACGCGGCGGGCGTGGCCGACGTCATCATCGTCATCTGGCCTGAGGCGGCCTTGGCGGCGCCGCCCGAGATCGGACCGTCCACATACAGGATGCCCTGCTGCGCAAGGCGCGCTTCGAGTGCGATCGACCAGTTCGGATCCACCGTCGAGCACATGACGAACGTGCTGCCTGGTCGCATGGCACCCGCTGCGCCGCCCTCCCCGAACAGCACGGCTTCGGTCTGTGCGGCGTTGACCACCACCGAGACGATGACGTCCACATGGGACGCCACCTCGGCCGGCGCGGCACAGGCCACGCCGCCTTCACAGGCGAACGCTGCCGCGGCCTCCGGGCGCGCATCGCAGGCATACACCGTGTAGCCGTGGTTGCGCAGCGTCTTGGCAATGCCCAGACCCATCGCGCCGAGCCCGATCACGCCGACCTGTCGGTCGGCCGTCGCTTGCGTCATGGAAACTCCTGAAAGTGGTGTCACGCGGCGTCGCCCCGGCCTTCGGCCAGGCGACGTGCGGCGTTGAACATGTGGGTCTGTGCGGCGTTGCGTGCGGCAAGCGCGTCGCGATTGCGGATCGCCTCGACCATCGCGCGGTGTTCGTCACGGACCTGGCGGGCGAAATCTTCACGGCGGGCTTCGTTGCTGCGCGTCACGCCGATCGCTTCTTCGAGGTACTGGCTGAAGAAGCCAAGCGCCTGCACCAGGAACGGGTTGCCGCTGGCCGCCGCAATCGCGTGATGGAAACGCAGGTCTTCGGCCACGCCATCGCCGCCCGCAGCCACCGCCGCGTCGATGCTGTCGAGCGCCGCGTCGATCTCGACCATCTGTGCATCGGTGCGGCGCTGCGCGGCCAGGGCGGCGCCCTCGGCTTCGAGGGCACGGCGCAGCTCGATGATGTGCAGCACGGCATCGATCGACCCCGCCTGCGCCGCGTCGATGCGCAACGGCTTGAGCCCGGCCTGCTGTGTGACGTACACGCCGCTGCCCTGGCGCGCCTCGACCACGCCTTCATGACGCAGGCGCGAAATCGCCTCGCGGATGACCGTGCGGCTCACGCCGAATTCCTGGCCGAGCACGGTCTCGGACGGCATGCGCTCGCCACGGCGCAGCTCGCCGGCATCGATCTTGTCCATCAGGGCCTGGGCCACGCGGTCGGACAGGGAGGGCGCGGCGTCGAGTCGTTCAAACATGGTGGGAGGCTTGGCAAGCGTAAATTCGTCGTGTCATCATACAAGTTGAATTCTGTGGATTCATCCACGTTTACCCTAGGCATCGATCAAATCCCCGGCAAACCACGCTGGCGGCAAGGAGGCACCATGAACATCGTCATCACCGGCGGCGCCGGTTTCCTCGGTCAGCGCGTGCTGGCGGAACTGCTCCAGCAGCCCGGCCTGCCCGGTCCGGACGGCACCGCGCAGCCGGTCGAGACCTTCATCGTGCTGGACCAGGTCGCCGGGCAGATTGCCGATGCGCGCGTGCGCTACGTGACGGGCGATGCGTCCGACGCGGCGCTGATCGCGCGGGTGATCGACGACCAGGTGAGCGGCGTCTTCCACCTCGCCGCCGTCGTGAGCGGCACCGCCGAAGCCGACTTCGACCTTGGCATGCGCGTCAACCTCGATGGCACGCGCGCCCTGCTCGATGCGCTGCGTGCGCAGCAGGCCAAGACCGGCCGCGCGCCGCGCATGCTGTTCGCCAGTTCGGTGGCGGTGTTCGGCGGCCAACTGCCCAGCGTGGTGACGGACGACACGGCGGCCACGCCGCAGGCTTCGTACGGCGTACAGAAGCTGATGGGGGAATTCCTGGTGGGCGAGTATTCGCGCAAGGGCTACATCGACGGGCGCGCGGTGCGCATCCCGACGGTATCGGTGCGCCCCGGCAAGCCGAACGGCGCCGCATCGAGCTTTGCCAGCGGCATCATTCGCGAGCCGCTGGCGGGCGAAGAAGCCATCTGCCCGGTGGAGACCGAAACCGAGTTGTGGCTGGCCTCGCCGCGCCAGGTGGTGGCATCACTACTGCATGCGTACACGCTGCCCGCATCGGCATGGGGCAACCGCCGCACGCTGAATCTGCCGGGCATCACGGTGCGCGTGGGCGAGATGGTGGAAGCGTTGCGCAACGTGGCGGGTGACGCGCCCGTGAGCCGCATCCGCTGGGAACCGGATGCCCGCATCAAGGCGATCGTGCAGAGCTGGCCTGCGCGCTTTGACACCGCCCGTGCCGACGCCATGGGCTTCGGCCGCGACACCTCGTTCGAGGCGATGGTGCGCGACTACGTTGAGGGCATGAAGGCCGCCTAACGGCCCTTGCCCAGCTCGACCGCAAACTTCACCAGTTCCGCCTGGCCCTCGATGCCGAGCTTGCGCTTGAGGTTGAGGCGGTGCGATTCGACCGTGCGCACCGACAGCCCCAGCTCGTCGGCGATGCGCTTGTTGGCGTAGCCCTTGGCGATCCCGTCGAGAATGTCACGCTCACGGGGGGTCAGCGCCTCCACTGGGGTCGGCATGATGGCCTGCTCAGCCATGCGCATCGCCAGTTGGGCGCTATAGAACGGTCGGCCGGCCAACACGGCATCGATGGCTTCGACCAGCTCGCTGGCCGGCGCGTCCTTGAGCACGTAGCCGCGCGCACCGGCCCGCATGACCTGCCGCACATACTCGAGGTTGTCGTGCATCGACAGCACCAGCACGGCAATCTCGGGAAACGATTCGGCAAACCGCTCGGTCAGCGCAATGCCATTCATGCCGCGCATGCCGATGTCCATCAGGACGAGGTCGGGCGACAGCGTGCGCGCCGCTTCGAGCGCGCCCTGGGCATCGCCCGCCTCGCCGACCACCTCGAAATGCGGCACGGCCTCGAGCCGCACACGGACGCCATCCCGCACCAGCGGGTGATCATCAACCAGAAGCAGTTTGACAGGCATATTCATACGGACGGGGTTGACGGGACGGAAGCCAGTTGGGCGATGACGACATGCGGAAAAACGGCCGACACCTCGGTACCGTGCCCACCGGACACAATGGTGCAGGAGCCCCCCAGCGCGGCCATGCGCTCGCGCATGTTCCGCAGCCCGATACCGTGCTGCGGGTCCACCTGGACGGACTCCACATCGAAGCCGGGGCCGTTGTCCCGAATCGACAGCCGCACGGCGTCGATGTCGTTCTCCAGCAGCACGCCGATGCGCGTGGCTTGCGTGGCATGACGTTCAATGTTGGAGATGGCTTCCTGCGCGATGCGGAACAGCGCGGTATTGCAGGCATCCGGCAACTGCACAGGCGGACCCGCCAGCTCGAGCGTGATGGACAGACCCGGCTGGCGATCTTCGTGCGCCTCGCGCGTTTCGCGCACCAGCAACTGCAGTGCTGCGGCCAGGCCGAGGTCATCGAGCAACGCTGGCCGCAGGTTGTGCGACACACGCCGCACCTCGCCCAACGCACTGTTGAGGCGATCCAGTGCGCGGCGCAGCATGCTGGCCGCCTTGTCCGGCGCGGGCGATTTTTCCAGATGCCCGTGGGCAGTCTCCAGCAACAGCTTGGTCGACACCAGGACCTGGCTGATCCCGTCGTGCAGCTCGCGCGAAACGCGCGCACGCTCATCTTCCTGTGACCTCACGACCTGCTGGGCAAGCTGCCGCAGCTTGGCGTCGGCCTCGCGGTGGTCGCTGACGTTCAGCGCCAGGCCGCTGCCGGCCACCAGCAGGATGCTGATCGCGGCAATGCCCACCACCCACGCCAGCGTCAGGTCAATGTTGGCCTGCGCGCGCTGGTCGATCTCGCGCAGCGTCTGTTCGATGTCGTCCAGATACAGGCCGGTACCGACCATCCAGCCCCACTGCGGAATCGGTTCGACGTAACCGAGTTTGGGCACGCTCTGATGCGTGGACGGCTTGTCCCACATGTAGCGCACGAAGCCGCCACCTGCCTGCGCGGCGGCCACCAGCTTCTGGATGGTGGGCTGGCCGCGGGCATCGGTCAGCCCCCAGAGGTCGCGGCCGACGAGCTCGGGCTGGCGCGGGTGCATCAGGTTGCGCCCGCGCAGGTCGTAGAGGAAGAAATAGCCGTCGGTGCCGAAGTCGAGACGGGCGAGGGTCCGCATGGCTTCGTCGCGTGTCGCCTCATCGTCACGGCCCGACGCAAGCAGCGGGGCGATGGCGCTCTGCGCGAGCTTCACGTAGGCGCGCAGCTCGGTCTCCTTGGCCTGCAGGTAGGCTGTTTCCACCAGTTGCCGCTCATGCCGCGCCAGTGCGATCGATTGATGGCGCACGGTCAGCATGATCGCCAGCATGGCGATGGTCAGCGGCGCTACGGCGAGCAGCAGGATTTTCTGTCGAAGCTTCATGGCAGACGCGCGCGTCTTGCGGCACGACGTCGCAAGGGGCGATGCGATCTTGGTTGGGAATGTGCGCCCTGCGTAGTACTACGGGCATGCGCTGCGTAGTCTTCCGCTTGTGGCGTAGGGCAGCGTTGGCAAATACTACACGCCCTTGCCGCCTGCCCGACGGGCACCGCGCAAAGTCTGCCCGTCGGCCCACTCCGACCGGCGATTTCCGACCGCAGGGATGAACCCACATCCCGCAATCCAGCAACTTCGACCAAGGTTCGAGGAGACCGACATGAGCTTCGTCAGGCAACACCTGATCTGGCTGGTCGTCGCCATTCTTGGCGCGTTTGGCTTTGCCACCGTAGCGCTTGCGCGCGGCGAGGCAGTCAGCGCGCTCTGGGTGGTGGTGGCCGCCGTGTGTATCTATCTGATCGCATATCGCTACTACAGCCGCTTCATCGCCGACAAGGTGCTCGGCCTCGACGGCACCCGCAAGACGCCGGCCTGGCGCCACAACGACGGGCTCGATTACGTCCCCACCAACAAGTACGTGCTGTTCGGCCACCACTTCGCAGCCATTGCGGGGGCGGGTCCGCTGGTGGGCCCGGTGCTTGCCGCGCAGATGGGCTATCTGCCGGGCATGCTGTGGATCCTGGCCGGCGTGGTGTTTGCCGGCGCGGTGCAGGACTTCATCGTGCTGTTCATCTCCACCCGCCGCGACGGCCGCTCACTGGGCGACCTGGTGAAGAGCGAAATGGGCACGGTGCCCGGCGTGATCGCGCTGTTCGGCGCGTTCCTCATCATGATCATCATCCTGGCCGTGCTGGCGCTGATCGTGGTGAAGGCGCTGGTGGGTTCGCCGTGGGGCAGCTTCACGGTGGCGGCGACGATTCCGATCGCGCTGTTCATGGGCGTGTATGTGCGTTATATCCGCCCGGGCCGCATTGGCGAAATCTCCATCATCGGCTTCGTGCTGCTGATGCTGGCCATCGTGGGCGGACAGGCCGTCCATGACAGCGCCACGCTCGCGCCGCTGTTCACCTTCGACGGCAAGACGCTGACGTGGATGCTGATCGGCTACGGCTTCGTCGCTTCGGTGTTGCCGGTGTGGCTGCTGCTGGCCCCGCGCGATTACCTGTCGACGTTCCTGAAGATCGGCACCATCATGGCGCTGGCCATCGGCATTTTGATCGTCGCACCCAACATGCAGATGCCTTCGCTCACGCAGTTCGCGGGCGGCGGCGGTCCGGTGTGGTCGGGCAACCTGTTCCCGTTCCTGTTCATCACGATTGCATGCGGCGCGGTGTCGGGGTTCCACTCGCTCATCTCGTCGGGCACCACGCCCAAGCTGCTGGAGAACGAGACGCAGGCCCGCTTCATCGGTTACGGCGCGATGCTGATGGAATCATTCGTCGCCATCATGGCGCTGGTGGCCGCCTCGGTTATCAATCCGGGCGTGTACTTCGCGATGAACAGCCCGGCGGCCCTGGTGGGCGCCACGCCGGACGCCGTTGCGCAGACGCTCTCCACATGGGGCTTCGTCATCACGCCCGACGTGCTGATCCAGACCGCCAAGGACGTGGGTGAGAACACCATCCTCGCCCGGGCAGGCGGCGCGCCGACGCTGGCTGTCGGCATGGCGCACATCCTGCACCAGGTGGTGGGGGGCCAGGCCATGATGGCGTTCTGGTACCACTTCGCGATCCTGTTCGAGGCGCTGTTCATCCTGACCGCCGTGGATGCCGGCACGCGGGCCGGACGCTTCATGCTGCAGGATCTGCTGGGCACCTTCGTGCCGTCGCTCAAGCGCACGGATTCGCTGGTGGCCAACCTGATTGCCACGGCTGCGACTGTCGCGCTGTGGGGCTACTTCCTGTATCAGGGTGTGATCGATCCGCTAGGCGGGATCAACACGCTGTGGCCGCTGTTCGGCATCTCCAACCAGATGCTGGCCGCGATTGCACTCACGCTCGGCACCTGCGTGCTGGTGAAGATGAAGCGCGACCGCTATGTCTGGGTGACGCTGCTGCCGACTGCCTGGCTGCTGATCTGCACGCTCACGGCGGGCTGGCAGAAGCTGTTCGATCCGGACCCGAAGATCGGCTTCCTGGCCCACGCCAACAAGTACGCCGATGCCATCGCAGCCGGCAAGTTGATGGCCCCGGCCAAGTCGATGGCACAGATGCAGCAGATCGTGCTGAACGACCGCATCGACGCCTTCCTGTGCGGCCTGTTCGTGCTCGTGGTGGTGAGCATCGCCTGGTACGGTCTGCGCACGGTATTCAAGGCGCGTGCGCACGCGCGTCCGACCGTCAACGAAACGCCGTACGAAGCGCTGGGCGCGTAAGGCACGGCAGGCGTGGCGGACGCGATGCGCGCCGCCACGCTGCTGCAAGGAGATCCCCATGCGCGAAGAGATCGAAACCCTCGGCCGCTACCTGGGCCAGGCGATGCGCCTGATGGTCGGCGTGCCGGACTACGACACCTACGTGCGCCACATGCAGGAGACCCACCCCGGCGCGTCGGTCATGACGTACGAAGAATTCTTTCGTGAACGCCAGGACGCGCGCTACAAGGGCCGGGTCGGCCGCTGCTGCTGAACGGCAAGACGCGGTCGCAAAAGCAAAACCGCCAGTGCGTGATGCCTGGCGGTTTTTTTGTTTGCCTACATGGACGGCCGCGCCGCGGCGGTCGGCGGATCCCCGTGCTTGGCGCGATACGTCTTCTCGACCAGTTCGCGCAGCTTGGCCAGCGCACCCACGTCACCCTGCGCCGCCGCACGCCCGTACCAAGCCTTGGCCTGCTCGATGTTCTGCGGGACCACGCCCGGCTCGCCGCGCTCGTAGTAGCTGGCGACGATGTACTGAGACGGCCCATCGCCAGCCTCGGCCGCCCGCTTGTACCAGAGGAACGCCCTGGCGTAGTCGCGCGGTACGCCCCGGCCGGTGAAGTAGTTCGTGGCCAGCGCGCGCTGGGCTTCGACATGCCCGCCGGTGGCGGCACGCTCGTACCACTTGTTGGCCTCTTCCAATGAGCGCGGCACCAGTTCGCCACGCTCGAACAGCTCGCCGTAGGCGAACTGCGCATGCGTCATCTGGTTGTCGGCGGCGCGACGCAGCCATTTGACCGCCTCGTCGGGCCGCGCGACGGTACCCTCGCCGCGCATCAGCATCATGGCGTAATTGAATTGCGCCAGGCGGTCGCCGCGCTGCGCAGCTTCGGCAAATTCGTCGAAGGCGTGGCCGAAGTCGTTCTGCTCGTAGTGCGCGATGGCGACCTGGGTGAGGGCGGCGGCCTCGCTGTGAGCCTGCGCGGGGGAGGTGGCCGCCAGCGCCGGCAAGATCGCGGCGCTGGTCGCGAGGGCAACAGCCCCCCGCAGGATGCGTCGAACTCCACAGCGGCCGAACGGTGTGTCCATGGCGATCTCCTCAAGGGAAGAGCGGCCAGTGTAGCGCGCAGCGCAACTGCGCGTGGACCCCAGGCGAGCCGCCACGCGCGGGCGGTTTGCATGCCCGGGCAATCAGCCCGCGCGCACCCGGTAGACCGCCACGCTGCCGCGCCAGTTGGCGCCCCAGCGGACCACATTCCCCTCGTGCAGCACCACGCGATCGAGAATCACCAGCCCGACCTTGGGCGCCAGCGCCTCGAAATCGCGGATCGTCAGCACGCGCACGTTGGGCGTGTCGTACCACTCATACGGCAGCGCTTCCGACACCGGCATCCGCCCCCGGAAGATCGACAGCCGGTGCGGCCAGTAGCCGAAGTTCGGGAACGACACGATGCACTCGCGGCCCACGCGCAGCATCTCGCGCAGCACCTGCGCGGTGTTGTGGATGGTCTGCAGCGTCTGCGACAGGATGACGGTATCGAAGCTCTTGTCTTCGAACAGCGCGAGGCCGCCCTCGAGGTTCTGCTGGATCACGTGCACGCCCTTCTGCGTACAGGCCAGCACGCCGGCATCGTCGATCTCGATGCCGTAGGCAAGCACGTCGAGCTCGTCCTGCAGCACGCGCAGCAGGCTGCCATCGGCGCAACCGAGGTCGAGCACCGACGAATGCGGTTCGATCCAACGTGCAATCGCACGGAAGTCAGCCCGGTCGGCCAGGATATTGGGCACCGCCCGAGGTGCCACGTTCAGCGTTTGCGTGGTCATGCGCCGATCTCCTGCGCAATACGTTCGTAGTAGGCCCGCACCAGCGCGTGGTAGCGCGCGTCTTCCAGCAGGAAGGCGTCGTGGCCGTGCGGTGCGTCGATCTCGCCGTAGGTGACGGCCCGCTTGTTGTCGAGGAGCGCCTTGACGAGTTCTCGGCTGCGCGCGGGCGCAAAGCGCCAGTCGGTTGCAAAACTGATGACGAGGTAGCTCGCCTGCGTATGCGCCACGGCTTGGGTCAGGTTGCCACCGTAAGCCAGCGCGGGGTCGAAGTAGTCGAGCGCGCGCGTGATGAGCAGATACGTGTTCGCGTCGAAGTATTCGGCAAACTTGTCGCCCTGGTAGCGCAGGTAGCTTTCCACCTGGAACTCGACGTCGAACGAGAACCGGATATCGTCGCTCTTGAGCTCGCGGCCGAATTTCTCGGCCATGTCTTCATCCGACAGATACGTGATGTGGCCGATCATGCGCGCCACGCGCAGGCCGCGCTTGGGCTTGACGTGATGCGCGTAGTAATCGCCGCCATGGAAATCGGGGTCCGACAGGATCGCGCTGCGCGCCACCTCGTTGAAGGCGATGTTCTGTGCCGACAACTTGGGCGTGGATGCCACCACCACGCAGTGCCGCAACCGCTCCGGATACATCAGGCTCCAGGCCAGCGCCTGCATGCCGCCGAGGCTGCCGCCCATCACCGCCGCGAACTGGCGGATACCGAAGCGGTCCGCTACGCGCGCCTGGGCGTTGACCCAGTCTTCCACCGTCACCACCGGAAAGCGCGCACCATACGGCAGGCCGGTCTCGGGGTGCGGGCTCATGGGGCCGGTCGAGCCGAAGCACGAACCCAGGTTGTTCACCCCGATGACGAAGAAGCGGTTGGTATCCACCGGTTTGCCGGGGCCGACCATGTTGTCCCACCAGCCGACCTCGCCCTCGGCGTGCACGCCCGCCACGTGGTGCGAAGCATTCAGCGCATGGCAGATCAGCACCGCGTTTGAGCGATCTGCATTGAGCGTGCCGTAGGTTTCGACCATCAGGTCGTAATCGGCGATCTGCGAGCCGTTGCGCAGGGCAAGCGGCTCGGTAAAGTGCATGCGCTCGGGCACGACCAGGCCGATGGCGTTGGCCGGTTTGCCGGCATGTTCAATGGGAGAAGCCGTGTCGGCCGGGGCTGCATCATCCGCGGGGGCCGCTTGGATATCTGTCATGGCGCCAAAGAAAAAACCCGACCGGCAACGCTGACAACGCAACCAATCGGGCTCTTGTGGCGCACGTGGGGCGCCTGCCCCCGTCCTGACCGAACCTCTTTAGCCGCATTTGTAATGAGAGCCCAGCGGCACACGCCGAGGCTCCCGCGCGCCCGCAAGCCAGTCGTCAAATCGGCGCGCCAGAGTAAAGCGATTATAGAGCAAGCGGCGGCCGGCGCATCACCGCCGTGTGATGCGACCGATCCGCCGCCATGCGTCCGGTCAGAGACCCGCCATGTTGATGTACTTGATCTCCAGGTACTCGTCGATGCCGTACTTCGAGCCTTCTCGCCCGAGCCCCGACTGCTTGACGCCGCCGAAGGGCGCTTCGGCCGTCGAGATCAGCCCCGTGTTGACGCCGACCATGCCGCTCTCCAGCGCCTCGGACACACGCCACGCGCGGCCGAGATCGCGCGTGTAGAAGTACGCGGCCAGGCCGAACTCGGTGTCGTTGGCTGCCGCGACGGCCTCGTCTTCGGTGTCGAACGGAATGAGCGCCGCCAGCGGGCCGAACGTTTCTTCGTGCGTCAGCAGCATGCCCGGCCGGGCATCCACCACGACGGTCGGCTCGAAGAACGCGCCGCCTTGCGCGGCCAGCGCATGCGGCTTGCCGCCCACCAGCACCCGCGCGCCTTGCGACACGGCGTCATCCAGATGCTGGCGGACCTTCTCCATGGCGCGCATGTGGATCAGCGGGCCCTGCTGCACGCCGGGCTCGGTGCCGTTGCCCACGCGCAGTGCCCGCACGGCATCGGCCAGCTTGGCGGCGAACGCGTCGTAAATGCCGCGCTGAACATAGAAGCGGTTGGCGCATACGCACGTCTGGCCCGCATTGCGGTACTTGGCGATCATCGCGCCTTCCACGGCCGCGTCGACGTCGGCATCGTCGAACACGATGAACGGCGCGTTGCCGCCCAGCTCCAGCGACAGCTTCTTGATGTCTTCTGAGCACTGGCGCATCAGCAGGCGGCCCACGGCGGTGGAGCCCGTGAAGCTCAGCTTGCGGACGATCGGGTTGGACGTCAGTTCGCCGCCGATGGGCTGTGAGTCGCCGGTCACGATCGAGAGCAGCCCGGCAGGCACGCCGGCCCGCGCTGCAAGCTCGGCAAACGCCAACGCGGAGTAGGGCGTCTCGAGCGCGGGCTTGACCACCATCGCGCAGCCCGCCGCCAATGCCGGCCCAACCTTGCGCGTCATCATCGCGATCGGAAAATTCCACGGCGTGATGGCGGCGGTCACGCCAATCGGCTCTTTCTGTACGACGATGCGGCGGTCGCCCTGCGTCGAGGGAATCGTGTCGCCGTAGATGCGGCGCGCTTCTTCGGCAAACCATTCGATGAAGGACGCGGCGTAGGCGATCTCGCCGGCGGCTTCGGCCAGCGGCTTGCCCTGCTCGGCCGTGAGGATGGCGGCGAGGTCCTGCTGGTGCTCCAGCATCAAATC